>NZ_JAYGQQ010000003.1:0-473359 GCF_035012785.1 Xanthomonas sp. WHRI 8932A
AAACTCAACACCAGCCTGCAGTTCATCCATTTGGCCTTCCTGGCGCTATTACTCAAAAGATCGTGAACAGGTTCTTAGTGTGCTGATGCTGCAGCCGGCCACTGCAGTGGCGTCGAGCTATCGGCTGTATCTGGCGCCCGATGGCAACGATGCGGCGGCAGGCACCGAGCCTTCGACCGCATTGCGCAGTCTCGGCGCTGCGCAGCAACGCCTGGTCGAGCGACGGCCGGCAGCGGCGGTGGAGGTGGTGATCGCCTCGGGCACCTATCTTCAACAGTCGGTGCAATGGACCTTTGCCAATGGCGCGCCCATCCGTTTTATCGCCGCTCCCGGCGCTGCCACGCCGCCGCTCTTCGACGGGCGCGGCGGCGCGACCTGGTTCGTCTTGAAGGGCGGTCGAAATGCACCGACGCGCCTGACCTTCGATGGGTTGAAGGTCAGCAATTACTGGATGGCGCTGGATCTGGGCAGCAGCAAGACCGGTGAAGACGGCAATGGTGGCAACACGATCCGCAACATGCAGTTCGCACGGATCGGTGGGCGCTACGGCCGCAGTGCCGAGGCTGCGTATTCGTTTGCAGCGATCAGGCTGCAACAGTCGCGCGACAACCGCATCGAACACAATCGCTTTGATTCGATCGAAAACGATACCGGCACTTCGGGCTTTATTCACGCGCTGTATCTGGCGCGGCACTCGTCCGGTAACCGGATCGAGGGCAATACGTTTGTGGACGTCAACGGCGATGCAATACGCACGCGCGATGCGTCCGACCAGACCTATGTCGGTGGTAATCACTTTCTCAGGGCTGGCAAGTACGCCGCGTTTTCCGATTGGTTCAAAGCCGATGGAGAATGCCCGTCGCAGGGCGGCGAGTTTGTCGGCAATACCGTGGGCATCGGTTACTACCGTGCCATCGATGCGACACGTACCACCGGTGCAGACGATGCATGTGGTGCGCTCAAACGGCCGCGCATTGCAGAGCGTGGTACGTTGAAGCCCGATTGACGGCGCTGCACTTATAAAGTGATTGCGCGCATTTTTTTCAGTCACTGTCTGCGCGGCGGAAGTGGTCCTGCCGGCTCGGCAATCGATCAGGGAGCAGCGTCAGCTCGCGCGTTCGAACGGGCAACACAGTGTCGCGAGTGGATGCCTAAGCAGCCGATGCCGAGGGCAGCAACAAGGTCACGCACAGGCCGCCATGCTCGCGGTTGTGCAGCGAAATACGCCCGCCATGCGCTTCGGCAATCTCGCGGGTGAGCGCAAGCCCCAGCCCGGTTCCATTGCGTTTGGTCGAATAGAACGGCATCAGGGCATTGTGCAAGACCGCTTCGTTCATGCCATTGCCGCGGTCGAGCACTTCGATCCGCAGCCACTGCGATACGCGTGTCACGCGCACCGCAACGTCGCTATTGGGCGGCTGCGCTTCGCTGCAGGCCTCGTGTGCGTTCTTGAGCAGATTGAGCATGGCCTGTTCGATCTGCGCTGCATCGATGCGGCTGCTGACATCGCTAAGGTCGCCTTGCACCTGGAACGGAATCTGTTGTCGCAGACGTTCCAGAAATTGCGCCCAGGCGATGGTTTGCAATTGCGGCTGCGGCAGCTTGGCAAAGCGCGCATAGCCGCGAATAAAGCCTTCCAGATGACGCGCGCGTTCTTCGATGGTTTCGAAAACCGTGCCCAGGCGGTCGGTGCGCTCGCGCCGCAACAGCTCGGCGCCGGAATGCGCCAGCGAGGCGATCGGTGCGAGCGAGTTGTTCAATTCGTGGCTGATCACGCGGATGACCTTCTTCCAGGTCTGCACTTCCTGCCGACGCAATTCGGTGGTCAGGGTGCGGATCAGCAGTAACTCGTGGCCGCGGCCATTGAGGTGGAAGCTGCGCCGCGAGAGGTGGTAGATCTGCTCGTCGTCCTCGTCATCGCCGTCCTCGCGCACGGCGAACAGGCAGTCGCCGCCGCGTGCCAATGCGTCGCGTAGCTCGCCAGGCATGCGTTCGAGCACGTCGTCCAGATGCTGGCCTTCGAGTTTGCGTCCGCCGTAGAGCAGTCTGCGCGCGGCATTGTTGGAAAATCCGATGCGGCGCAGCCCATCGCCGCCGGCCACCACCAGCAGCATCGCGACAGGCGTGTTTTGCAGCATGGTGTCGAGCATCAATTCGCGCTGCACCAGATCGCGCCGTTGCGCGCGCAGCACGTCGCCGAGTTCGGCATGTGCCTGCACCAACTGCGCCAGTTCGTCGGTGCCGCGCCAATGCACGCCGAAGTTGTATTCGCCATCGCGGTAGCTGCTGGTGGTACCGGCCAGTGCGCGGAACAGCGAGCGCATCGGTGCGGTAGCGCGGTTGAGGCTGAACCACATTGCGGCCAGCAAAACGACGACCGAAATCGCAGCCACCTGCCAGCCGCGATCCAGCCAGTACGCCATGAACCACGGCAGCGCCGCCGCCAGTGCCAGCACCGGCAACAGCCGTAAAAACAGGGCGAACGTGAAGGAGCGATGCCGCATGCGGAGATTCATTCCAGTTTGATGCCGTAACGGTCCATGCGCCGGTACAGCGCCTGCCGGCTCAATCCCAATTCGGCGGCGGCCTGCGCGATCACGCCTTGCGCGCGCGCCAGCGCCTGTTCGATGCGCGCGCGATCGGGTTCGCCAGCGACTGCCGCTACCGGCCGCGCCGCGACGGCGCGTGGCAGATTCAGATCGCTGGCTTCGATGCGCGCACCTTGCGCGAGCAGCGACGCACGTTGCAGCACGTTGCGCAGCTCGCGCACATTGCCCGGCCACGCGTGCCGCTGCAGCGCATCGCGCGCCTGCGCAGACAACGGCTTGCCGCCCGCCAGGAAATACTCTGCCAGTGGCGCGATGTCGCCCGGACGCTCGGCCAGTGCCGGCAGCGCGATCTCCACGGTGTTGAGGCGGTAGTAGAGATCCTCGCGGAAGCTGCCATCGCGGATCATCGACGGCAGGTCGGCGTTGGTGGCACTGATCACGCGCACCTTGGCGTGCCGCTCGCGATTGGAACCCAGCCGCTCATAGCGCCCGGTTTCCAGCACGCGCAGCAGTTTCATCTGGCCCGCCAGCGGCAGGTTGCCGATTTCGTCCAGGAACAGCGTGCCGCCATCGGCCGCTTCGAACTTGCCTTCGCGCGCCTTGTTGGCACCGGTGTAGGCACCGGCGTCGGCACCGAACAATTCCGCCTCGATCAAGTCGCCCGGCAGAGCGCCGCAATTGAGCGCGATGAAGGGTCCATGTTTGGTTGCCGAGTTGGCCTGGATGATCTCGGCAATCTTTTCCTTGCCGCTGCCGTTGGGGCCGGTGATCAGCACCGGCAGCTCCGAGCGTGCGACCTGACAGGCGAGCGCGATGGCCCGCTCGCTGGCGGGGTCGGCGAAGACCGCGCCGCGCAGATCGTAGCGCTGGGTCAGTTGCTCACGGCCGCGGTGCTCGCGTTCGCGGCGGTGCGCGAGTTCGCGGCGCGCCTCGGAGAGTTCGAGCAGATTGTTGACCGTGGTCAGCAGCTTGGTGTCGTCCCACGGTTTGGCGATGTAGTCGGCGGCGCCAGCCTTGACCAGACCGACGGCGCTGCCCAGATGGGTCCAGGCGGTGAGCAGGATCACCGGCAGATCCGGATGACGCTGGCGGATCTGGGTAAACAGCGCCTCGCCTTCTTCGCCGGAGGTGGTGTCGGCGGTAAAGTTCATGTCCTGGATCACCAGGTCGAACGCCTGCTCGTCCAGCAGGGCCAATCCGGCCTGCGGCGATGACGCATGCCGCGCTTCGATGTCGTGCAAGGAAAACAGCACCTCCAGCGCGGTGGCCACGGCGGTGTTGTCGTCGATGATCAGGATATGCGGCATTGCGCGCTCGAAAGGCGAAAGGTGTTGGGGAAGTACTTGCTACAGCATACGGCGCCAGCCGGTGTCGCCGCACACCGCGTGCCGCAAGCCGATGGCGATAGCAACGGACGTTGCGACGGGGCAGTGCGCCGGTCTAGTTGGCGCTGGACGTGCGACAGGCTGGCGCGCGTGCGTGCCCCGGCTGCAAGCGACGGCTACCGCAGCGCTTGTGGTGGTGCCGGTGGCGCGGGCGGCAATGGCGGCAGCAGCGATGCATACGTCTGCGCGGTCCAGGTCAGACTCAACTGCGCCTGCCCGCGTGCCACCTGGACCTGCACTGGACGGCCGGCGGCAGCGCGTAATGCGTGCAGCAGTTCTTCCACGGTGGCGATGCCGCGGCCATCGGCTGCGCGCAGGGTATCGCCCTTGCGCAGCTGCAGTACCAGCGTATCGCTGGCCTGCGTGACCAGCAGGCCGGCAGCTGTGGCGGTCAGCGCCAGCGTCTGTGCGTTGTGTTGCCAGCGCAGATGATGATCGTCGATACGCAGCGCGGTGCGCTCAGTCACTTCGCTACGCGTCTGCGTTGTGGGGTGCACGGAGGCGCCACTGCCGGCATGCAGCGTGCCGCTCATCGCAGCGATGGCGAGTACAGCGGCGACGATACGGGGATGGACGATCGGACGCATAGGGAGAGAGTCCTTGGGAGGGAAGTATCGCGGTTTGTCGGCATGCGCAGCTGACCAGCGGCCGGCATCGCCGGGCGCCAGGGTGTGGTGATGGGTTTGAGGCAGCGTCCCATGGTGTGCTCAGGCGCTGCGCGTCGCGACTGCCGGCGGCACCAACGCCGCGCGACGTGCGGGCCAGAACACGGCGATCTGGCCCAGCATCCACAGCGTGAGCGCGCCGATCGGCAGGTAGATCAACGGCAGGCGCGGCAATTCGTAGCGCGCCATCAACCACAGGTTGATCGAGTAAGCCATCAACATGCCGAGCACGATCCCGACCGAGGCCAACAGAAAATTCTCGATCTGGAAGTAGCGCAGGATCTGCCCGCGCGTGGCACCGAGTGCACGGCGAATGCCGATCTGCTTGGTGCGCTGTTGTACCCAGAAACTGGCAAGACCGACGATGCCCAGTGCGGTGACGATCAGCAGGGCGATGCTCATGGTGACGAGCAGCCAGGACATCGAACGATCCTGGCGATAGAAGTCGCGACGCATCTCTTCCAGCGTCTTCTTCTCCTCGATGATGCGACTGTTGCTGTTCTTCTCCAGGATCGCGACCGCTTGACGCAGTACCTCCTGGCGTCGATCCGGATCGGTTCTCAGCAGGTAACGATGCCCATCGTTGTAGGAAATTTTGACAGGGGATAGCATCGAGTCGTCATAGGAAGCCTCTCCACCATAGTCGTTGACACGCGCGAAGTGCTCCACGATGCCGACGATCTTGCTAGGCGTTTCTTCGGTATAGATCGACTTACCCAATGCCGATTGCCCGGGAAACAATTTTTCCGCTGCGCTCTTGGTAATGATGACGCTGGGAATTGTGGCCTTCTCGTCATTGTTCCAGCTGAATTCTCCTTCGGTGAAACGCCTCCCCTGCACCAGCCGCAGGCCGAGCGTATCGAGCGTCTGGGAATCGCCATGGTAGGTATTGAGGTCAACGGTCGGGACCCGTTGATCCGCGGTCAGCTTGATACCGGTGACCCACATGCTATCGCCGAACGGGACCTGGCTGACCGAGGAGGCGAACTTCACCCCTGGAATGGCGCGCAGCGCAGCCAGGTCGGTTTCGGTCAATGCATTGGCGTTTTGATCTTCCCCGATGCCAGCGATGCTGATGCTGACGATTTCGTTTTCGGCCAGGCCGCTGGGGCGCTGTATACGCTCTATTCGGTTGCCGATGAGGAACAGCGCGTTGGAAATGATGGCGCAGCTCAGTGCTATCTCAAGCACGATCAATGCGGCAGCCGTCTTGTGCCGTTGCAGCGTGGATAGGATGGGGCGGATTTCCATGAGCGTGTCCTTTCTGGTTGCTGGCTGCGGCCGACGCGACGAAGGTCGTATCGGCCGACAAGGCATCACTGAGACTTGAGTTGAATGGCAGGAGCGACCTGGCAGGCACGCCATGCCGGTAGCATTCCAGCTAGGATGCTGGCGAGCAGGGCCATCGCAAAGGTGCTCAGCAACATGGCTGGATCCAGATGCGCGAGATCGGCGTAGCTGCTGGGCTGTTGTCGTACGCCCCAGAGCCCCAGGCTGGCCAGGCCGAGACCCAGCAGGCCGCCGGTCAACCCGATCGTCCCGGCTTCCACCAGCGCTTGCGCAAAGATGCTGCGTTTGGTCGCGCCAAGCGCCCTGCGCACACCGATCTCCCCGCTGCGCCGCAAAAATTTGGCCAGCATCAAACCAATGGTGTTGACCAGGCAGACCAGTAGAAACCCGAATGCCAGCCAGGTCTGCAGGCGGACATCGCTGGGCACCACTTTCTTGAAGTCCAGCCATTCCATCAGGCTACGCAGCTCTACATTGTTGGGTCGCTCGAAGCGACCGGCACGCCGTTGCAGGTCGGAATAATTTTCCAGGTACTGGCGATAGGCGACGGCTTTCTGTGGACTGTTCAGCTGTACCCAATACTGGACCCAGGCACAGGGCTCATTAATCCCTTTTTCTTCCGTGCTGGACCCCGAGCTGTTACCCCAGCAGGAACGCGAGCCGGTCGTTGCGAACTTTTGCTCGACTGCTGTGCTGAATGGAATGAAGATCTGTTCGATTTTGGAGTACCTGCCGGTGTTGATGTCGTAGAACTTTGGGGTAGGACGCCAGTCCTTGAGGACACCGACGACGCGCAACGCGTTGCGATTCACGCGCACGGTTCGGCCCACGCTGTTTTCGCCGTGGAAGAGCTGCTTGTTCAGCGCCTCCGACAGCACTGCGACGCGCGCACGGCTGCCGTCATCGCTGGTCGACCAGGCGCCGCCATACAGAAAGGGCACGTCGAACATCGGGAAAAAGTCGGTCGAGGTATAGCGCGCATCGATCGAAAATGGGCGTAGTGATGCATTGTCGGGTTCCAAAGCCACCTTTCCGCCGCTCATCATCGCCTGATGATCTGCGCGCTTCTCGCGGAGCAAGGCTTCTGCGTCGAACCGTGTGAACTGCTCGAGTGCTTCTTTACTCCGGTGATCGCGCGAGCGCGCATCCAATTGCGGGATGAAAATCGTCTGGCTCTTGCCAGGCAACGGATCGCCGGATAGCACATAGAACACCGTCAAGGTGGTCATGCTGGCGCCGATGCCCAGCGCGATCGCCAGCACCATCAGCGCGGTGAGCACCTTGTTGCGGCGGAAGCTGCGCAGCGCGAGATTGAAGTAATAGCCGAACATGGGGGCGGTCCTTATTCGGCCAGGCTTGCAGTGGCGGTGGGCGCGCGCATCAGGCTGGGATTGCGTTCCAGATCGGTGGCCTGGCCGTCGACGATGTGCACGTTGCGCTGCGCGCGTGCGGCCAGTTCCGGGTCGTGGGTGACCATCACGATGGTGGTGCCCTGGCTGTTGATTTCTTCCAACAGCTCCATCACCCCGCGTGCCATCTGCGAGTCGAGGTTGCCGGTGGGTTCGTCGGCCAGCAGCAGGCGCGGGCTGCCGGCCAGCGCGCGTGCGATGGCGGCGCGCTGTTGCTGGCCGCCCGACAGTTCGGTGGGGTAATGCTTCAGGCGCGAACCCAGACCGACCTTGGTCAAGGCGTCTTCGATGCGCTGCTTACGCTCGGACGCGGGCATGCCGCGATAGCGCAGCGGCACGTCGACGTTGTCGAACAGGTTGAGGTCGGGGATCAGATTGAAGCCCTGGAAGATGAAACCGATCTTCTGATTGCGCAACCGCGAACGCGCGTCGTCGGAGAGATGGCTGACGTCTTCGCCATCCAGCAGATACTGGCCGCTGGTAAAGGTTTCCAGCAGTCCCGCCAGGTTGAGGAAGGTGGTCTTGCCCGAGCCGGACGGCCCGGTCACCGCGACGAATTCGCCTTCGCGCACATGCAGGTCCAGCGAGCGCAGCGCGTGCGTTTCCACCTGTTCGGTGCGGAAGACCTTGGAGACCGCTTGCATCTTGAGCATTGCCGATTCCTTTGCGAAAGAGAGTGCGACGAAGAGGATTGAATGAATCAGTGAACGGTGACGCGCGTCGCGTCGCCAAAATTGTCTGCACCGGACACCACCACGCGGTCGCCGACCTGCAGCCCGGACAACACCTGCACCTCGCCCAGGCTGCTGACACCCGTGCGCACAGGGCGGCGCACTGCGGTGTTGCCATCCATCACATAGGCGTAGCTGCCGCCGGATTGTTCGACAAACGGGCCGCGTTCGACCTTGAGCACATTGCGACGCGTGTCCATCACCACGCGCGCGCTCATGCGCTGACTCTGGCGCAGGCCCGGCGGCTGCTTGTCGGTAAAGCGGATGCGTGCGGTGACTTCGCCGTTGACCACTTCCGGCGACACGGCCGAAATGGCACCGGGGAAGGGTTCGCCGCTGCCGCTGGTGAGCTGGGCCGGCATGCCGATCGCCAGATCGCGCGCGAAGCTTTCCGGCACCTTGATCTCGACTTCAAACTTGGACAGATCCACCACACCCAGGATCGGTGCGTTCGCTGCGACCTGGGTGTGTTGCACCGCCTGCACCTGGCCGACCTGGCCATCGAACGGCGACAGCAGCGTAAGTGCATCGACCTGGCGCTGCACCTCGGCCACCACTGCACGTTGGCGGTCGGCCAGCAAACGTTTGTTGCGCGAATCCAGATCCGCACCCTGGCTCTTCAACGACGCATCCCGCTCGGCGTGCTGCAGGTCGATGTCGGTTTTCTTCAAGGTGTCCTGCGCCTTGGCCAGCTCCACCTGCGGCACGGCGCCGCCGTCGTAGCCGCGCTGATAGCGCTCCAGGTCGCGCGCGGCGGCCTGCTTGTCGATCTTGGCCTGGTCGGTGAGCTTGCTGGCGTTGGCACGGGCGAGCGTGGCGTCCAGCCCTGCGCGGCTGGACTCGGCTTCCAGTCCGGCCAGGGTGGCTTGTTCCTGCGCCAGCTTGCTGCGCAGTTCCGGGCTGTCGATGCGCGCCAGCTCCTGGCCCTGCTTGACCACATCGCCGGCCACCACACTCAGCGTCACTGTGCCGGCCGAGATGGCGTACAGCACCGGGCTGTTGGCGGCGATCACCCGGCCATCAGCGGCGATGTCGCGCACCAGATCGCCCTGGCTCACCGTGGCGATCCGCACCCGGCTGGCATCGAACGAGCTGCTGCCGGCGCTCCACGCGCTGATCGCCCAACCGATACCGGCCAGCACCGCCACGGTGGCGACGCTGGGCCACAGCCAACGACGCCATGGCGCGTGGTGGGCGGGGGTACGGAGAACCTGGTCCTGGGCAGAGGTGTCGCGAATCATGGTCGGCGTACTCGGTGGCGTCACGCTGACAATGCAGGGCGCGTGCCAACTGCCAAGTGGCTGAAATAAAAGACATTCATCCCGGACGGGCGCGTGTCCGCAGTGTCCGCGGACACCGACGCGGACACGCTGTCCGGGCACGGTCATGCAGTGGACAACAGCGGACACGCTAAAATGCCGGCCTTCTTCCTAAAGAGCTGTCCCTATGTGCGGCATTGTCGGAGCGATCGCCGGGCGCGATGTGGTCCCGGTCCTGATCGAAGGACTCAAGCGCCTGGAATACCGAGGCTACGATTCTTCCGGTATTGCGGTGCTCGATGGCGCGCAGGTGCGGCGGGTGCGGCGGACCGGGCGCGTGGTCGAGATGGCGCAGGCGGCGCAGGCCGAACAGTTCGGCGCAACGCTGGGTATCGGCCATACGCGCTGGGCCACCCACGGCGGCGTCACCGAAGCCAATGCGCACCCGCACATCAGTGCCGGCGTGGCGCTGGTGCATAACGGCATCATCGAAAACCACGAAGAACAGCGCGAAAAGCTGCGTGCGCTCGGCTACAGCTTCGAGTCGCAGACCGACACCGAAGTCATCGCGCATCTGATCCATCACCATCTGGCCGACGCGGGCGATCTGCTCAGCGCGCTACAGCGCACGGTCAAGGAACTCACCGGCGCCTACGCGCTGGCGGTGATGAGCCAGGCCGAGCCGGAGCGGTTTGTCTGCGCGCGCATGGGCTGCCCGTTGTTGATCGGCGTGGGCGAGGGCGAAAACTTCGTCGCCTCTGATGTCTCGGCCATCGTGCAGGCCACCCGTCAGGTGATCTTCCTGGAAGAAGGCGATACCGCCGAGCTGCGTCGCGAGGGCGTGCGCATCTTCGATGCCAACGACGCGCCGGTCGAGCGCCCGCTGCATCTGTCTGATGTGTCGCTGGCATCGCTGGAGCTGGGGCCGTTCCGCCATTTCATGCAGAAGGAAATCCACGAGCAGCCGCGTGCGCTGGCCGACACCATCGAAGCGGCGATCGATGCGAAGGGCTTCCCGGCGTCGTTGTTCGGTGCCAACGCAGAAGCGGTGTTGCGCGAGATCGAAGGCGTGCAGATCCTGGCCTGCGGCACCAGCTATTACGCCGGCATGACCGCGCGCTACTGGATCGAAGCCATCGCCGGGCTGCCGTGCAGCGTGGAGATCGCCAGCGAATACCGTTACCGCGCTGCGTACGCCAATCCCAAGCATCTGATCGTCACCATTTCGCAGTCCGGCGAAACGCTGGACACGATGGAGGCGCTGAAATACGCAAAATCGCTGGGCCATCTGCATACGCTGTCGATCTGCAACGTGCCCGAGAGCGCGATCCCGCGCGCCAGCGAACTGGTTTGCTACACACGCGCCGGCGCCGAAATCGGGGTAGCCTCGACCAAGGCGTTCACCACCCAGCTGGCGGTGCTGTTCCAGCTCACCATGGTGCTGGGCAAGCTGCAGGGCCGCATCAGCGAGGCTGAAGAAGCCGATTATCTGGAGCAGCTGCGCTTCCTGCCCGGCAGCGTGCAACACGCCTTGAATCTGGAACCGCAGATCATGGCCTGGGCCGAGCGCTTCTCACCGAAGGAAAATGCGCTGTTTCTCGGCCGCGGCCTGCATTACCCGATCGCGCTGGAAGGCGCGCTCAAGCTGAAGGAAATCTCGTATATCCACGCCGAAGCGTATCCGGCCGGCGAGTTGAAGCACGGCCCGCTGGCGCTGGTGGATGCAGCCATGCCGGTGGTGGTGATCGCACCGAACGACCGGCTGCTGGAAAAGGTCAAATCCAATATGCAGGAAGTGCGCGCACGCGGCGGCGAGCTGTTCGTGTTCGCCGACCAGGACAGCCACTTCAGCGAGTCCGAAGGCGTGCACGTGATCCGCACCCCGCGCCACGCCGGCGTGCTGTCGCCGGTGATCCACACCATCCCGGTGCAGTTGCTGGCGTATCACACCGCACTGGCACGCGGCACCGACGTGGACAAGCCGCGTAACCTGGCCAAGTCGGTGACGGTGGAGTAACGCCAGCGCTGCTTGCGTGCAGCGCCGGCGTCCATCCGGGAGTGCGCGCTAGCGGTTGAGTGCTGCGCAGGTGCTGGCGTCAGTGCTTGTGCAAAGCATGTTGCCGTTGCCAGGGCGGGGCTCATTGATCAAGCGCTGCGGTTCGCCTCCGCCCGCAGTGCGATTGGCGCGGATCAGCGAGTCTTTGACGTTTTCATTCTGAATTCGAAACGCCGGGACGATGTTGTTCTCCAGCAGCGAATTGCTCACCCGATCCAATAGCCCAACGCTGCCGCTCGCACCGGTGGCAAACCGGTTGTTGCGGATGATGGCGGTACTGAGAACGGAGCCGGTGTAAGTGCGGTTCTGCAGATCTTCGCCTTGGCTGATCATCAGATTGCCGCCTTGTACGTTGAACGTTGCGGTCGAGTCTTGCGACGACAATGGATTCGTCGTCGCCTCGGCGGTGACCTCATTGTTGAGCATTTGCGAATGCCAACCGGGTAGCAGCGCCTGGGCATCGGTGTAAAAACCGTTCGGCTGCACCAGGCTCCCGCCGAAGCGATTGAAACGGTTGTACGCATGGATCACATCAGCGGATGGATAAAAGTTGGTGACAGGGCCGGACCCGTTGTAATCGTTGTTGACGAACAGCATCCTGCCATTGGTCGTCACGATGCTCACATCCGATTGCTGATCAGGGGGGATCTGCCAGGCGCTGTCTAGGGTGACGGTGTTGCCGAGAGTCAGCGGATTGCCTGTCAGGTAGCGCTGCTGTCCGGTGCCTTTTCCAGCGACGATCATCGCTGAGTTGCCGTCGGCATTGCAGCGGTACGCCAGATCGATGGCTTGCCTTGCCAATGTCAGTTGTTTCCCCGAGACCGCAGCAGCCTTCCCGAAGTAGTTTCCGGTGCCTTCGTCCATCGTGAGCTGCCACGGTGGGGGCTCGGCGTCGACTGGGTATTGATTGGCGTTGTTGGCGTAATACACATCCCGGCTTGGCGCGCTGAATTGCAGTTCCGACGGTGTACCGTAATAAGGTGCCCCTGCAGAAATGTTCCTGTTGTGGGTGATGAGCGCGTTCTGCGCGTCGTGGTTAAACGCCAGCGCCGTCTCGTGCCAACGTAAGGTATTGCCCTGCACTGTCACGCCATAAACATTGCCGTCCATGAAAATAGGTTTGCTACTGGTGATGTCGTTGCCGGTGATCTGCAAGTTGGACGTATCCATGGCCTTGATGCCGGTCGTGTGCGGATCGGTTCTTGTCCGATCTGACGACTTGCCGAGTGTGGTGATTGAGTCGCGTACGAACGGAATCGAATGCAGGTCCTCGACGGACATGTGTTCGAACAGGATTGCACTGCCTTCGCGCAGATTCGGCGCGTTGATGGAGAGATCGCGTATGCCATACACGCCAGCGGCATAATTGATCGGGCGGCCACATTTAGGTTGTTTGGCCTGGTTGTAGTCAGTGGAGCCACCCTTGAAGATCACCGCCGGCGCATCCTTTCTGCCGACCACCTGCGGAAAGTTCAGCACGGTTGCCTGCTTGCCCGCACCTGCGATGACGGTGTGGTTGGGGATATTGTCGAAGCCTCGGCCGGACAAGGTGTAGCTGCCCGCAGGAATGGACACCACGCCACCCTTTGCATTGGCCGCGCAGGCGAATGCGGCCGCAAAGCTGGCATCGTCCGAAGCGCCGTTGCCGATGGGCGGCGCAACATTGCATCGGGTTTGCGGCCAATTGGTTGCATACCCGATGTTAATACTGGTGATGGTAGTGCGCGGCGCCGTGCGATCCGGTCCGCTGCCGAAGTTTTGATAACGACTCCACGCGCTTGGGCCACCAGAGCCATTGTGTAGATACAGCTCATAATCGCCTTGCGGCACGTCGGCGGGAATGGCAAAGCTCTGCACATACATGCCTTCCTTCGGATTGGAGAGATCTGCGCTCAGGATTCGCTGCACGCTTCCGTTTCTGACCAATGCGATCCGTACCGGTTGGCTCGATGCCGACATTCTGCCCAGTGCCGTGCCGAAGACGTTGAGTCTGCCGCCTGGAGACGCACCACCGCCGACGTTGCCTTGCACGAACCAGATATCCGGCGCATTCACCAGCGTTGTCGCACCGGTCCCGATGCCGGTGACGATCCGATACGCGTAGACGCCGCGCGCACGATCAGGCAGCTGAAACTTGAGTGATTGCTCGGTGGCTTGGCTCGGCACCACGTTGATCCAACCACTGTTGGTGCTGTCGGCGACATCCAATGGGCTGCCTACTGCGCCATCGTCGAGCCGGGTAAGGCGCACTGTGGCGGTTGGGTTGAGATTGCCGCCGCTCACGACAACCGTCTCGTTGCGATCGACCGGCTGCGATGCCCAGAACGTCATTGCGGTACCTGGCGGCACCTCGTCAGGCCGTGGATAAGCAAACGATGCAGGAGAAGCCGCGCCTCCCGTGCGCGCTTGGTTAGCGCCCAGATCAGGCCGTTGGGATGCGCTGCCATCAGTGCTGGCAACGCAAAGCGTCACTGCGATAAAGGCCGTAAGTTTGGAGGTTTTTACACCCATGGCGGATCACTCCTGATGCGAAAGCGAAGGGCTTCCGGAACGTGCGACCACCACGCGATGCGTTGCGCAAGGATCGTGCAAGACGGTTCAACGGTTATTGCTGGATGACGACAGCGGTGCATCGCACACGCGCATGCGCCTGCGCCTGCTAAAACCGCAGAACCATGATGCTCAGTGGCGTGGGGCTCGCTGGGCAGGCGCCATCCTAGAGATGCGCAGCTGTTTGAATGCGAACAGATGTCACACAGTCGTGCTCGCTTGGTTCCAATGTCTCGCTGCGGGAGCCAAGTCACTCTTTGAGACATGTGAAGGCGATGTGGGGTGGTCGCGCGCTTCTGCATCGCGCTGCGGAATCGTTCGCTTCCCTCCGCCCTCGCGACGGAATCATTCTGTGATGCGATGCGATGCGATGCGATCGGCAAGGCAGCGATTGCGAGTGGAGCTTGCATCGCCGTGGTTGCGCCGTGGTCGCGAGGCGCAGACGTCTCTGCTGTTGCGAGTAGCGCGGGTCGATTCGCGCAACGACCATACTTGCCTGACGGCCGGCAGCAGCTTGGTCAGCGGTTTCTGGCGCTCGAGCACAGCCTCTGCCAACGCTTTGGCCCAGGTTATGCATAAGCTTCTTGCGAGGGTCCACACCACGCAGGAGGACGTATGCAAGAGTCTTTCAAACAGGGGGCGCCGGCCGAATTGTGGCAGGCGTTGGTGCGCGAGGCGGGGCAGCGGATCGCACGTCCGCTGGACGAGTCGCGCGAGCATTATCTGGTCTTCGTATTGCTGCGCTTTCAGCGCGATGCGCATCTGTTGTCGCGCACGCAGGCATTGGCGTGGTTGCACGCGCAGGAGCAGGTCGGCAGTGTGCGTGCCGATTTGTTGCGGGATGTGGGCGACGGCTGTCTGCTGATTGCCGGGCTGTTTCCCGGCCTGGCACAACGTCGCCGGGTCAGCGTGGACTACTTCATCGATCTCGGACGCGGCGCCTATTCCGACGTTGCCGACACCCGCTGCAGCGATGCAAGCCTGTTCGCGCAACTGGCCGATAGTTATCGCGAGTTGGTTCGCGTCCTTGCTGCATTACGCACGCCACCCAATTGGCAACCTGGAGCGGGCGGGATCTTGCATGCCTGAGCAGTGAGCCTGGGCAGGGGTGGTCCCGACACACGCGTCGGGCCCGCCCCGACTGCGATTGCCCGCGTCCGCGCGCACACTACCCCGGCAGGCAGATCCGCCGGGTGAGTGCCATTACCCCACGATCAATGCCCTGCAGTGTTGATCGTCGTAGCGTCGATGCGCTGCGGCGCATCGTGCGCGCAGCATGGGGGACATGCTGCGCGTCGCAATCATCCAGAGGGACGTGGATTCATGAAGACGTGTATCGCGGCGGTGCTGTTGGCACTGCCTGGGCTTGCTATTGCACAAGACCTGCCGCCGGGCTATGCCGGTGAGGGCGGAATGACGCTGCAGGAAATCGACCCTGCCATCTATGCGTATCACTACGACCACGGCTTCGTGGGCGAAGATGCGATGGGCTGGGATCCTGCACTGCAGTTCGCCTGGTCGCGCATCGCCGCTGCCGAGGTTTGCGCGCAGCAACCGCCATCGGATGCAGTGATCGGCAAGCTGGTGGAGCAGTACGGCAAGGATGCCGTGGTGCACCAGATCAACGGCGTCGGTTTCCATGCAGCGCAGATGCGTGCAGCTGCCACGTTCTGTACGCCTGCGCGCGTGACGGAAGCCGCTGCGGTGGTACCTGCGTTGGCGGGCGGTGATTTTTCCACGGCAATCGCCTACGCGGCGGCGGCTGAAGCGGGGACGATTGCGGTTGCGCCGGCAGAAGAGCAGCCATCGACGCAAACACCAGCCGATGTAGATGATGTCACTGCACCGTCGCCTGACTGGGCCTTGCAGCTTCCGTTATATTCCAGCATGCGGGTAGGCTCGAACGGCCTGCCCAACGGCGATGAAATGTTGCGCGTGGTGCGGCGCGGGCATACCGGAGCGTTAGTGGGGTTGCAGATTGCGACCAGCTTGTTTGCACGCGGCGTTACTGTATCTGCCTTCAGCAAGGGTCAGCTGAAAGGCGAGAAGATGGAAGGTGTGGGGAATCCCGGTTATCAACTGCAGCGCGATGCGGTCAACGCGCATTTGAAGACCTACTTCACCGGGCATCCGGCAGCGCTGCCGGTGGATCGGTTCCCATTGCAGGTGCTGATGTCCGACTGGCTGCTGGTTTATCAAAGCCTGGCCGACACCAAATCGCCCTACGAGTTACGCTACGCAGTGACGATCGGTGGGGAACGCACGGGCCTTCTCAAGCGCAAGGCGAGCCCAGTCAGTCTGGACTGTACGCCCACACCGCGCACCGCCTCGTTGGAAGAGTGGGAAGCCAACGATTACGCATTGGTCAAAGAGGCCGCACAAGCCTATAGCGACGAATGCGCTGCAAAATTTGCCGAGCAGTTGCCGCAGTGGTTCCCAGACAGAGCGACTGTGACTGCCTCCAACTGATCAGCACCAGACCTGAAGGCAACTGACCGACACGGCTGTCTGCACAACGGAATGCGTGAAGGTTGAAAAAAATGCCCGGGTAACCCCGGGCATTTTTGTGGATTACGCCAGCGGTGTATTGGAAATGATCTCCACCCAATAGCCGTCCGGGTCCTTGATGAAAGCCAGGTGCTTCATGCGGCCGTCTTGCAGGCGTTTTTGGTATGCCACGCCGAGGCTGTCGAAGCGTGCGCAGGCGGCGTGGATGTCCGGTACCGAGACGCAGATATGACCGAAGCCGCGTGGGTCGCTGTTGCCGTCGTGATAAACCGGGCCGTCCTGGGTTTCGGTGCCGTGGTTGTGGGTGAGTTCCAGCACGCCGGGGATGCCGGCCATCCACAGACGGCGCGCTGCGTCGTCGTCGGGAATCGCTGTGCCTTCCGGGAGTAATGCGAGAAAATACAAGCTGAACTCCGCTTCGGCGAAGTGGCGCGCATCCAGCAGGCGGAAGCCGAGTACGCGTGTGTAGAAGTCCAATGAGCGTTGCGCATCCTTGATGCGCAGCATGGTGTGGTTGAACACGAAACCGCTGGTTTCGGCAGGCGCGGTGCTGGCGCCGGGAACGTGTTGCAGATCGGTCAGAGGCATGTTGGGTTCCTTGTTGAAATCGGGGGCACAGGTCAGTGCTGCAGTGGGGGCCGATGTTAGCGAGGCAATGGTTGTCGGCGTGTCTGCATTGCGCGCGTCGGTGATCTGGCCGCAACGCGCTGTAGTCGATCATTGCTTTATGTCTGCGTTTGCCTGCTTACAGGCCGTGCGCACGGGCCGGAGCGGCCAGGTCCATGCGCACGGCTGTGACCATCTCAGAACCAGATGCGCACGCCGGCGATGAAGCGGCTGTCGCGTGCCGGTTCATCATCCATCGTGGCGAGCTGGGCCCGGTTGCCGAAGTTGCGCTGATGCACCCAGCCGATGTAGGGCGCAAACCGGCGCGTGATTTCGTAGCGCAGTCGCACACCCGCTTCGAGCTGCTCCAGTCCGCTGTCGATGCCGCGCTGCGTATCCTCGCTCAGTGCGATGTTTGCTTCCACACGCGGCTGCACGATCAGGCGGTTGGTGAGCAGCACGTCGTATTCGCCTTCCAGTCGCAGGGCCGCGCGACCGCCGCTGCCCACGAAGAGAGTAGCCTCGGTTTCGAACTTGTACGGCGCCAGGCCTTGCACACCGAATGCTGCCCAACTGCGATGGTCGGTGCCGATGTCCTGACGCACGCCTACCAGTACATCCCACCAGGGCGAGATGGCATGGCCGTAGAACGCTTCGACCGACGCATCTTGCGTGCGCCCCTGTTGTCGCTCGCCTTCGCTGCGTAGCCAGAGTCGGTTGATGTCTCCACCGATCCACGCGCGCGCTTCCCATTGCTGTCCACTGCCGCGATCGCTGTCGAACGCCTCCAGTCGATCGAGCAGTACGTACCGGTTGATTCCCATGCCATGCATCGCGTGGCTCTGCAACGGGGCGAAGGCCGCTGCGATGTCTTCGGCGGTCGGCTCTGGAATCGGCTCGCGTGGCAGTGCGGTGCTGTGGGTGGAGGCATGTGTTTGCATCGGCACGTTTGTAGGTGCGTCGTGATGCATCTGCGCATGGTCCATAGGTGTGTGATCCATCGGCGGCTGCTGCGCGGGGGTTTCATCCATGGATGCGTGATTCATCGCCGCGTGATCCATGGAGCCATGCTCCATGCCCGCGTGCGACATGTGGCTGTGATCGGCACGTGGATTTGATGCGGATTCCTGCGTCTCAGCGTGCTGCAACGCAGGTACATCGGTGTGTGTCGCATGCTGTGCGGCGTCGTGGTGAGCAGTCTCTGCAGGCGATGGCGCCTGACCGACGTGCTGCATGTGCGCGTGGGCCATCTCCATGGCAGGCAGCGTGTCCTGCGCAGTTGCCGACTCCGCATCCGACGCTGTCACCGTGTGCGAATCAGCATCGTCAGCTTCGGCCGTCATCTGCACTGCATGCACATGCGGGTCGTGCGCTGAGTCGTTGCTCGGCGCATCCACATGCTCCTGTGCGGCCAACGATGCACTGAACAACCACGTGCTCACGAACAGTGGGCGTAGACGTAACGCGCTCATGCGTCCACCCGTACTTCGCGCATCATGCCCGCTTCCATGTGGTACAGCAGATGGCAGTGGTAGGCCCAGCGGCCGAGCGCATCCGCACGCACGCGATAGGTGCGGCGCGTACCGGGCGGCATGTCGATGGTGTGCTTGCGCACCTGGAAATTGCCGTCGGCATCTTCCAGGTCGCTCCACATGCCGTGCAGGTGAATCGGGTGCTGCATCATGGTGTCGTTGACCAGCACGATGCGCAGACGCTCGCCGTAACGCAGCCGCAGCGGGTCGGCGGAGGCGAAGGCGATACCGTCGAAGGACCACGCGAATTTTTCCATGTGGCCGGTCAGATGCAGCTCGATCTCGCGACCAGGCTCGCGGCCATCCGGGTCGTCGAACAGGCTGTGCAGATCGCCGTAACACAGCACGCGGCGGCCGTTATCGCGCAGGCCTATGCCAGGGTCGTCCAGTCGCGGTGCAGTGGCATTGCTGCGCATGTCGATCAACGGATTGCCAGTTTCGCTGGCGGGGTGGTGCGGTGCTTTGTCCGATGCGCTGTCCGGGGTGTGCGCATGCTGGGCCGGCATCGGCATCGGCATCGGCATCGGCATCGGCATCGCATGTCCGGCATGCATGTCGCCCTGCATGGCATCGTCAGCGTGCATGGAGTGATCGGCATGCCCCGTACCATCGCCATGCCCCATGTCCTGCATGGTCAGGATCGCGCGTGGGTCCAGTGTGGGAATTGGTGCCTGCAGGCCATGCCGCACTGCCAGCGTGCCGCAGGCAAATCCGGTGCGGCCCATGTCCTGCGCAAACAACGTAAACGCGTCCTGGCCGGTCGGCTCGATGAGCACGTCGAAGGTTTCGGCCGCAGCAATTCGCAGCTCGTCCACGCTGACCGGATGCACGTATTGGCCGTCCGCGGCGACCACGGTCATGCGCAGACCGGGGATGCGGATGTCGAAGTAGGTCATCGAGGAGCCATTGATGAAACGCAGTAACACCTTTTCGCCGGGAGTGAACAACCCGGTCCAGTTGCCGGCTGGCGCCACGCCGTTGAGTAGATAGGTGTAGGTGTTGGCGTTGACGTCCGACAGGTCGGTGGGCGTCATGCGCATGCGCCCCCACATGCCGCGGTCGGCCAGTGTCGCGCGCAAGCCGTCTTCGCGCGCATCGCGCACAAAATCGCCCACCGTGCGTTGCGCGTAATTGTCGTGGCTGGGCATCTGTTTCAAACGACGGAACAGCGCCGCCGGGTCGAGATCGGTCCAGTCCGACAACAGCACCACATGTTCGCGATCGTGGCGGTACGGCGGCGGTGCCAGTGGGTCGATGACGATGGCGCCGTACAGGCCGGCCTGCTCCTGGAACATCGAGTGGCTGTGGTACCAGTAGGTGCCGGATTGGCGCAGCGCGAAGCGGTAGTGATAGTCCTGGCCAGGCGCGATGCCATCGAAGCTCATGCCCGGCACGCCGTCCATGTTGGCGGGCAGCAGCAGGCCATGCCAATGCACCGAGGTGGGCTGGTCGGTCAGCGCATTACGCACACGCACGCTCACCGTGTCGCCCTCGCGCCAGCGCAGCGTTGGCGCAGGCAGGCTCTGATTGACGGTGATGGCAGGGCGCGTGCGCCCGGTGAAATTGACCGGCAGCCGGCCAATCTGCAGCGACTGGCTGCTGCCGCGCAGGACCGGCGTGGAGACCGCGCCGGCCGCACGCGCATCGGTGCGCCACAGCCCGGCGCCTGCGGCAAGCCCGCCCAGGGCCAGGCCTTGCACAAAACGGCGCCGGCTGAGGGTGGGTGTGGATGTTGGATCGAACACAGGGGAATCGGAAGACATGTCACCTCCGGCGCGTCTGCAACAGCAGGCAGACGCAGCGCATCGCTGGGAAATCCCGCGCGCGAGGACGCGGGGCGAAGCATGCGTGGAATGGCCGATGGACGCGGTGCGCGATCGTCAGATCAGGCGGACGACGCACGTATCGTCGAAGCGTTCGCGCAGCCCCAGCCGATGCTGAGCAGCGGCGACGCAGCGCTGATGAAGCGCGTCGTGTCGTATCGACCGTTAGCCGATGGGAGGTCGAACCGGTTGTTCGTGTGCCGGGCTGGCACGGCCTTCGTCCAGGGCGGCAGCCACCGCTGAATGACCGAGCAGCCCTGCCGGAACCGCAGGCAGGGTCAGCAAGGCCAGACTGCCATGTTGCAGGCAGTCGCAGCTGCCCAGCTTGCAGCAGTCGCTTGCGTGCGCGTGTTGGGTTTTGTCGGGCAACGGCGCCGTATCGGGCGCTAGCATGGCGTCATGGCAAGGCATTGCTGCTGTCATGCGCGCCTGCATCGCGTGCGTTGCTCCCTGCGGCCTGGCCATGTCCGGCATCGCCATGCCTACCGACGCCCACGCGCCGGTGGCCGTATTGGCGACCAGGCACAGGCATAACAGCAGGCGGAACAGGCAACGCAGCACGGGCGGTCGGGGCTGGCAAAGGACGCTGCGAGCATACCACCGGCCCGCAACTGTCCGCCCGATGACTGCCCGCCCCGGGTGCGCGCCTGGCGGCGGTAGAATCGGCGTCTCTTTCGCATCACGTCCGTGCCCATGTCGCAGCGCCAGTGGGTGGCCGCCGCCATCCAGAAGATCGAGGCCGATTTCAATCGTTCGGCCGACACCCATTTGATTCCGATGGACCTGCCGGGCTATCCGGGCATCGACCTGTACTTCAAGGACGAGTCCAGCCACCCCACCGGCAGCCTCAAGCACCGCTTGGCGCGCTCGCTGTTTTTGTATGCGCTGACCAATGGCTGGCTGCGTGCAGGGCGCCCGGTGATCGAGGCCTCCAGCGGGTCGACTGCGATTTCCGAAGCCTATTTCGCGCGCTTGCTGGGGGTGCCCTTCATCGCGGTGATGCCGGCCTCGACCTCGCCGGAGAAGATCGCCGCGATCGAATTCCAGGGCGGCCGCTGCCATCTGGTGGAGCGCGCCTGCGATCTGGACAGCGCCTCGCACCAGCTCGCGCGCGAGACCGGCGGGCATTTCATGGACCAGTTCACCTACGCCGAGCGCGCTACCGACTGGCGCGCCAACAACAACATCGCCGAATCGATCTTCAAACAGCTGGCCGAAGAACCGCACCCCATCCCCGACTGGATCGTCTGCAGCCCCGGCACCGGCGGCACCAGCGCCACCTTGGGGCGCTATGTGCGCTATCGCCGCCATCACACCCGCATCCTGTGCGTGGACCCGGAAGTGTCGGTGTTCTTCGATGGCTATTGCCGCGCGGTGGACGGGCAGTGCCCCAAGGAGCTGGCGATCACCGGCGGCTCGCGCATCGAAGGCATCGGCCGGCCGCGGGTGGAATCGAGCTTCATCGCCAGCTGCGTGGATGAAATGATCAAGGTGCCCGATGCCTTGAGCCTGGCCGCGATGCGTCACGTCAGCGCCACCCTGGGCCGTCGCGTGGGCGGTTCCACCGGCACCAACTTCATCGGCGTGCTGCACGCCGCGCAGCGGATGCGCGAGGAAGGCCGTCAGGGCTCCATCGTCAGCATCCTGTGCGATGCCGGCGAGCGCTACGCGCACAGTTACTACAACCCGGCCTGGTATGTGGAACGCGCGATCGATGTCACCGACAGCGATGCGGCCATTGCCAGCGCGGTCAACGGCGGCGCATTGCCGCAGCTGCCTTGTGCTGCGCTGGAATGATCGCCATATCGGGAGCCTGCTGACGCGCGCCGCGTGTCGGTAGGTGTCACCAGACATCTTCGTCATCCCTGATCCAGTCCACCGCCGGAGCGCCTCATGACCAACCCGCTGCTCGACCTGTCCGGACTGCCGTCCTTCGATGCCATTCTTCCCGCGCACGTGGGCCCGGCGATAGACCAACTGCTGGCCGAGGCGGAAGCGGCAGTGAAGGTGGCCGAGCAGGTCAGCCCGGTGAGCTGGAACAGCTTCGTGGTGCCGCTGGACGATGCCACCGAGCGGTTGTGGCGCGCGTGGGGCCAGGTCGGCCATCTGCAGGCGGTGATGAACACGCCCGAGCTACGCGAGGCCTACAACAGCAATCTGCCCAAGGTGAGCCGCTTCGGCAGCGCGCTGGGCCAGAACCTGGCGTTGTACGCGCAGTACAAGGCGCTGGCGCAATCGCCGGAAGCGGCCGATTACGACGCCGCACGCCACAAGGTGCTGGACAACGCGCTGCGCGATTTCCGTCTCGGCGGCGCCGAGCTGGACGACGAGGCCAAGGCGCGCTTTGCGCAGATCCAGGAAGAGCTGTCCGCGTTGGCGGCCAAGTTTTCGCAGAACGTGCTCGACGCCACCGACGCATGGTCGTACGTGACCGAAGACGACACCCAGTTGTCCGGCCTGCCGGCCGAAGTGATCGCCGCCGCCCGCGCTGCCGCAGAAAAAGATGGCGTGCCGGGCTGGAAGTTCACCTTGCAGATGCCGTGCTATCTGCCGGTGCAAAGCGATGCCGACAGTCGCGACCTGCGCGCGCTGCTGTATCGCGCCAACGCCGAGCGCGCGTCCGAATTCGGCGATGCCGCGCTGGACAACAGCGCCAATATCGATCGCATTCTCGCTCTGCGCGCGGAGCTGGCGCAGCTGCTCGGGTTTTCCGGGTATGCCGACTATTCGGTGGCCACCAAGATGGCGCAAAGCCCGGATGAAGTGATGGGGTTCCTGCGCGACCTGGCGGTGCGCGCCAAGCCCTATGCGCAACGCGACCGCGCCGAACTCGAAGCCTTTGCGCGCGACGAACTTGGCCTGGACGACCTGCAGGCCTGGGACCTGGCCTACGTCAGCGAAAAGCTCAAGCAGGCGCGCTACAGTTTCTCCGAGCAGGAAGTGAAGCAGTATTTCACCGAGCCGAAAGTGCTGGCCGGCCTGTTCGATGTGATCCACAGTTTGTACGGCCTGCGCATCAAGCCGGACAGCGCGCCGGTCTGGCATGAGGATGTGCGTTTTTACCGGCTCGAAGATGCGCAAGGCGTCTTGGTCGGCCAGTTCTATCTGGATCTGTACGCGCGCGAAGGCAAGCGCGGTGGCGCCTGGATGGACGATTGCCGCAACCGCCGCGAGACCGCCAACGGCGTGCAGACACCGCTGGTGTATCTGGTGTGCAACTTCGGCCGTGGCAGCGGCGATGCACCGGCCACGTTCCGGCATGGCGAAGTCACCACGCTGTTCCATGAAATGGGCCATGGCCTGCATCAGCTACTCACCCGTATCGGCGAGCTGGGTGTGGCCGGGATCAACGGCGTGGAATGGGATGCGGTGGAATTGCCCAGCCAGTTCATGGAGAACTTCTGCTGGGAATGGGAGCGCGTACAGGCGATGACCGCGCACGTGCAGACCGGCGAGCCGCTGCCGCGCAATCTGTTCGACCGGCTGCTGGCCGCGCGCAATTTCCAGAGCGGCATGTTCACCGTGCGGCAGCTGGAATTCGCGTTGTTCGACATGCAATTGCACAGCAGTTTCGACCCGGCCCAGGACAGCGTGCTGCAGCTGATCGAGCGCGTGCGCGATGAGGTCGCCGTCAATCGCCCGCCGGCGTGGAATCGCTTCCCGCATCAGTTCAGCCATATCTTTGCCGGTGGCTACGCGGCTGGTTACTACAGCTACAAATGGGCCGAAGTGCTCAGCGCCGACGCCTACGCCGCGTTCGAAGAAGCACCCGAGCAAGTTGCCGAGACTGGTGCGCGCTTTCGCTTTGAAGTGCTGTCGCGTGGCGGAAGCCGCAGCGCTGCCGACAACTTCCGCGCCTTCCGTGGTCGCGCGCCCAGCATCGATGCGCTGCTGCGGCATAACGGCATGGCGGGCTGAGCGGGCCAGTCGTGCGCCTGCCATCGCTGGCAGGCGTTGCGTTCGCAATGCAAGCGTTCGCAGTGCAGTGAGGTGGGTTGTCGTATAAGCGCAGCAGCGCGGTCACGCAGGTGGCCGATGCGCCACTGGATCAGCACATCAAGGAACGTGCAATGCAGCAACGTCTGTCATGGAGTTTGGTGGTGTTGATTTCCGCGGCGGTACCGGCCGCGGCGCAGCACACCGGTCACGCCAGCAGTCTGGCCGGCCTGCGCGCAGGCCCGGGCGAGGAATACCGGCGCGTGGGCGAGGCCAGCGCCGGCAACGCGCTCACGGTCTATGGGTGCCTGAAGAACGGCAGATGGTGCGATGTGCGTACGCCGGATGCGCGCGGCTGGATGCCTGCGCAAGCGATCGCACTGGAGCGCGGCGATCTGAGCCGCGTGGTGCCAAAAATCGAGTTTTCGCTGGACGCGTATTGGGATGCGCATTACCGCGGCCGCGAATGGACCGTGGAGAGTGAGCGCGCGCTGTGGCGCGACCATTCACCCGGCAACTCGCCGGCGCTGGAAGTGCTTGCGCCCGGTGAGGGCCTGCCGCAAACCGGCGACCCCTCCATCGCAAGACGCGCCAAGCAGGAGATACGCGTAAACACCGAACGGACCAACCGCGAGCGAGCCGAGATCGATGCGGCCCGGAGCTTGCAGTTCAAGCGCGATCAGGCCCGGACGGCGTGCCGCAGCAGGCAGCGCGCACAAGAGCAGAGCGCTGCCAGGGACGCGAATGGCCAGCCCGCCAGCAGCGGGACCTCGATGGAAGATTGCGACCGCTTGCGGGACGAATAAGACACCGCACCTGCGCCTTGGCGCAGGGCGGTAACGCGTGACTGCACGTCGCTGCTTTCACATAGGCATGTCGTCAACATGCGCGCTGGCAACGCTGTTCTGTCGCATCGCGGTTGCTTGACGTTGCACCGCCCGTCTTTCCACTGATGGACGAGGGGCAAGCCCTTGCACGGCGCGGACACGGACCGACTCTCCGTACCCGCGTGGCAGCACAACGCGCTCACGCGCGTTCGCTTGCAGCCATCACACCCGCCCGAACACCAGGGTGCCGTTGGTCCCGCCAAAGCCGAAGCTGTTGGACATCACCGTGTTCAAGGTGGCTTCCTGTGTCTGCCGCAGGATCGGGAAGCCTTCGGCGCGCGGGTCGAGTTCGTCGATATGCGCCGAGCCGGCCATGAAGCCATCGCGCAACATCAGCAGACTGTAGATCGCCTCGTGCACGCTGGCTGCGCCCAGCGAATGACCGGACAGCGCCTTGGTCGACGACAGCGGCGGTACGTTGTCGCCGAACACCGCGCGCACCGCGCCCAGTTCGGTGACATCGCCCAGCGGTGTCGAGGTGCCGTGCGTGTTGAGGTAATCGATCGGCCGATCCAGCCCCTGCATGGCCATGTGCATGCAGCGCACCGCGCCTTCGCCGCTGGGCGCCACCATGTCCGCGCCATCGGAGGTCACGCCATAGCCGAGCAGTTCGGCATGGATACGTGCGCCGCGTGCGATGGCGTGGTCGTAGTCTTCCAGCACCAACATGCCGCCGCCGCTACCGATGACAAAACCGTCGCGCTGCGCATCGTACGGGCGCGAGGCCACTGCCGGGCGATCGTTGAAGCCGGTGGACAGTGCGCCCATCGCGTCGAACATCACGCTCATGGTCCAGTGCAGTTCTTCGCCGCCGCCGGCGAACATCACATCCTGCGCGCCATGCCGGATCAAATCGGCTGCCGCGCCGATGCAATGCGCCGAGGTCGCGCAGGCGGCCGACAGCGAATAGCTCAGGCCACGAATCTTGAACGCGGTCGCCAGCGAGGCCGACACCGCCGAGCACATCGTACGCGGCACCATGTACGGGCCGACCTTGCGCACGCCGCGGTTACGCAGCAGGTCGGCGGTTTCCACCTGCCATTGGCTGGACCCACCACCGGAACCGGCGATTACGCCGGTGCGCACATCGCTAACCTGTTCGGCACTCAGGCCCGCATCGGCAATCGCATCGCGCATGGCCAGATAGGCGTACGCAGAGGCGTCGCCCATGAAGCGTTTGAGCTTGCGGTCGATCAGTGCTTCCAGATCCAGCGTGACCGCACCGCCCACCTGGCTGCGCAGACCGGCCTCGGCATGGTCAGGCAGGGCGGTGATGCCGGAGCGGCTTTCGCGCAATGCGGTGGAGACGGTGTCCAGGTCATTGCCCAGACACGAAGTGATGCCCATTCCGGTGACGACGACACGACGCATCAGAAGTTCTCCGTCGAAGTGAACATGCCCACGCGCAGATCCTTGGCGGTATAGATTTCGCGCCCGTCCACCAGCATGCGCGCATCGGTCTGCGCCATCACCAGCTTGCGGTTGATCACGCGGCTCACATCGATCTCGTAGCTCACCAGCTTGGCGCTGGGCAGCACCTGGCCGGTGAACTTGACCTCCCCGCAACCCAGCGCGCGGCCGCGGCCTGCAGCGCCGATCCAGGTCAGGAAGAAGCCGGTCAGCTGCCACATCGCATCCAGCCCCAGGCAGCCGGGCATCACCGGGTCGCCGATGAAATGGCAACCGAAAAACCACAGGTCGGGGCGCACATCCAGCTCGGCGCGAATCACGCCCTTGCCGTGCGCGCCGCCGGTGTCGCTGATCTCGGTTATGCGGTCGAACATCAGCATCGGGTCGTTCGGCAGCCGGCCGCTGTCGGGTCCGAACAATTCCCCGCGCGCGCTGGCCAGCAATTGGTCGCGCGAATACGCACTTTGACGAGTCATGACAAACGTTTCCTGCAAGGAGCGAATGGCGAAGCCGGCAAGGGTGCATGAGCCGGCGCGGTTCAATCAAACGTTTTATCCGTACGCATGCGTGCTGTTTTCAGACGATTGCGCGCTGCGGCACGCAATGGGGTGCGTCGCCACCTCGACCCGGTACACGCAATCCAGCCGTCGGCAACAGCGACATCGGGACGCCGCCATGACGGTCCAGCGCGATGGCGAAGGCGAGAACCGGCGACGGTCGCGCCCGTTTCCTGCCGCTTTGCCGTGAGTACTGGATCAAGGCGTGAGACGCGGCTGCTCTATCATGGCCACAGCCCTGTTAAGAGACACCAGCTTGATGCGCAAGATCGTGCACGTGGACATGGATGCGTTCTACGCGTCCGTGGAGCAACGTGACGATCCCAGCCTGCGCGGCAAGCCGGTGGTGGTGGCCTGGCGCGGTGCGCGCTCGGTGGTCTGCGCGGCCTCCTACGAGGCACGCACCTTCGGCATCCGCTCGGCGATGCCGGCGCTGCGCGCCGAGCGGCTCTGTCCGGATGCGGTGTTCGTGCCTCCGGATTTTGCGCGTTATAAGGCCGTGTCGCGGCAGGTGCGCGAGATCTTTTATCGGCATACCGATCTGGTCGAACCGTTGTCGCTGGACGAAGCCTATCTGGACGTCACGCACGCCAAGACCGGCATGCAGCTGGCCACCGAAATCGCGCAACTGATCCGCACCCAGATCCGCGACGAAACCCGGCTCACCGCATCGGCCGGTATCGCGCCGAACAAGTTCCTGGCCAAGATCGCCTCGGACTGGCGCAAGCCCGATGGCCAGTTCGTCATCGCGCCTAGTCGCGTGGATGCGTTCCTGCTGCCGCTCAAGGTCAATCGCATTCCGGGCGTGGGCAAGGTGATGGACGGCAAGCTGGCTGCGTTGGGCATTGTCACCGTGGCCGATCTCCGACTGCGCCCACTGGAAGAATTGCAGGCGCATTTCGGCAGCTTCGGACACAGCCTGTATCGCCGCGCGCGCGGCATCGACGACCGCCCGGTGGAGCCAGACCAGGAAGTGCAGTCGGTGTCCTCGGAAGACACCTTCAGCGAGGATCTGGCGCTCGATGCACTGGACCCGCACATCCTGCGCCTGGCCGAAAAAACCTGGCTCGCCACGCGGCGCACCGAGCGGATCGGGCGCACGGTGGTGCTGAAACTGAAGACCTCAAGCTTTCGCATCCTGACCCGCTCGTACACGCCCGAGCAGCCGCCGGCTTCCTTTGATGCATTGGCGCAGATTGCGCTTGCACTGACCAAGCGTGTGGAGCTGCCCGACGACACACGCTATCGCCTGGTCGGAGTGGGGTTGAGCGGTTTCAGCGATGCCGAGGAAGGCGCGGTGCAGGGAGAGTTGTTCGGCGAGATGCCGCAGGCGCAGTGAGTGCAACGTCGTGCCTGCGATGCCGTGTGGTAGAGCAGCTACCAAAAACGACTGTGTTCAGCGCCAGGCGGGCGCAGCCGGCGCTCGGTGCGGCATGTACCACACGAACACCCCGGGTCTGAGCACGCTGTCCACACCCACCTGACGATTGCTCACGACGTTGTATTAGCCGCTCTCAGCCTGCTGCATGCAGCGATGACTGCATCACGCATCTGCATCGCGCACGCTGACACGGTTTGAATCCAGACGCTCGTACACTGCAGTCCGCTCCCCAACGAGGCGTTGTGCATGTTTCCGTATCCGCTGGTGATCTTCGACCTGGACGGCACGCTGGTGGACAGCGCACCCAATATCGCCGAAGCGCTCAACGCCACCTTGCACGAACTCGGGTTGCAGCAGTTCAGCGAGGCGACGATCCGCGGCTGGATCGGCGAAGGCGTGCACGTGCTGCTTGCCACTGCCTTGCGCGAAGCCGGCGGCACGCACGATGCCGATACCGCGATGCCGGTGATGATGCGTCACTACGAAGCTAGCCTGCTGCACAACCCGCAGCTGTATCCCGGTGTCGGCGAGGCCTTGGTTGGCCTGCGCGAGGCCGGTGCCACGCTGGCGTTGTGCACCAACAAACCATCGCGGTTTATCGCGCCGCTGCTGGAACATCTGGGCATCGCTGCGCAGTTCAGCAGCGTGCTCGGTGGCGATTCGCTACCGCAGCGCAAGCCCGATGCCGCGCCGCTGCTGCACCTGGCCAGGCAATTCCAGCACGCACCGCAGCAGTGCCTGATGGTTGGCGATTCGGCCACCGATGCGGCCGCCGCAAACGCAGCGGCAATGCCGTTGGCGATGGTGCGCTACGGCTATCTGCGCGGCTTCGATGTGGAGAGCTCCGGTGCGGTGGCGATCATGGATGACATGCGCGAGCTGCTCGCATTGACCTAGAGCGACCGACAAAACGACCGCGCGGTAGCCAGGCGGTCGTGATCGGTGATCGGTGCAGCGCGTCCTGTTTCCTTACCTGCGGTTCTGAGCTTAGCGTCCGCATCCAACCGACGATCGCTTCGTAGCTGCTGTTAGCTGCGTCTGGTGTATGGCGCGACACGACAGCGCTGTCGACAGCGGAGTGGGTGCGCTAGCTGGAGTTCGCAGCGGGGTTTTTGCGTGGTGTGCCGCTGACGTTGCGACCAAGCGCTGCGCGCAACGCTCGCAGCCATCGTGTCATGCGCTGCCGCACTGCGCCGATACCAGACGCCGCAACTGCGCTCCATCCACTGCGTTCGTTCAATCCTCGCGCGTCTGGCTCGGATCCGCAGCGTCATCGTGTCCTTCGAGCATGTCGCCATGCGTATCGTCGTTGTCCGCCCGCGCGTAGTGCACGGTTTCCACCGGCCCCGCGACCGCGCGGCCGCGCACCGGCAACAGCGCACTGGCCGTCTCGTACTCGGCCAGCAAGGCATGCCGACGCGCTTCCGGCACGTCCTGCCAATGGCAATCGGTCAACGCGCCTTCCAGCGAATACAGCAGATTGAGGCTGGGCTTGAAACCGGCGCGGCGGACTTTGACGAAGGCGCCCACCGCGCCCACTGCCTGCAGATCCTCCTGCGTACGCAGACCGACCTGGCGCAGCCACGCCGCACTTTTCGGGCCGATATTGCGCAGCCGTTCGGTGGTCACGTCAACGCACCGACGAAAATCTGTGCGATGGCTTCCAGGCCCTGCTGATCGTCGGCGTCGAAGCGATCCAGCTCCGGGCTGTCCAGATCCAGTACGCCGATCAACGTATCGCCCTTGACCAATGGAATCACCAGCTCCGAGCGCGATGCCGAATCGCAGGCGATATGCCCGGGAAACGCGTCCACGTCGGCAATGCGCTGGCTCTGTCGGGTGCTGGCGGCCGCACCGCACACGCCCTTGTCCAGCGGAATGCGCACGCAGGCCGGCAAGCCCTGGAATGGACCCACCACCAGCTCGCGGCCATCGTAGAAATAGAAGCCGGCCCAGTTGAGCGACGGCAGCGAATTGAAGATCAGTGCGGCCAGATTGGCGGCGTTGGCGATCCGATCCGGCTCGCCGTGCACCAGGGCTTTGGCCTGGGCGGTGAGCTGGGCATATTGTTCCGGCTTGCTGCCGGTCAGCGACGAGGTGGCGAACATGGCCGAAGTTTAGCAGCGGCCATCCGCAGCGGCATTGCGACTCAGCCGCGCGTTCGGATCCGCACGTTATGCTGCGCGCCCTCTCGGCAATGGCGGCCCGGCCGCAGGATCGAATGCATGCAGCACCCTGCGTTGTACGTCACCGGCACCGACACCGGCATCGGCAAGACCATGGGCAGCACGGCATTGCTGCATGCGTTGCGCGCGCGCGGGCACACCGCGGTGGGGATGAAGCCGGTCGCCAGTGGCTGCGAACAGACGCCGGATGGCTGGCGCAATGAAGACGCGCTGGCGCTGCAGGCGGCCAGCGACCCGCAACCGGACTACGCCACCCTCAACCCCTACGCCTTTCCCGCACCGCTGGCACCGGAGCTGGCCGCCGCCGATGTCGGCGTGACCCTGTCGCTGGACCCAATCGCGCAGGCGTTTGCGCAATTGCGTCGCCAGGCCGAGGTGGTGGTGGTCGAAGGTGTCGGCGGTTGGGCCGCGCCGCTCAGCGCCGATCTGGACCAGGCCGATCTGGTGCGCGCGCTGCAACTGCCGGTGGTGCTGGTGGTCGGCGTGCGGCTGGGCTGCATCAACCACGCGCGCCTGACCGCCGCCGCCATCGCCGCCGACGGGCTGGAATGCATCGGCTGGATCGCCAACGCGATCGACCCGCAGATGGAGCGCGTCGAAGAGAACATCCAGATGCTGCACCAGCGGCTGGCGATGCCGTGCTGGGGGCGGATCCGCTGGCGCCCGGGCGCCGATGCCGCCAGCCAGGCGCAGGAGCTGCGGCTACCGATTTAGTAGCGCCCAGGCGGCAAGCACGCCAGTACCACTCGCCGCGCGCAAGCTGCGGCGACAGATGGCCGGCAAACGCACAATAAAAAAGCCCGACAGAGGGAGGGATCTGTCGGGCCGGATTGCATGGGGGGAGGGACCCATGCAAAGACGCTGAATTTTTGCTGGCGGCTAGCTGCGCCGTGTCTTGCCTGCTGCGCCGGCCTGCTCGCTGCCGGTGTCGAACTGCTGCTTGGCAAACTGCCCAAGCTCGCTGGACATCTTCAAACCCATCCCGACCACTTCCTGGTTGGCCGAGGCCAAACGTTCCAGGTTGTCGCGGGCCAGTTGCAGACCTTTCGGCCAGAGCGTCTGGTAGGCACCCAGGTCGCGTGCCTGCGCAAACTCACCCAAGAAACTGGTGGTGGCGGTGACGTTCTGCTCCAGCGTGTCCAATGCCAACTGATTGGCACGTGCTGCGGCAGAGGCGAACTGACTGGTAAAGCTGTTTTCGAACTGCGCCGACATTGCGAACCCCTTCGGGAAAGCCGTGACCGTTTGTTGCGTTGCAGCATACGCGGATATTGTTGCGATGCAACAAGTTTCCTGAAGTTTCCCCAAACCTTGTTGGAAGTCGTTGCAATTCAATCGGTTAGATGATCGTCAAAAACGACGAAGCCGCCCATCAGGCGGCTTCGGGTCGAACAGTGCGCATGCGGTCAACCGCGATAGCGGCAGCCGGACGTGCAGGTTTCATGCACCACGATCTCGCTCAACTGCGGCAAGGCCGGCTTGAGCTGCTGCCAGATCCAGATCGCCAGCCGTTCGCTGGTCGGGTTCTCCAGCCCCTCGATGTCATTGAGGTAGTGGTGGTCCAGGCGGTCGTAGATCGGCTGGAAGGCGGCCTTGATATCGCCGAAATCCATGATCCAGCCGGTGTCGGCACCCGGTTCGCCGCTGACGTGCAGCTCGACCCGGAACGAATGCCCATGCAGCCGGGCGCACTTGTGGCCGGGCGGCACATTGGGAAGCCGATGCGCGGCTTCGAGCGTAAAGACTTTGAAGATATCCATGACGGTGATCGGCAAGCAGTAACGAAAGGGAAGGGCAGGTGCCGGCGTGGTGCCGGATCACGCAAGGGTCCGGACCGGCCGGGCCCGATACAAAGCAGGCCTGGATACAACGCGGGCCTGATACAACAAGGGCCGCATGGCGGCCCTTGTGCTCAGCAGAGGCTGCCTATCAGGCGCCGCGGTTGGCCGGACGGCCAGCGCCGCCACGGCTGTCGCGCCGGCCGGCACCTGCGCCCGCATTGGCCTGACGCGGCCCGGCGCTGCGCTGGCCACCCGGCTTCTTCGGGCCGGCATGCGCATGCGCATGCGCCTGACGCGGTGCATCGCCATGCGGACGACGCGCGTGGCTCTTGCGCGGTGCGCGATCGCCACCCGGCTGTTCGGCACGGCCCGGGGCGCTGTTGCCCCAACGGATCGGGGTCTGCGGCTCGTAGCCCGGCACGTCGCGGATTTCCACGTCGCGGCCCAGCATGCGCACGATCTGACGCAGCAGCTTGGCTTCGTCCTGCGCCACCAGCGAAATCGCCTCGCCGGTAGAGCCGTTACGGCCGGTGCGGCCGATACGGTGCACGTAGTCCTCGGCCACCATCGGCAGGTCGTAGTTGATGACCTTCGGCAGCTGGTCGATATCGATACCGCGCGCGGCGATATCGGTGGCCACCAGCACGGTCACGCGGCCGGCCTTGAAGTCGCTCAGGGCACGCATGCGCTGGCCCTGGCTCTTGTTGCCGTGGATCGCCGCGGTCTTGATGCCGGACTTTTCCAGGAACAGCGCCAGCTTGTCGCTGCCATGCTTGGTGCGCGCGAAGACAAGGGTCTGCTCGCGGCTGTCCTGCGCCAACAGGTGCAGCAGCAGATCGCGCTTGCGCGCGCCATCGACCGGGTGCACGCGGTGGGTGATGCTCTCGGCCACGGTGTTGCTCGGGGTGACCTGGATCTGCATCGGGTTGCGCATGAACTCCAGCGCCAGCTGCTTGATGTTCTCTTCGAACGTCGCCGAGAACAGCAGGGTCTGACGGTCCTGGCGCGGCAGCTTGGTCAGGATGCGCTTGATCGACGGCAAAAAGCCCATGTCGAGCATGCGGTCGGCTTCGTCCAGGATCAGCACTTCGATGCCGGACAGGTCCACGCTGCGACGCTCGATATGGTCGATCAGACGGCCCGGGCAGGCGATCAGCAGGTCCACGCCACGACGCAGGGTGTCGAGCTGGTTGCCCATACCCACGCCGCCGTAGATCACCGCGCTGGGAATGCGCAGGTACTTGCTGTAGCCGCGCAGGCTGTCGTGCACCTGGGTGGCCAGCTCGCGGGTCGGGGTCAGGATCAGCGCGCGCGGCTTGCGCGGGCCATTGACCGGCTGCGGGGTGGTGCCCAGGTGCTGCAGCAGCGGCAGGCCGAATGCGGCAGTCTTGCCGGTACCGGTCTGCGCGCCTGCCAGCAGGTCGTGACCGGCCAGCACCAACGGGATGGCCTGCTGCTGGATCGCAGTGGGGGTTTCATAGCCCTGCTCGGCCAACGCGCGCAGCAGGAAGGGCGCAAGGCCCAGGGATTCAAAAGACATCAGGAAGCTCCAAGTAAAGCGTCGCCACCAGGCCAGGCCCGGAGCGCAAACGCATTGCAGATGCAAAAAGTGAGGCTCGGAGCGTTCCCGTGAACCGCGCTGCGAGATGGTGGAACAACCCGATCAAGAAGCGATGGGTTTGTCGGCACCACGAAAGGCGTCGGGTGGGGCGGGCGAGCGGATCAATCGATCCTGGCCTCGCCGGCGGTCCCAAAGGGAAACGGACGGCCGCATGCAGACCGCGCAAGTGTACGCGCGTTTGGCGCGCTGCACAAAAGACCGCGTCTGCGGTTGGGCTACGGGTCAGTTGTTTCAGGTGCAACCACTGTTGCAACAGGTCGTACAATCGGCCGATCAGCCACAGCAACAGGATCGTCATGAAGCTAGGTTCCCTGAAGGAAGGCGGCCGCGATGGCAGCCTGATCGTGGTCTCACGCGACCTGAGCAAGGCCGTGCATGCCACCGGCATCGCGCCGACGCTGCAGCGCGCGCTGGAAGACTGGAGCAACGTCGCGCCACGGCTGAACGCCTTGTCTGCCTCGCTCGACGACGGCAGCGCCGATGGCGTCTTCGATCTGGATCTGCAGGCGCTGGCCGCGCCGCTCCCGCGCGCTTACGAATTTGTCGATGGCAGCGCCTACCTGCCGCATGTGGAGCGGGTGCGCCGCGCGCGCAATGCCGAGGTACCGGAGAGCTTCTACACCGATCCGCTGATGTACCAGGCCACCAGTGCCGGCTTCTACGGCCCGCGCGATGCCATCAAGGTGATCAGCGAGGACCACGGCATCGATCTGGAGGCCGAAATCGTGGTCATCACCGACGACGTGCCGATGGGGGCCTCGCCCGAACAGGCGGCCGCGCATATCCAGCTGATCGGCCTGGTCAACGATGTCTCGCTGCGCAATCTGATCCCGGCCGAGCTCGCCAAGGGCTTTGGTTTTGTGCAGTCCAAGCCGCGCTCGGCGTTGTCGCCGGTGTTCGTCACCCCCGACGAGCTAGGCGATGCGTGGCGCGACAGCAAGGTCCATCTGCCGCTGGTGACCCACGTCAACGGTGCCTGGTTCGGTGCGCCGGAAGCGGGCAACGACATGCAGTTCGATTTCGCCCAGCTGATCGCCCATGCCGCCAAGACCCGTCCGTTGTCGGCCGGCACGATTGTCGGCTCCGGCACCATCGCCAATCAGGACACCACGCTGGGCGCGTCGTGTTTTGCCGAACAGCGCGTGGTCGAGACCTTGCGCGATGGCAAGCCGAGCACGCCGTTCATGGCGTTCGGCGATGTGGTGCGGATCGAGATGTTCGATGCCAGCGGCGCCAGCATCTTCGGCGCGATCGAGCAGCGCGTCGAACGGCAGCCATTGCCATGACGCGCAGCGTCCTGCCGGCGGGCGCGGTCACTGGCGGTCGCGCATGAGCGCGGCGCTGGAGCTGTTTTCGTACTGGCGTTCAAGCGCGGCGTATCGCGTGCGCATCGGGCTGCAGCTGAAGTCCCTGGCGTATGTCACGCACCCGGTGCATCTGGTGCGCGATGGCGGCGAGCAGCATGCGGCCGCCTACGCGCAACTCAATCCGCAGGAGTTGGTGCCGACGCTGCGCCACGGCGCGGTGGTGATTCCGCAGTCGCTGGCGATTCTGGAGTATCTGGAAGAGGCCTTTGCGGACAGTGCGCCGCTGTTGCCAGCCGCCCCAGCCGACCGCGCCCGCGTGCGCGCGCTGGCGCAGGTCATCGCCTGCGATGTGCATCCTCTCAACAATCTGCGCGTCACCCACTACCTGGAGCGCGGCGTTGCGCTGGACGCGGCGCAACGCCAGCAGTGGACGCAGCACTGGATGCAGTGCGGCTTCAGCGCGCTGGAAGCGCAGCTTGCGCAAGACCCGCGCACCGGCACGTTCTGCCACGGCGAGACGCCGGGCCTGGCCGATTGCGTGCTGATCCCGCAGCTCTACAACGCGCGTCGGTTCGAGGTCGATCTGACACCGTATCCCACCTTGCAACGGATCGAACGACAGTGCCTGGCACTCCCGCCATTCGACGCTGCCCGGCCAGAGGCCCAGCCCGACGCGGCGGTGTGAGTGCAGCGAGATGTTCGACGGTGGCAGCAGTCCTTCGGCCATCGTTTCCCACAGGCACGGGACGTGCGGCGCGTTGAAGCGGTGCCGAGTAAGGAGAGGGCTTGAACGACAGCCCTGATCCGCGCCAAACCCCAGCCACGGGCCGCAACGGAAACAAATCAGTCGCAGCGGGCCGCAACAGAAACAGATCAGTCACAGCGCGCCGCAACGCGCGTGTCCGGTGCCCATGTCCTTCTCCCGCACGCGGGAGAAGGTGGCGCGCAGCGCCGGATGAGGGCGCTGCCGCGTCCCAGATCAAATAAACCCGTGACTGATCTTCGGCGCCGACGTTGCCTCGTAATCCGCGTACGGGTCATGCTCGCCGGAGCCGCCTTCGGACAGGCGGAACTTCAGCGCCAGGCCATCGCGCGAATCGGCTGCACGCAGCGCTTCTTCCTGCTCGATCTCGCCGGTCTTGACCATGCGGAACAGGCATTGATCGAAGGTTTGCATGCCTTCTTCCAGCGACTCTTCCATCGCCGCCTTGACCTCGTGCACCTGGCCGCGACGCAGCAAGTCGCGGATCATCGGGGTATTGAGCAACACCTCGGTGGCGGGGCGGCGGCGTCCATCCACGCCCTTGACCAGACGCTGCGAGACCACGGCGCGCAGATTCAGCGCCAGGTTCATCAGCACGTTCTTGTGCGCGCTTTCCGGGAAGAAATTGAGGATGCGCTCGATGGTCTGGTCGGCGTTGTTGGAGTGCAACGTCGCCAGGCACAGATGTCCGGTTTCGGCGAACGCGATGGCCGCCTCCATGGTCTCGGCATCCAGGATTTCGCCGATCAGGATCACGTCCGGCGCTTCACGCATCGCATTCTTCAGCGCGCTCTGGAAGGCGTGCGTGTCCAGGCCCACCTCGCGCTGGTTCACAATCGACATCTTGTGTTTGTGCAGATATTCGATCGGGTCCTCGATGGTGAGGATGTGCCCGGTGGTGGTGCTGTTGCGGTGGTCGATCATCGACGCCAGCGAGGTCGACTTGCCGGAGCCGGTCGAGCCGACCACCAGCACCAGCCCGCGCGGGGTCATGATGACGTCCTTGAGCACCTGCGGCAGGTTGAGCTCTTCGATGCTCGGGATCCGGCTGCGGATGGCGCGGATCACCATGCCCACCTCGCCACGCTGCTTGAACACGTTCACGCGGAAGCGGCCGGCATCGGGCAGGGCGATGGCCATGTTGAGCTCGAGCTCGCGCTCGAACTGCGGCACCTGGCCTTCGTCCATCAATGAGTAAGCGATTTTCTTGACCATCCCCGGCGGCAACCCCGTGTTGCCGAGCGGGTAGAGCTTGCCTTCGATCTTGATGTACACCGGCGCGCCGGTGGTCAAGAACATGTCCGAGGCATTCTTTTCGGTCATCAGCTTCAGGAAGTAGCCGATATCCATGCGCAATGGTTCCCCAACAAACAGCAGCGTCTCGTTGCAAGTCCGCCGCAGGCTTCCGACAATGGCCGTGCTCGAGACTTCCTCGCTACGGCTCCCCTAATGACGGCTAGCTTCGCATACTTGCGGCGATCCCTGTATGGCATCGCCTGTTTCATGGTTCTTTCCTCTCCGGCCGCCGCCCAGGTGGCACCGGAGCTCACTGCCGCCGAACAGGCCGTACAACGCGCCACCCAGGCCGATGCCGACCAATACGCCCCGGATCTGGTCAATCTGGCCCGCCAGGAATTGATGCAGGCCCAGCAGGCGCAACTGGACAAGCGCCAGCGCAAGGAGGTGCCGCAGATCGCCCTGCGCGCCGCCGCCGATGCCGATCTGGCCAAGGCGCGCAGCGAAGAGGCCGTGGTCAGCGCCCAGCTGGAGCAACGTCGCAAGGAAGTGGCGCAGCTGCAGAACACCCTCAACACAGGGGAGAACGGCCGATGAAACTGCGTCCCTTGCTTTACATCGGCGCGCTGAGCCTGGCCACGCTGTCTCCGCTGGCCATGGCCGCCAAGGACGACCCGCAGGCCGACGCGCTCAATCGGCGCCTGGCAGCGTTGCAAAACGACCCGCAGACCAGCGATCTGGCCCGCTACGAGCGGTTGCAGGCCCAGCAAAGCGTGGCGGCACTGGCCGAGGCCAAGCGCCGCGACCGCGATGCGCTGGTGTTTCTGGCCGACCGCCGGGTCGAGATCGCCGAGCTCACCGCCCGCACCGCGCTGGCCCGGCGCGAGCTGGATCGCCTGGAAGGCACTCGCAACGATCTGCTGATCGAAGCCAGCCGCCGTGACGCCTCGCGCGCCCGGCAGGAGGCCGAGCGTCTGCGTGTGCAGGCGCAGATCCAGGCCGAGGAGGCTGAGCGCATGCGTCAGGCCGCCGAGCAGGAAACCCTGGCCCGCCAGGATGCCGAGCTGGCGCTGACCAGCGTGGCCGGCAAGCAGACCGCCAAGCTCAATGCCGCCCAGCAGAAGGCTATCCAGCTCGCCCATGAAGAAGCCGAGTTGGTGGCCGGCGCCAAGCTGCCGTCATCCAAGGTGGACAGCCGCGGCGAAGTGTTCTCGCTGGGCAGCGGCGCGTTCGGTGGCAAGGCGGCCTTGTCCGGCGATGCGGCCGGGCAGGCCAAGGCGTTGGCCGAGTATCTGAACATCGGCAAGAAGGGGCGGGTCAGCATCGTCGGTTTCGACAGCGATGCGGGCACAGCCAAGAAGCGTGCCGAGGCCCTTCGCGACGCGTTGGTCGCTGGCGGTGTCGCGGCATCGCGGCTGCAGGTCAGTGGTGGCAAGGGTGCCGCCAGCAAAACGCGTGCGGCCGAGGTCGTTGTGGCGCCATAGTGCAAGTGGTTGGAAGTTAAGGTCTTTTAACCCGGGCATGACGCCCGGTTGAACCGCGGTCACTGATTGACGCAGGGAACGGCAAAAGCAGCCGTTGCGGCCTTGAACCCCCTCCGCGACCGGCGTAGGGTCGTACCTCCGGGCAGCAACTCCGCCGCCCGGAAAGTACGGAGGGCCGGGCCAGTGACGCAAGGGCACGCAGCGACGCAAGCGGTTGGAACAGATGGTGGTTTCGTCAGTGCGTCTGCCGTTGTGACCTTTGCCAACGTGACTCGTGGGTCTTCCATTCCCAAGCAGCGCCCTGTGCCGTTCGCGGCCGGGGCGTTCTTGTTTTAAGTGAAGGAGGTAACGCCATGTTCGAAGGGCAACCGCAGACCGAAATCGACGCATTGATCAAGTCCGATCCCGAGTTCAAGCAGCTGTACCAACGCCACAAGCTCTTGAACAAGAAATGCATGGATGCCGAACTTGGGGTGCTCCCCATCGACGACGTGACCTTGGGTCAGATGAAACGCGAAAAATTGCAGGCCAAAGAAAAACTCACCCGGATGTACGACCAGCTCACGCACTGATCCTTCCCCACCGTTAGAACAAGTTCACCGTCGCGGGCGGTGGCAGCCTCCTCGTCGGCTGTCACCGTCCGCGTCTTTCGTTTTGGCAGAGGCCTGTTGTGCGACGCGCTGCTCGTTGTGAGCAGTTGAGCACGCTCGTTCATGGGCGGACACGATCGTTTCCCGCCTGAATGAGCATTCCCCGGCCGTTCGTCGGATAATGATCGGCCTAGCCCGCGCGGCGCAGCGACGATATCCCGATGGCGATTCATTCCTCCGTACTCGAACTGATTGGCAACACGCCGATCGTCAAGGCCCAGCGCCTGGACACCGGCGTCTGCGAGCTGTTCCTCAAGCTGGAGGCGAATAATCCCGGCGGGTCGATCAAGGATCGCATCGGCCTGTCGATGATCGAAGCGGCCGAGCAGCGCGGCGACCTCAGCCCCGGCGCCACGCTGGTGGAAGGCACGGCCGGCAACACCGGCCTGGGTCTGGCCCTGGTGGCGCAGCAGAAGGGCTACCAGCTGATCCTGGTGGTGCCGGACAAGATGAGCCGCGAGAAGATCTTCAATCTCAAGGCCATGGGCGCCAACGTGGTGCTGACCCGTTCGGACGTGGCCAAGGGCCACCCGGAGTACTACCAGGACCTGGCTGCCAAGATCGCCGCCGAAACCCCCGGCGCGTACTTCATCAATCAGTTCGGCAACCCGGACAACCCGGCTGCGCATGAATTCGGCACCGGCCCGGAAATCCTGGCGCAGATGGACGGCCAGTTGGACGCGATCGTGTTCGGCTGCGGCAGCTCCGGCACCATGACCGGCCTGTCGCGCGCCTTCGCTACCGCCTCGCCGCACACCGAACTGGTGCTGGCCGACCCGGTGGGCTCGATCCTGACCCAATACATCGAAGAAGGCACGGTCAGCGAGAAGTCCGGCAGCTGGCTGGTCGAAGGCATCGGCGAAGATTTTCTGCCGGATATCTCGGATTTTTCGCGGGTCAAGAAGGCCTATTCGATCAGCGATGCCGAAAGCTTCCACACCGCGCGCGAGCTGTTGTCCAAAGAAGGCATCCTCGGCGGCTCGTCTACCGGCACGTTGCTGGCCGCAGCGCTGAAGTATTGCCGCGAGCAGACCACGCCCAAGCGGGTGCTGGTGTTCGTGTGCGATACCGGCAACAAGTATCTGTCGAAGATGTACAACGACTATTGGATGCTCGACAACGGTTTCCTGGAGCGCCCGCAACACGGCGACCTGCGCGACCTGATCCTGCGCCCATACAACAAGCGCGACACTGTGGTGGTGGGCCCGAAGGACCTGCTGACCACCGCCTACCAGCGCATGAAGCTCTACGACGTGTCGCAGCTGCCGGTGATCGATGATGGCCAACTGGTCGGCATCGTCGACGAAAGCGATGTGCTGCTGCATGTGTATGGCGATGAAGCGCGCTTTCGCGATCCGATCTCCACTGCCATGGTCAGCAAACTCGATCGCCTGGATGTCGCTTCCCCGATCGAAGCGCTGCTGCCGGTGTTCGACCGCGGCCAGGTCGCCATCGTCATGGACGGCACGCAATTCCTGGGCCTGATCACCCGCATCGACCTGCTCAACTACCTGCGTCGCCGCGTGCAGTGATCGCGCAAGGCCGCGCGTGTCAGTGAGACGCGCGGCATTGGCCGTTCAGACCTGCTTGATACAATCGCCCACTTTTTCCGGGAACCTCCATGTCCAACCGCACTACCAAGAGCCACGATGGCGAGCGCGCATTGGCGCTTGCAACGCTGGCGATCCATGGAGGGCAGTCGCCAGATCCCAGCACCGGCGCAGTGATGCCGCCGATCTATGCGACGTCCACCTACGCGCAGTCCAGCCCCGGCGAGCATCAGGGCTTTGAGTACTCGCGCACCCATAACCCGACGCGGTTTGCGTACGAGCGCTGCGTTGCCGCGCTGGAAGGCGGCACGCGCGCGTTCGCGTTTGCCTCGGGCATGGCCGCCACCTCCACCGTGATGGAATTGCTGGATGCCGGCAGCCACGTGGTGGCGATGGACGACCTGTATGGCGGCACCTTCCGCCTGTTCGAGCGCGTGCGCCGCCGCACCGCCGGCCTGGATTTCAGCTTCGTCGACCTGACCGACCCGGCCGCCTTCGAAGCCGCGATCCGCCCCGATACCAAGATGGTGTGGATCGAAACCCCGACCAACCCGATGCTCAAGCTGGTCGACATCGCCGCGATTGCTGCCATCGCCCGCAAGCATGGCTTGCTGATCGTGGTCGACAACACCTTCGCCTCGCCGATGCTGCAACGCCCGCTTGAGTTGGCCGCCGACATCGTCGTGCATTCGGCCACCAAGTACCTCAACGGCCACTCCGACATGGTCGGCGGCATCGCGGTGGTTGGCGACAACGCCGAGCTTGCCGAACAACTGGCCTTCCTGCAGAACTCCATCGGCGGCGTACAAGGCCCGTTCGACAGCTTCCTCGCACTACGCGGATTGAAGACCTTGCCGCTGCGCATGCGTGCGCACTGCGAGAACGCACTGGCGCTGGCGCAGTGGCTGGAAACCCATCCCGCCATTGAAAAGGTGATCTACCCCGGCCTGGCCTCGCACCCGCAGCACGCACTGGCCAAGCGCCAGATGTCCGGCTTCGGCGGCATCGTCTCCATCGTGCTCAAAGGCGGCTTCGACGCAGCCAAGCGCTTCTGCGAAAAGACCGAACTGTTCACCCTGGCCGAATCACTGGGCGGCGTGGAAAGCCTGGTCAATCATCCCGCCGTCATGACGCACGCCTCCATCCCAGTGGCTCGCCGCGAACAGCTTGGTATCAGCGATGCGCTGGTGCGGCTGAGCGTGGGGGTTGAGGATTTGGGGAATTTGCGTGGGGATTTGGAACAAGCGTTGCAATGAGTCATTCGAATCAAAATAAGCGAGATTTTCATCCAGGCTTGAGTCCACTCGCTCCCTATTTATCGTTGTTTCGACATCGGCAATTGATATGGGAGCTGTGTAAGCGCGATGTGACCGGAAAGTATCGCGGCTCACTCGGTGGTACATTTTGGGCCTTTCTCAATCCTTTGCTAATGTTGGCAATTTATTCTTTTGTCTTTGGCTACATTTTCAAATCCCGCTGGTCTGGGTCGGGCGTAACTGAGACGCACTTTGCGGTTGTTTTATTCTCAGGATTGATTTTTGGAAATTTCTTCTCGGAGTGCCTTAGTCGGGCGCCGGTTTTGATCACGTCCAACCCGAACTACGTTAAGAAAGTGGTCTTTCCACTCGAGGTTCTAACTTGGGTGGTGGTGGGGACCTCAGTTTTTCATGCGCTAATAAGTTTTATGGTATTGCTGATTGCAATGTTGCTGACTGGCGCGTCCATGTCGGTAACTGCTTTGCTGTTTCCATTCATCATGATTTTGTTCCTGCCAATGGCGTCTGGGGTCACCTGGTTGATATCTGCCTTGGGCGTCTATTTTCGTGACGCGCAGCAGATCATGGCCGTCGTCTCGACTGCGCTTGTGTTCCTAGCACCTATCTTCTATCCGCGTAGCAGTTTGCCTCAAGATTATCAGTGGTTGCCAATGCTCAATCCACTGACGTTTGTAGTAGAGGCGGGCCGTGGTGTAGCGCTTTGGAATACGCTGCCGGAAGTAACCCACGTCTTGCTTTACTTTTTGGTGTCCTCCCTGGTCTGTTGGTTCGGTTGGCTGGGTTTCAATGCGACGCGCAGGGGGTTCGCGGATGTCCTTTGACGCGGTTATCGACGTCGATCAAGTCAGTAAGCGCTACGAGATCTACGCCGAGCCTTCCGACAGGTTCAAGCAGATGGCAGTCTCCGCCCTGGGGCGCGTCTTTTCATTAAGGGAGCGGCGTTATTTCAAGGAATTTTGGGCGCTGCATGGGGTTTCTTTTCAGGTGCAGCGCGGAGAGTGTGTTGCGTTAATTGGGCGTAATGGGTCCGGCAAGTCCACCTTGTTGCAGATCATTGCGGGAACCGTCACGCCGACCACTGGATCGGTTTCTGTTAATGGACGTGTCGCTGCGTTGCTAGAACTGGGTTCAGGCTTTAATCCGGAATTTTCGGGGCTTGAGAACGTTTATCTCAACGCATCCCTTCTCGGACTCTCGCGCGACGAGGTAGAAGCAAAGCTCGATGACATTCTTGCATTCGCAGATATTGGCGAATTCGTTCACCAGCCCGTGCGCACTTATTCTAGTGGAATGACCGTGCGGTTGGCGTTCGCTGTGCAAGCTCAGATCGATCCGGATGTGCTAATCGTTGATGAAGCGTTGGCGGTTGGCGATGCCCGCTTTCAAGCGAAGTGCTTTTCTCGACTGAAATCACTACGGGAGCGCGGGACTTCTATCTTACTTGTGACGCATTCGACAGAGCAGGTAGTCACACATTGCGATCGCGCGATTTTGATCGATCAGGGCCAGAAGTTAGAAGATGGTGCGCCTCGCCCTGTCGTGAATCTGTATCTCGATCTGCTTTATGGTCGTCAGAAATCTGCTGCGGCGTCCGCATCATCGCAAGTCATGCCAACAAGCAGCATGCAACTCGATCACCAATTGGCTCAGTTCGACTCCGAATTTGGCGAGCGTGAAGAAACGATGTTCGCTTCGCGTCCACTGTTCAATCCATACGAACACCGTTGGGGCGACGGAAAGGCTGAGTTGCTTGACTTTGCCCTATTCTCTCAAGGCCAAGCTTTTCCTAATAGCTTGCCTGCTGGTGCTGAGATAGAACTTTATTTGCGTTACCGTTGCGACGCCGATCTAATAAGGCCGATCCTAGGTATCACTTTGAAAACCAAGGAGGGGCTGACTGTGTATGGAACCAATACCGAGATGGCGGCGGTAGAGGGCGTATTTAAAGCCGAGGGCAAGAGCGGGATAGCCCAATGCCGAATGAGGTTGAATTGTGCAGCAGGCGATTACTTTATTTCCGTGGGATTGGCTAGCCGGGAGACTAATGGCGAGGTCGTTCCGCACGATCGGCGATACGATGCAATTCACTTATGTGTCGAGTCGACTCTTCCCTTCATCGGAATCACTGATCTCCGAGCTAGTTTGAAACTGATATGACCCAGTATTCTGACCCAAGTGCAATTTTAGATGCATACGTTTTCGATAAGCAAACCAACTGCTGGCAGCGCGCGGAGAGTGGCATAGAGTGGGCCTATTCTGACGGCTATGCGGTAGAGGATAATCTCTATCAGTTGGTTGGATCTTGCATGGATCGAAGTGTGCAGTCCGTCGAACTAGCTGACCGAATTACCGACTGGCCAACGCGCTACTATTTCAGCGCACGCCGTGCGAATCTACTCAGGCCCCTTGCCGGAATGCTGCAAGGGGATGTTCTTGAGGTTGGGGCAGGTTGCGGTGCGATTACGCGCTATCTAGGCGAAACGGCCAACACTGTCGTGGCATTGGAGCCTGCTATACGTAGAGCGCGAGTGGCCAAGAAGCGTTGCGAGGATCTCAGTAATGTTCACGTCGTGGTCGACAACCTTGAAGAATTCGTTACTGAAAAGAAGTTTGATGTAGTTACCCTCATTGGCGTCCTTGAGTATGCTGAACGGTTTTCAGATCGAGAGGATGCAGCTTCGTACTGGTTAGATTGTGCGCGCAAACTGCTTAAACCAGGCGGGGTTCTACTGCTTGCGATTGAGAATCAACTGGGTCTGAAATATTTTGCCGGGGCGCCAGAAGATCATCTCGGACGTCCTATGCTGGGTCTGGAAGATATCTATGAAGGTAGCGGAGCACGCACTTATGGGCGTCGTGAACTGGAAAGTATGGTCTACGCCGCTGGCTTCGCTGATATCGCGGTTGCATTGCCTTTTCCGGATTATAAGCTTCCAACGTCGGTTTGGTTTTCAAGGGATGTGCAGACCGCAACATGTTTTGATGGTGGCGCAGCGCTTGCGGCCGCATCTGTTACGCGCGATCCCCAGGTCGGCCGCCCCCCGCTGTTTGCAATCGATCGCGTCTGGGATGTAGTGGCGCGCAACGGACTACTGCCTGACATGGCGAATTCATTTCTGATTGTCGCGCATACCCAGTCGGGTAGCTCGCAGTTCGGCGTGGATAACAGCGATGTATCGGGATATCACTTTTCGACAGAGCGCGACAAGCCATTTGTGAAAGAAACGCGGTTTGAGTTGCGCAGCGGCCAACCCTGGGTGACGCGCAAATTCCTGATGCCTGACCTGACCCATGAGGTCGATGGGTTTCGATGCGCTATTGCGGATGAGCCTTACATCGCTGGCAGTGCGTTCACCAAGTCGTTTTACGAGATGCTGCTGCGTGATGGATGGCGAATTGAAGATGTCGGATCCTGGGTCAGGCAGTGGCTTGACGCGGTTGGTGTGCATCTTGGCCTTGATCCCGAGGTACTTATTAAGGCGCGTTACGATGCTGGTCTGCCACTGCCAGGTAATGTAGTCGATCTAGTGCCGCATAACCTGATAGAAAGTGCCGACGGAGCTCGTGTTTTCATCGATCTGGAATGGCGGGCGGCGGGTTCTGTGCCTCTGGGATATCTAGTCTTCCGGGCGCTGTTTGAGGTGGTGGCTGCCTGCGTCAGAGTGGCTCGGCCCTATGATGCACGCCATTTGCAAGTTGTGCACTTTATCTCGGACGCAATGAGGGAATGCGGCGATCTGCTGGTACCTTCTGTGCAGGATTTCGTGCGTTATCTGGCAATGGAAAGCCGCTTTCAATTAGCCGTTTCAGGTAGGTCGGGAATGCCAGATTATGCGGACTTCTCGCAATCCAGACTGCCGGCGAGTATTAGTTCGGCCCAGGAAGGTCCGCTGGGTAATGTGCTTGCCGAATTCAGTGATACCCGTGAGAGTTTGGAGCGTGTGCTCGCCCAACATAAAGCGCTGTCGATCGAACATCATGATGTGGCGGAGTGGGCAAAGCAACTAGATGCAGAGCTGATGAGATTGCGTGAAAGCAACGCAGCATTGGTGACTGAGCATGAGGAAGTTGCCACTTGGGCAAAAAATCTGGATAGGCAGGTTGACGTGCTGATAGCTCAATCAGCAGTCGACAAAGCTCATCTCAAAGAGGTTTTGGCCCGTGAGAAGGAAGTTCTAGCCCGCGAGAGCTTATTGCTTAGGTCGCAATCATGGCGTGTAACAAAGCCGTTGCGTTTTGCGATGCGCTTGGTGCGTGGCGACTGGGGCACTGTAGCAAGTTCCTTGCGCGGCAAGCGCTGGACGCAGACACCGCTGTTGAATGCCGTTCGGTCTCCGGTGAAGCGCATTCTAATGCAGCGCGGAAAAGCAAGCCCGGCCACGCCCAAAGGCTTGTTGATGAATGCGCACGAGGATCCGATAAAGTTGTTGGATGGTGTTGTTTTCGACGTGGTCGATAAGCCTGAAGTCACCATCATTATTCCTGCCTATGGACGGCTTGATCATACTGCAGCTTGTGTGAGGTCGATTCACGCAAATCTACCTCGTGTAACAATGGAGGTACTAGTTGTTGAGGATGCGTCCGGCGATACGCAAATTGGCGCGCTGAAGGAAGTGCCTGGGCTGCGATACTTCGAAAATCCGGTTAATCTTGGATTTCTTCGGTCATGTAATCATGCTGCCTCCCTTGCAAAGGGGCGATACATCTATTTCCTAAACAACGATACCGAGGTGACTGAAGGCTGGTTGGATGCGTTGATGAGTACTGCCAGTTCCTGGCCTGACTGTGGTTTGGTTGGCTCCAAGCTTATTTATCCTGATGGGCGTTTACAGGAAGCTGGTGGAATTGTCTGGAAGGATGCCAGTGCTTGGAATTATGGTCGACTGGACGACCCTTCCCGTAGTATCTACAACTACACGCGTGAGGTTGACTACATTTCTGGCGCTTCGATTATGATCGAAAAAGCGTTATTCGATTCCTTTGGCGGTTTCGACGAATATTATCTGCCTGCTTATTTCGAAGACACCGACCTTGCGTTTAAATTGCGTGCATCAGGGCGCAAGGTCGTTTATGAGCCGAAGTCGGTTGTGGTTCACTACGAAGGTATCTCGCACGGCACTGATACAGGGGCTGGTATCAAGGCGTACCAGTTGGAGAATCAGAATAAGTTTCGCAAGCGTTGGAGTGATGTTCTTGAGCGCGAGCACCTGGAAAACGCCGATCGCCCCTTTCTCGCCCGCGATCGTAGCCACCTTAAGAAGGTAGTGCTCGTCATCGATCACTATATCCCACAGCCAGATCGGGATGCAGGCTCGCGCGCCATGTATCAGCTGCTCATGTTGCTGGTGGATCGCGGTTACTCAGTGAAGTTTTGGCCAGAAAATATGTGGTACGACGAGCCTTATGCACGACCCCTTCAGGATGCGGGCGTGGAGATAATGTATGGTGGCGAGTATGTGACTGGTTTTAGAAGTTGGATTGCCGAGAACGGCGCGAGTATCGACGCGGTGATCTTTAGTCGTCCGCACATCAGCGCATGTTTCATCGATGACGTCTCTGCACATAGCCGTGCTTCACGCCTCTATTATGGTCACGATATTCATCACTTGCGTCTTATGGAACAGATGAAAGTTGACCCCTCGCCTGCTGTTGAGGCAGAGATAGAACGTTTCCGATTGCTTGAGGAAATGTTGTGGCCCCGGATGGATGGCATCTATTATCCGTCTGAGCTTGAATCAGCCTACGTCAGGCAATGGGCCGAAGAACATGATATGAAAGCGGCAGTCCGTACCGTACCTCTTTACGCGTACGACGGGGTCTTGGCTGGCGCGCAGGATAACTTGGCCTCACGACGCGACATTTTGTTTGTTGCGGGTTTCGGCCACCCGCCAAATGCTGATGCCGCTGAATGGCTGATCCATAACGTCATGCCGTTGGTCTGCGCGAAGCGGCCTGACATTCATGTCACGCTCGCCGGCTCCAAGCCAACTGAACGCGTCCAGGCCTTGGCAGGCCCCAGGGTAACAGTCACGGGTTTTGTCAGCGATCATGCTCTTGAGCAGCTATACAAGCGGGCACGTGTGGCGGTGGCACCATTGCGATTCGGCGGCGGGATGAAGGGCAAGGTACTGGAGGCAATGCGACATGGTCTTCCCATGGTTACTACGACAACGGGTATGCAAGGTCTTTCAGACGCTGAGTCTTTCGTTTATGCAACGAACGAGGCATCCAGTTACGCCGAGTACATCCTCAAGTTGCTTGAAGATAACGAAGACTGGCTGATAAGGTCTAAAGCCGCTCAGAGCTTTATCTTGCAGAACTTCTCAAGCGAAACCGTATTCCGCGCGCTGTCGAATGAATTGCCGCCAGTAAGTGGAAGCAATTGACGATGTTCGGAAGAATTGGATCAAGTTTCCGCGCGCTCGTGATTCTCTGCACAGCTGCCATGGTGGCGTGTAGCCAGGAGGGTGGGCGGGCTGCGTATCCTGAGCGTTTCGGAGTTAAGATAGCTTCTCCTGCAACTTCGGTGGCGGTCACACCGGCTTTGCCCTTACGCATTGTTGGTTATGGTCCGCACGGGACACATAGAGGTCAACCGTTCAACATCCAGCCTGATGGCGCATCCGCTTTATGGGTCAAGCTCAGCAGCCCGGTCGACGCATCAGTAACGCGCGTGATACTTGCTGGAAAGCCACTGGTGACTACCACTCAAAGCACCACCATCACAGCGGTCGTCCCGCTGGAGATCGTTTCAGTGTCAGGCAAGTTAAAACTGTTCGTGACGACGCGAGGTCCTAGCGGTGAGCTGGTCCAGTCGGACGATGTTTTCTTCGACGTAAGATAGCTCAGACCTTGGGGATCAACCATGCAACGCTCAATACTTGTAGCCGAGGGTCTTGCACGGCGTCAGGATAACTTTCTTTGGTTGCGCATAGTTGCCGCTATCCTTGTCATCTACGGTCATAGCTTCCATATTGCGCCCAATGGGGCCGCGAAAGAAGTGTTTGTCTCGATGGGTTGGCAAATATACAGTGGAGACATTGCGGTCAACATGTTCTTTGTAATAAGCGGGTTCATGATTGCTGGTAGTTTTGTCCGGCAACCAGACCTATGGGAGTTTATGAAAGCGCGTGTGCTGCGTGTCTTTCCCGCTTTTTTTGTGTGTCTCATGATTTTGGCATTCATCGTAGGGCCGCTGGCATCGTCTCTACCACTGGGCTCGTACTTTAAGTCCAGTGAGGCATTTTCGTACGTATATCGAAACCTAGCATTTTCTTCGGCAATGCAGTTCACGCTGCCTGGTGTGTTCGAGAGCGGAGCCGTGAATGTGGTGAACGGTAGTCTCTGGACGTTGCCGGCCGAGTTTAGGATGTATGTCTTTGTGGCGATAATTGGTTCGCTAGGCATATTGGCGCAGCGCTGGGCGCTACTAGGATTCATGTCGGCGCTGATGTTAGTAGGCGTGGTTGCTCCGTGGGGCTTGCCATTACATCCTGACTGGGTCCGGCTCGCGGGTTACTTTGCTAGCGGTGTCTTGATCTTCGCATTTAGGGACAAGCTGAGCGTCAGTACGGCGGGCATGGTGGCGATCGCTTTTGCCACTTACCTATGTCGTGGTCTCGACGTTTATCTTTACATGTTCGCTTTTGCTCTTTGTTACTTCTGCTTTTGGTGTGCTTATGCTTTTCGCCTGCCTTCCATTGATGGGTGGGGAGACCCTTCGTACGCTATCTATTTATGGGGATGGCCGATCCAGCAGATGTTCGTCAGATTGTTTCCTGGCGAGACATCTACGGTGAATTTCTTCCTTTCAGCAGCAGTGGCGATCGGCGCTGGTTACCTTTCTTGGCATGTGATCGAGAAGCCGTGCCTCAAGTTAAAGCACGTTTTCTCCCGGAAATCCCCGGCTGTAGTGGAGTAAAAGTATTGAAAGCATCTGCACAGACGACCAAGCCCATGCTACTCGAGACGAAGGTCCAGCGGCCTGCCCCAATGTTCAATCGTGTCGTTCTGGCGGTAATTGCATTCATCTTTGCCCAGTGGTTCATCATGCCAGGCCTGCTAGCCCTGGATGTTCCGAGTCATTCTGACCTTTGGCGCTACTATGTCGTAGCACATGAGATGTCGTGGCAGGTTGCTATTAGCAGCCCAAGGCCTTTGATGCTGCTCGCTTTGTTAGCTCTTCAGGGCGTGCATAATGCGCATACTTTCTTTGTGCTCCTCAACGTCCCCGCAATCCTTTTCGCTTGCCTTCTAATGCGGTCAGCAGAGGGTTTAATGCGGCGAACGTTGCTCGCCTGGCAGGCCTTTGCGGTGTTCCTGGTCGTCTTCGGCACCGCTGCTTTTTACGAACTCAATCCGCTCGACTATGGCGGCATGCTTGCTGGTGCGATTCTCGCACTGCAACTTGGTTGGCTGGTCCGCGAACGTGACAATAGCGTGGCACTCGACGGTTGGGCATTCGTACGTATGGCGTCAATCGCAGCGCTTCTGGGATACCTTTCTTTCGAAACCAAACCCACTTTTGCAGCGCTGATCCCCGTGGCGCCACTAGTATTGGTCCGAAAATACGGGTATCGCAAGACGCTTTACCTTTGTGCCGCTTGTGTGGCTGTCATCGTTGCTTCGGTGGTGAAAGATATTGTGCTCAAATCGCCTTTCATCCAGCTAGGCGGTGCACCCAGTCCCTATAAAGTGGGTCTTGGCCCGCTAAGCTTCATGAAGGCGCTGGTGTTTTATACGAGTGAAATCCTGCCAGGTCCGCTTGTTCCTATCGCACTCTTCGGTTTGTGGCGTGCGTGGTGCGTCGATCGTTACATTTTTGCCATAGCCATCGTTGCACCGGTTCTGGCGGTAGTGCCAATGTGCGCGATCCCTGACCGTCTACTGCCCATGTACGGTTGGTATGGGACAGTTGTGCTAGCAGCTGTGCTCGCGCCAATCTTAGCGGGGCAGCGAAGAAAGGGCGGCAGCTGGATCATCGTGTTGCTGACGGTACTTGCGCTTGGGGCAGGGATTGCTGGCATCGAGCGAAATAACATCGTGCCCCAGTGGGTGAAAGCCAACCATGAGTTCAACACCCATGCATTTGCCGGGTTAGAGGCACTGCAAGGGCGTGTCTTGCCTGGTGAACGTATCCTTGTCGCCGGGCCGTTGATGCCATTCAGCCCGTTTCAGAGCGATAACTTCATCAGGCTCACTTCAGAGGTCGCATTCACGTGGGCAGTTAGTTTCCCTGTGTCGTCGGCGGCGCTCGTTGCGATGTCGAATGACTCAAAAGTGCACATACCGTTCTCTTCTTTGGATTACACAGCTTTTGATCGCGTTGCAGTCTTTGATGCGAGGGGGGATCTCATTGAACTTGAGCCCGCCACCGAATTTGGGGTAATGACAGTGCACGAGGCCGCGGCACGCATGTATTGCCACGACGAATTGCAGTTGGCTGATGAAGGTGCGCGCGTAATCGGGGTGATGCAGTGTCTTTCCCGCCAGGGCGAAGCGGCGGCTGCCGAGAGTTTTGGTGCACAGTTTGCTGCGGTAGGTAGGACGAACCAATGGGTCTGGTACGAGCGCGGTAAGGCGAGCGAAGCGCTCGGACATACTGCCATGGCCTATGAGGCCTATCAACGCGCGGCCGCCTTGGAGGATGCACCGGTGTTCCGTGACGCGGCCAAACGCGTCGCCCCAAGAAAATAATGAAAACTATGTCCTATTCGGATCTTGCGGACTGGCAATGGTCACGAGTTTTTGTGGCTTTCGCACTGGCTACCATCGTCGTCGTCGCGTTCCAATTCGCGGAGATCCGTTTCGGTTTGAATATTTGGGACGAAGGATTTCTATGGTATGGCGTGCAGCGAATTTGGGCAGGCGAAGTTCCCATCCGCGATTTCATGGCGTATGACCCAGCACGTTATTACTGGGTTGCTTGGTTGACCTCGCTATGGGGTGGTCGAGGCATTCTCGATATCCGCGTCGCCGTGCTTGTTTTTCAGATCGCGGGGCTCGGGTTTGGCTTGCTTCTGCTGCAAAACAATACAAATCGTCGCGATCCAGTGCTGCTCATTATCGCGTCCGTCGTATTGTGTTCGTGGATGTTTCCCCGGCATAAGCTGTTCGACATCGCGATTTCTATGTTCACTACGGCACTGCTTGCCTGGTGGATCGAAAAACCAAATGCACGCCGTTCATTATTGCTAGGTTGCTGCACAGGTGTCATCGCTTGTTTTGGCCGCAACCATGGTGTTTACGCCGTGGCGGCGACGGTCCTGGCTTTCGCATGGACATGGGTAGCCTCGGGCAGAGCTCCCCGTGTTGCCCATCTTTGCGCATGGGTCGCCGGTATTGCAGCGGGGTTTCTTCCGATTATTTTCGCCTGCCTTTTTATTGAAGGCTTTGCCGGCGCCTTCTGGCGAAGTATCCTGTTCCTGATCGATCTAAAGGGCACAAACCTACCGTTGCCCATTCCTTGGCCGTGGTCAGGGCCTTTCTCAGTGGATACCTGGGGTAACTTACGCCAGGTCTTTATTGGCTTTTGCTTCGCCGGTCTGATTGCGTATCCGGTGGTTGCTGGTTTTTACTTGTGGAGGCAACTACGCCAGCGTATCCGTGTGAACGTTGCCGTGGTGGCAACAGTGTGCACAGCGGTGCCATATGCGCATTACGCATTCTCGCGTGCCGACGTCGGCCATCTTGCGCAAGGTATCTTTCCCATGCTTATGGGGCTTTTTCTATTATTAAGTTCCGGCCGGAGAATTTTGTGTTGGACTTCCGGCGTCTTCGTACTCATGGCGACAGCGTGTGTAACTCTGCCGTCCCATCCGCGGTTCAGATGTGTGCAGTCAGGGGATTGTGAAGCAAGGGTCGTGGATGGACAGAGGCTCGTACTCGACAGTCCCACTTTTTCGGATGTCGATTTGATTAACCGAATGGTGAGTCGGTACGCGCCTGATGGTCGTGCCTTTGTTGCGACGCCCTATTGGCCGGGTGCATATGCAATGGAACAAAGGCGCTCGCCTCTCTGGGAAATATATGCAACTACAGGGCGTAACGATTCCTTCCAGCAGGAGGAGGTGGAACGGCTAAAAGCAGCTAATCCTGGATTTGCGATCGTACTCGACTTCCCACTTGATAGCCGAGAAGAACTTCGCTACAGCAAAACCCACCCACTGACTCTGGCTTACATTGAGGCGCATTTCGAACGGTTGCCATCATCCAATCCCTATTACCTTGTTTTCAAAGCAAAGGACTAATGCCTCATTCTGAGGTCGCTCGGGAGCCGAAAACGAAACGCGAGAGCAAGAATGTCAGTGGAATTGTTACCAGTATTGCCATTAGGGGGGCGAGGGCGACTGGTAAGCCTAGATGCTCCACCCACGCAAATACCACAGCCAAGCTCACTAGGTACTGAGTAAGGTAGATAAACGGAAACATTATCAGCGAGCGCCAGCCGCGGTGTGTCTGGAAGACAAAGAGGCGATTAATGAAGAAGGCGATGACGATGCCGAATGCGTACGCAATAGTGTAAGCCACTTTGTAAGAAGTGGCTTGGAGTAGCGCGAGGTAGGTAATGTAAGTGACAGCGGTGTTTAGGCCTCCCGAAATGAGGAATCGAACAAAGCTAGATGCCCTTACCAGTTTCCTCGCCTGTTGCAGCACATGCATGCTCATGCGTGGTTCGCGCGAACCTGTTCGATGAAGGTGCCGTACTCGCGAATGTAATCCGCCGAATCGTAAAAGTGCGATGCGAACACGAGCAACACCGCGTCCTCGGAATACTTATACTGTATACCCCATGTCATAGGCGGCAGGTATAGACCGAGGTTTGGCTTGTCGAGCACGAATTGCTCGCGCTGTTCGCCATCGTCGGCAACTACGTGCACCGAGCCCTTAATCGCGATAAGGAACTGATGGCAGGCCAAGTGAGCGTGCTCACCGCGGGTTTCTGCTGTGGGCACGTCGTAAACCAAGAAATAGCGCTTTGGCGTGAATGGGATATCCTTCTCGAACTCTCCCACGGACAGGCTGCCACGCATGTCGGCAATCGCGTTGAAAGTATGAAGTTTTACGCCACGCACACATGATGGCTGGACAACCGGCATTGTAGCTTGCGGCTGCAGTTTCTCAATTGCAACGGTACCAGCGTTGGCGTAGCCCACTATCTTGGCTGGGTTGCCGACCACAATGGCATTGGGAGGGACTGAGCGCGTGACGACTGCACCCGCGCCGACCATCGCATTTCGTCCTATGCGCACCCCTGGAAGGATCGTGGCGTTGGCGCCGATTGATGCGCCCATCTCGACTACTGTGCGCAGGAAAGTCTCGGGATAGACTTTGCTTCGTGGGCGGAGATCGTTGGTGAACGTTGCGTTGGGGCCGACGAAGACATTATTTTCGAGAGTGACACCGTCCCAGAGCTGGACACCGCATTTGACAGTCACGTTGTCGCCGACAACAACGTCATTCTCGATGAAGACCCCGTCGCAGATGTTGCATGCGGCGCCTAAGCGAGCACCAGGCAGCACATGGGCAAACGCCCAGATTCGGGTGCCATCGCCGATTGTGGTCGACTCGCAGAGTCCTTTGTCATGGACATAGAAATTCATTGTTTTTTTCCAGGGAAATCAAGTTGCAGAGATACAATGTTGAGGGGGCGCTGCTTTGTATTTTCGTAAGCGCGCCACGCGTAGTTGCCAACGATGCCGATACCCAAGGTATTGAGGGCCCCAAAGAAGAGTATCGCCAGCATGGACATCGTGTAACCAGGCACTTCATAGCTTCCAGCAAAGCGGGCAATTAGTACCGCTAAACTCAGAAGTAGTGCTACGCCTAGCCCAAGCACTCCCGCACCCATCAGGATTCGCACTGGCAGGTCGGAAAAAGCAAAGACACTGTCGAGGAGATAGGTGACTTTCTTCTTCAACGTCCATGCGCTCTTGCCATGTTCGCGTTCCATACGGGAGTAGTCGATAAACTCGCGGCGACCACCTAGCCAGAACAATAATCCGAGTAAGCTGCTATTAGCTTCACTAAGTGCAACAAGACGGTCGCGGAATGGCGCCGTCAATGCAAACACGTCCACCCCGCCGCGCGGGACTTCGGGTTGTACAAGACGACGATAGGCTCCCCAAAAGATTGTAGAGGCAAACTTGCTGAGGCCGGGGTCTGCACGTCCGACACGCTTGCCGAAAACGACATCGAGCGGTTTGGTCGAAAGTGCAGCGAAGAACTCGCGCATGAGCGATGGCGGCTCCTGCAAGTCGGCGGCCATGACGCCAATGTAGTCGCCCTTCGACTCGGCTAGGCCACAACGGATGGCTGCGAACGCACCGAAATTGCGTGACAACAGCACCAAACGCGCCTGAAAAGTCGCCGCGTGAAGGCCTTGCTCTAATCGAGCAAAGCTGGCATCCGGACTTCCGTCGACAACAAAGATGACTTCCAGCGGTGCGTCCAAGTCGCTAGCTAATGCATCCAGCGCGTTCAGTAGTGCCGGAATTGATCCTTCGTTCTTGTAGACGGGGATCACGACCGAGTAGCGGGGCTTCACCACGAGTTACAAGCCTCGATCACTCGGGTTACCTCTGCATCCGTAAGCTCAGGGAAGCAGGGCAGCGTGACTACGCGCGAGCACGAATAGTCGGTGGCTTTGAGCGCGATGCCGTCGAAGCGGGCAGCGAACAAAGGCTGGCGATAATCGGGCGTCGGGTAATGCACTTCGCTGTTCACGCTGGCATCGGCAAGCTGCTTCTGCAATCCCGCACGATCGTTGGTATGCACAACATAAAGGTGGGCAACGAAATCAACCCCGCTAACGGGCGGCACAACAATATTCGCGTGTTTGATTTCACGCGAGTAGCGGTTGGCGATGTCGCGGCGGCGCGCATTCCAGCCATCAAGCAGCGGCAGCATCACGCGCAGAAACGCGGCCTGGATCTCATCGAGACGGCTGTTGCGCCCCCCTTGTAGTTCATTGCGGTACTTCGCCGCCCAGCCGTATTGGCGAAGTTTGCGGAGTGTTTCTGCGACAGCAGGGTCGTTGGTGGTAACAGCGCCACCGTCGCCCAGGGCGCCGAGATTCTTGGTCGGGTAAAAACTAAAGCTAGCCGCCTTGCCGAAGGTGCCGGCTTTGCGGCCCTGAGCATCACTAGCGCCATGCGCCTGTGCACAATCTTCGAAGATCGTGAAGCCGTACTGATCCGCAAGTGCAGCGAAAGCAGCCATGTCGGCTAGCTTGCCGTACAGGTGAGTAACGATGACGACGTCGATCTTGCCTAGGGCGAGCTCAGCTTCAAGCGCGGCTGGCGCCATGGTGCAGGTGACAGGGTCGATATCTATGAACACTGGCTCGGCTGCACAAGCAAGCACAGCAGTGGTGCCGTACATCGCGGCATTAGCGACCACTGCAACACGCTTGCCTTCACTAACGTTCAAGCTGCGCAGGCCGAGTTCAAGAGCCTCAGTACCGTTTGCCACACTGATGCAATCGTCAGCACCGCACCATTGCGCAAATTCCTCCTCAAAGGCCTTCACATTCGGACCAAGCACGTAGTAACCGCTCCTGATAGCTTTAACGGCCACCTCCTCGAGCTGTGCGGCAATTGGGCCAATGTGGCGGTCAAGAGCGTTGACTGGAACTGGCGTCGTCATGGAAATCCTGAAGTATTGAAATATGGCAGCCGGCAAGCTGTCCAAAATGGAGCGCTAGCTTAGTGCAGATTCGAGTTCGGGCAGAAGCGTAAACAAATCTCCCACCAACCCAATATCCGCAATCTCAAAGATCGGCGACTCCGGATCCTTGTTGATCGCCACGATGGTGCCAGCGTCCTTGATGCCGGTCAGATGCTGGATGGCGCCACTGATGCCGATTGCCACGTACAGTTCGGGCGCGATGATCTTGCCGGTCTGGCCGACCTGCAGCTCGTTGGGGACGTAGCCGGCATCGACTGCAGCGCGCGAGGCACCGACGGCGGCGCCGAGTTTGTCGGCCAGGCTGTAGATGTGCTTGAAGTTCTCTGCCGAGCCGACGCCGCGACCACCGGACACCACACGCTTGGCGCTCTGCAGGTCGGGGCGGTCGGAATTGCCTGCAGCCAGGTCGATGAAGCGGGTGTGGGTCGGCAGTGTGACCTCGATGCTAACGGACTCGACTGCTGCGCTTCCGCCGCTAGCCGCTTCCGGCCACGAGGCGCTACGCACGGTCGCCACGACGATCTGGTCGGCCGGAGACTTCACCGTAATGATGGCATTGCCTGCATAAATCGGACGCTTGAAGGTGTGCGCATCTTCGACGGTCATCAGGTCGGAAATCTGGTTCACGCCCAGCAGCGCGGCCACCACCGGCATCAGGTCCTTGCCGAAGGTGGTGGAGGGGCCGAAGACATGGGTGTAACCCTGACCGGCCAGCTGTGCGATCTGGGGTCCAAGCACCTGAGCAAGCGCGTGTTCGTTGGCGGCGTTGGCCACGGTCAGCACCCGGGCGACACCGGCCAGCTGTGCGGCCTGGGCTGCAACGGCGGCCGGGTCGGCCGCCAGTACGACCACGTCGATCGACTCGGCGGATACCGCCAGGGCCGCGCTCAGGGTCTTGGCGGTGGCCGCATTGAGCTGGCCGTTGAGGTGTTCGGCGACGACAAGAATCTTGGCCATTACAACAACCCCTTCTGCTTGAGTGCGGCTACCAGTTCGGCGGCGTCCTTGACCATCGCGCCGCGGCTGCGCTTGGCCGGCGCCGCATAGTGGGTGGTGGTGAGACTGTCGTGCGCGTCCACGCTTAGATCAGCGAATGCCAGGGTTTCCATCGGCTTGCTCTTGGCCTTCATGATGTCCGGCAGCTTGATGAAGCGCGGCTCGTTCAGGCGCAGATCGGTCGTGATCACCGCTGGCAGATCGACCTCCAGCGTTTCCAGGCCAGCATCGACCTCGCGCGTCACCGTGGCTTTGCCATCGGCGACCACCAGCTTGCCCGCGAAGGTCGCCTGCGGGCGGCCCCACAAGGTGGCCAGCATCTGGCCGGTCTGGTTGGCGTCGTCGTCGATGGCCTGCTTGCCCAGGATCACCAGATCAGGCTGCTCCTTTTCGACCAGCTTCAGCAGCGCGCGTGCGGCGGTCAGCGGCTGGATGGCAGCATCGGTCACCACATGGATGGCGCGGTTGGCACCCATCGCCAGGCCGTTGCGCAGATGTGCGGCAGCATCGGCTGGCGCCAGGGTGGCGACCACCACCTCGGTGGCGATGCCGGCATCGCGCAGGCGCAATGCTTCTTCCAGGGCGATTTCGTCGAACGGGTTGGGCGAAAGCTTGACGCCGTCGGTCACCACGCCGGAGCCATCCGGCTTGACCTGAATGCGGACGTTGTAGTCCACCACGCGCTTGTAGGCGACGAGGATTTTCATCGTGTACGAGATCCTTCAGCTATTGCGGGAAGGCCCGGCCGCGGCGGCAGGCTCGGGAGTGCGCCCATTCTAACCGGGGAGCATCCACCATGCGATGGCGTATGGATGTTGCGGTGCGTCAGGTGCGCCATGCGGAGTCGCTCGCGCTTAAGTCCGATAATGCCGGGACCGTATATCCTGTGTGGCTTGAAAACGCAGCGCGTTTGGCGCGCGACCAGGAGGGGTAGACAGTGGCGACTTGGCTAGTAACAGGCGGTGCAGGCTTCATCGGCGGCAATTTTGTACTCGAGGCGGTCTCCCGCGGAATTCGCGTGGTCAATCTGGATGCGTTGACCTATGCAGGAAATCTGAACACGTTGGCGTCGCTGGAGGGCAACGCTGACCACGTGTTCGTCAAGGGCGATATCGGCGACGGAGCGCTCGTCACCCGCCTGCTGCAAGAACACCAGCCCGACGCCGTACTGAACTTCGCAGCCGAAAGCCATGTGGACCGCTCGATCGAAGGCCCGGGCGCCTTCATCCAGACCAATGTGGTCGGCACCCTGGCGTTGCTCGAGGCCGTTCGCAACTACTGGAAGGCATTGCCGGAGGCGCGCCGTGACGCGTTCCGTTTTCTGCACGTGTCCACTGACGAGGTCTACGGTACGCTCGGAGAGACCGGCAAGTTCACCGAAACCACGCCCTACGCGCCCAATTCGCCGTACTCGGCTTCCAAGGCAGCGTCGGATCATCTGGTGCGTGCGTTCCACCACACCTACGGGCTGCCGGTGCTGACCACCAATTGCTCGAATAACTACGGCCCGTACCACTTCCCCGAAAAGCTTATTCCGCTGGTCATCGCCAAGGCACTGGCGGGCGAACCGCTGCCGGTTTACGGCGATGGCAAGCAGGTGCGCGACTGGCTGTTTGTCAGTGACCATTGCGAGGCGATCCGGACCGTGTTGGCCAAAGGCAAGGTCGGCGAGACCTACAATGTGGGCGGCAACTCCGAACGCCAGAATATTGAGGTCGTGCAGGCGATCTGCGCGCTGCTGGATCAGCATCGTCCGCGCGAAGACGGCAAGCCGCGTGCGAGCCAAATCACCTACGTCACTGATCGCCCAGGGCATGACCGTCGCTATGCGATCGACGCCTCCAAGTTGAAGAACGACCTGGGGTGGGAGCCTGCGTATACCTTCGAGCAAGGGATTGCGCAGACGATCGAGTGGTACTTGACCAATCAGGCGTGGGTACAGGGTGTATTGGACGGAAGCTATCGCCTGGAACGCATCGGCGCGACGGCATAACACTCCATCTTCAGTGTCCGCACAGATGTGCGGACCTCCCAAGGAAGCTCTCATGACACAACGCAAAGGCATCATTCTGGCGGGTGGATCCGGCACGCGCCTGTATCCAATCACCAAGGGCGTCAGCAAGCAGTTGCTGCCGGTGTATGACAAGCCGATGATCTATTACCCGCTCAGTGTTCTGATGCTGGCGGGCATCCGGGATATCCTGATCATCAATACACCGCATGAGCAGGCGTTGTTTCAGTCGCTGTTGGGCGATGGCTCGCAGTGGGGCGTCAATATCCAATATGCCGTGCAACCGAGTCCCGATGGACTGGCGCAGGCGTATCTGATCGGTCGCGATTTCGTCGATGGCAAGCCGAGCTGCCTGGTATTGGGCGACAATATTTTTCATGGTCATGGGCTGACCGAGACCCTGCGCCGCGCCGATGCGCGTGAGCAGGGGGCAACCGTCTTCGGTTACTGGGTCAATGACCCGGAGCGCTACGGCGTTGCCGAATTCGATCAGCAGGGCAAGGTTATCGACATTGCCGAAAAGCCGGAAAAACCCCGCTCCAACTACGCGGTCACGGGTCTGTATTTCTACGATGGCAAGGCTAGCGACTACGCTGCGGCGCTGAAGCCATCGCCACGCGGTGAGCTGGAGATTACCGATCTCAATCGCTGCTATCTCGATGCGGGCGACCTGCACCTGGAGCCATTGGGACGCGGCTACGCCTGGCTGGATACTGGAACGCATCAGTCGCTTCATGAAGCTGCAAATTTCATCGAGACGATCCAGATGCGACAGGGCTTGCAGGTGTGCTGCCCAGAAGAAATCGCCTTCGGGCAGGGTTGGATCGATGCCGAGCAGCTGGAGCGCCTAGCAGCGCCGTTGTCGAAGAATGGGTACGGTCAATACCTGCATGCGCTGGCGTTGCGGGGAGTTGTTCCATGAAAGTGATTGAAACCAAGCTGTCTGGCTGCGTGGTGATCGAGCCGGCAGTGTTTGGCGATGAACGCGGCTACTTTTTCGAAACCTGGAACGCAGAACGCTTTGGTCAACAGGGCTTGCCGACACGATTCGTGCAAAGCAACGTGTCGACTTCGGCCAAAGGCGTGTTGCGCGGCTTGCACTACCAATGGCCGCGACCGCAGGGCAAGCTGGTTAGCGTGCTCGAAGGCGAGGTTTACGACGTGGCTGTTGACGTACGTCATGGATCGCCCACCTTCGGCCAGTGGGCGGCAGTGGTATTGAGCGCAGAAAACAAGAAGCAACTCTGGATTCCGGAAGGCTTTGCGCACGGCTTTGCGGTGCTGTCGGAGCGTGCGGTCTTCAGCTATCTGTGCACTGACGTCTACGTCAAGGAAGCCGATGCAGGTGTGCGATGGGACGACGCGGCAATCGGGATCGACTGGCCGATCAGCGATCCGGTGCTCTCCGCCAAGGATGCAGTTGCGCCGTTCCTGGCCGATATGCCGGTTGAGCGCCTGCCGGTGTTTTCGCCGTGACCACCTTGGTCTTCGGCGCAAACGGTCAGGTCGGCACCGAATTGCTGCGCGCACTTGCTGCCGATGGTGCGGTGACCGCGACCACACGCAGTGGTCAATTGCCTGATGGTAGCGCCTGCGAAATCGCGGATTTCGACGCACCGGACACGTTGACCGGTTTGCTGGATCGCCTCAATCCGACGGCTGTGGTCAATGCCGCCGCCTATACGGCGGTGGATCGGGCCGAGCAGGATCGCGACAGCGCCATGCGGGCAAATGCGCAATCTCCAGGCGTCATCGCGCAGTGGTGTGCCGTGCACGACGTGCCATTGGTGCATTACTCCACTGATTACGTTTTCGACGGGCAAGGCACTGCGCCCTATCGCGAAGAGTCGCAAACTTCGCCGCTGGGTGTGTATGGCGAAACCAAGCTCGCTGGTGAGCAGGCGATCCGCGCGTCAGGCGCTCAGCATCTGATCCTGCGTACGGCCTGGGTGTACGCCTCGCATGGCGCCAACTTCCTGCGCACGATGTTGCGCGTGGGTGCAGAGCGCGATGAGCTGCGCGTGGTTGCCGACCAGATCGGTACGCCAACGCCGGCGGCATTGATTGCCGATGTCACCGCGCAGCTGCTGCGTCAACGCAGTCCCGGCACATCGGGCACCTGGCACCTGACTGCTGCCGGCCAGACCAGCTGGCACGGGTTTGCCGAGGCCATCTTCGAGAAAGCCGTCGCGGCGGGTTTGCTGGCGCGCGCGCCGCGTGTCGTGCCCATCACCACAGCGGATTACCCGACGCCAGCAAAGCGGCCTGCATACTCGCGGTTATCGATCGACAAGCTGCAGAACGATTTCGGCATCGTGCTGCCGCAGTGGCAAGCTGGGTTGCAGCAGGTGATTACCGAGTTGGCTGCGGCCAAACGCTGATTGCAGCGGCTAGGCGGCAGTAATACTGCGCACCAGATTCACAAAGAAAAACAGCCGGGAATCCCGGCTGTTTTTCTAAAGCGATCCTGCAGGCGACCGATCAGGCGCGCCCGTAGGTATCTTCAAAACGTACGATGTCGTCTTCGCCCAGATAACTGCCGGACTGCACTTCGATCAATTCCAGCGGCAACTTGCCCGGATTGCGCAGACGGTGAGTCACGCCCAGCGGGATGTAGGTACTCTGGTTTTCGGTCAGCAGCAGAACCTCGTCGCCACGGGTGACTTCAGCGGTACCGCTCACCACGATCCAGTGTTCGGCGCGATGGTGGTGCATCTGCAAGCTCAGCACTGCACCGGGTTTGACGGTGATGCGCTTGACCTGATGACGTTGGCCCATGTCGATCGAATCGTAGGCGCCCCACGGACGATAGACCTTGCGGTGCCAGGTGGCTTCGGACCGGCCATCGGCCTTGATGCGGCCAACCACGTCCTTGACCTCCTGAATACGATCGCGGTGACCGACCAGCACGGCGTCCGGCGTCTCGACGACGACCACGTCTTCCAGGCCGACCATGGCGATCAGACGCGAGCCATAGGCATAGGTATTGCGGCAGTCCATCTGGATCACGTCGCCATGATGCGCATTGCCGTGGGCGTCCTGCTCGGACACGTCCAGCAGCGACGACCACGAACCGACATCGTTCCAGCCAGCATCCAGCGGGACGACGACCGCATCGGCGGTCTTTTCCATCACCGCGTAGTCGATCGAATCCGACGGGCTGGCGGCGAATGCGTCCTTGTCCAGGCGGGTGAAGTCGGCATCGCGCTTGCCGTTTTCCCAGGCTTTCTGGCAGGCATCGGCAATGGCCGGGTGGAACTTGCGCAGTTCCTCCAGGTAACGCGAGGCACGGAACAGGAACATGCCGCTGTTCCAGTAGTACTCGCCGCTGGCAAGGTAACTCTGCGCGGTGGCCAAGTCGGGCTTCTCGACGAAACGCTCAACGGCAGTGACACCAGTACCGGCACCGGCCTTGATATAGCCGTAGCCGGTCTCGGGCGCTGTCGGCTTGATGCCGAAGGTCACCAGCTTGCCTTGCTCGGCCGCAGCAGCCGCTGCCGTCACCGCGGCCTGAAACGCGGCTTCATTCTGAATCACATGATCGGACGGAAGGACCAGCAACAGCGGGTCGGCACCGTCGCGCATGGCTTCCAGGGCCGCGACCGCGATCGCCGGCGCCGTATTGCGTCCCTTGGGTTCCAGCAGAATCGCTGACGGCTTTACGCCGAGTTGCTGCAGCTGCTCGGCGGCCATGAAGCGATGTTCTTCGTTGGCAACCACGATCGGCGCATGGCCTGCGACCGGAGCCGAGCGCAGCCAGGTGGCCTGCAGCATGCTTTTGTCGCCGACCAGCGGCAGGAACTGCTTGGGATAGGATTCGCGCGACAGCGGCCACAGGCGCGTGCCGGAACCGCCGGACAAAATGATGGGTAGGACGTCGCTCATGGGCGGGGGAAACTCCAAAGTGCGTCTATAGGTGGGAGAGGAGATGAATCAACCGCGTAGCAAGTCTGAAATCTCTTGCGTGCGGCTTTCCAGCAGTGCGGCGTCGCCGCGCGTTTCCACGTTCAGCCGCAGCAGCGGCTCGGTGTTGGAGCTGCGCAGGTTGAAGCGCCACTGGCCGAAATCCGCGCTGATGCCGTCGGTGTAGTCCAGTTCGGGCGACAGGTCGGCGTAGTGTTCCATCACGCGGGCGACCGATGCCTTGGCATCGGCGACCTTGAAGTTGATTTCGCCGCTGCACGGGAACTTCTGCATACGTGATTCGACCAGATCGGCCAGCGAACGACCGGACTGCGACACCAGCTCGGCGATCAACAGCCACGGAATCATTCCGGAATCGGCGTAGGCAAACTCGCGGAAATAATGGTGCGCACTCATCTCGCCGCCATACACGGCGTTTTCGCTGCGCATTTTTTCCTTGATGAAAGCGTGGCCGCTCTTGCACAGCACCGGAATGCCGCCGGCTTCTTCGACCTGCTCGACCGTGTTCCAGGTCAGACGCGGGTCGTGCACGACTTTGCCGCCCGGCTGCTTGGCCAAAATGGCCTGCGCCAGCAAACCGACCAGGTAATAGCCTTCGATGAAGCGGCCGGTGTGATCGAAGAAGAAGCAGCGGTCGAAATCGCCATCCCACGCGATGCCGAAATCTGCGCCGTGTTCCTTGACCGCCTTGGCGGTGGCGGCGCGGTTTTCCGGCAGCAGCGGGTTCGGAATGCCGTTGGGGAAATTGCCATCCGGCTCATGGAACACGCGCACGAATTCGAACGGCAGGTGCGGTGCAAGCAGATCCACGATCAGGCCCGCACCGCCGTTGCCCGCATTGACCACCAGCTTGAGCGGCTTGAGCGTGCTGCGGTCGACGTAGCTGAGCAGGTGCTCCAGGTAGGCGGTCTTGTCGGTGCGGCTCTGCTCGCTTGCGGTGGGCTCGCCGGCTGCAGCGGTATCGGCAGCGACCGTGTCGCGGATCGCGAACAGGCCGGTATCGGAGCTGATCGGCCGCGCTTGCTCGCGCACCAACTTCATGCCGTTGTAGTCCATCGGATTGTGGCTGGCGGTGACCATCACGCCGCCGGCGGCCTTGAGGTAATCGGTCTGGAAATAGACCTCCTCGGTGCCGCACAGGCCGATGTCGATCACCTCGCGGCCGCTGGCGCGCAGGCCTGCCGACAGCGCTTCCTGCAAGGCCGGGCTGGCCAGACGCACATCGTGGCCCAGGACCACAGGCCCTTGATCCAGCTGCGCCGCCAGTGCCACGCCGATCCGACGGGCCAAGTCCTCGTTGAGTTCATCCGGCACGCGGCCGCGAATATCGTAGGCCTTGAAGGCGGGTAGCGTCATGGGCAATTCCTGAAGTGGGGGACACCCGAGTTTAGCGGGTGCGCCGTGTCTTGGGTGTGGCGGAATTGCGACCGGGGACAGGGAACAGTCAGCGGATAGAATGACCGTTTCACATCAGCGAGGTGAGGGCGGTGATGCGCAGCAATGAAGAGGGTAAGGCCGGCGGTAAACGCTATGCCGATGCAACGATGGCGCTGGATGGCGTGTTGGCCGATGGCCAGACGCTGGCGGTGGGCGGCTTTGGTTTGTGCGGGATTCCCGAAGCCCTGATCGCTGCCGTACGCGACAGCGGGGTCGGCGGATTGACGGTGATTTCCAATAACGCCGGCGTCGATGGATTCGGGCTTGGTCAACTATTGGCCACCCGGCAGATCCGCAAGATGATTTCGTCCTACGTGGGCGAAAACAAGGAATTCGAGCGCCAATATCTGGCTGGCGAGCTCGAGCTTGAGTTCAATCCGCAAGGCACCCTGGCCGAGCGCCTGCGTGCAGGCGGTGCGGGAATTCCCGCGTTCTACACCGCCACCGGCTACGGCACCATCGTGGCCGAGGGCAAGGAGACCCGCGAATTCGACGGCAAGCACTACGTGCTGGAAACCGCGCTGCATGCCGATGTTGCGCTGGTCAAGGCATGGCGCGCCGATACCGCCGGCAACCTGGTGTTTCGCAAGACCGCGCGCAATTTCAATCCAGCCTGCGCCATGGCCGGTCGCATCTGCATTGCCGAGGTCGAAGAGATCGTGGCCCTTGGCACCATCGATCCGGACCACGTGCATCTGCCGGGCATCTACGTCGACCGACTGGTGCTCAACACGGCGCCGGAAAAACGCATCGAACAGCGCACCGTGCGCGAAGGACAGCAGTAATGGCCTGGACCAGAGATCAGATGGCCGCACGCGCGGCGCGCGAATTGACCGACGGCGCCTACGTCAACTTGGGGATCGGTCTGCCGACGCTGGTGGCCAATCACATCCCCGACGGCGTGGACGTGTGGTTGCAATCGGAAAACGGCCTGCTTGGCATCGGCCCGTTCCCCACCGAAGATGAAGTGGACGCGGACCTGATCAATGCCGGCAAGCAGACGGTGACTGCGCGTGCCGGTGCCAGTTACTTCGGCAGCCATGACTCGTTCGCGATGATCCGCGGCGGCCATATCGATCTGGCGATTCTCGGCGCGATGCAGGTCACCGACCGCGGCGATCTGGCCAACTGGATGGTGCCCGGCAAGATGGTCAAGGGCATGGGCGGCGCGATGGACCTGGTGGCCGGCGTCAAGCGCGTGGTGGTGCTGATGGAGCACGTGGCCAAGGATGGCAGCCACAAGATCCTGCCTGCGTGCGACTTGCCATTGACCGGCGTGGGCGTGGTCGACCGCATCATCACCGACCTGGCCGTGTTCGATGTCACCGCCGACGGATTGGTTTTGGTGGAGGCGGCCGATGGGGTGGGGCTGGAGGAGTTGCGCGCCAAGACTGGCGTGGAGTTCAAAGCCGCATAAACAATCAGGGGCCGATACGGCCCCTGATTTCTACAGGTTCTGGTAGTTCGGCCCCGAACCACCCTCCGGGGTGACCCAGGTGATGATCTCGTAGGGGTCCTTGATGTCGCAGGTCTTGCAGTGCACGCAGTTGGCGGCGTTGATCTGCAGGCGCTTTCCGCTGGGGCTGGCGGTGTCTGCGACCATTTCGTAGACGTTGGCCGGGCAGAAGCGGGTACAGGGGTTGTCGTACTCCTCCACGCAGCGGGTGGCGCAGACATCGGTGTCCAGGACTTTCAGATGCACCGGTTGGTCTTCGTCGTGTTCGGTGGCGGCGAAATAGACCGCTTGCAAACGGTCGCGCGGTGCCAGTTCGCGGGTGACGTAGTCGCGCTTGGGTTGCTCGTACTCGCCGAGCTTGTGCAGCGCCGACCAGTCCGCCTTGTTCTTCAGGGTCCAGGGCGAGGCGCCCTTGAGTGCGGTTTCCCAGGCGGCATTTAGCAGGCCGAACCACAGTCCTTTCTTGAAGCCGGGTTTGATATTGCGGACTTCCTTCAGCTCAGCCATCGCGTCCGAGGCGCGCAGTTTTGCATCGAAGCCCTGCGGGGCCAGCTGCGATTGCACCAGGTGTTCGGCGGCGAGCATGCCGCTGCGAATCGCCTGATGGGTGCCCTTGATCTTGGGCACATTGAGCAAGCCGGCGGTGTCGCCGATCAGCAGGGCGCCGGGCATTTCGACTTTGGGTAGCGACTGCCAACCGCCGGTGACGATGGCGCGCGCGCCGGCCGACAGGACGCTGCCGCCTTCCAGCAACGACTTGATCAGCGTGTGGTTTTTCCATTGCTGGAAGGCTTCCCACGGCTGGTACTTCGGGTCGCTGTAGTCCAGTCCGCTGACGTAGCCAAGCGCGATCTGGTTGTTGTCCAGGTGATACAGAAAGCTGCCGCCGTAGGTACGGTTGTCCGCAGGCCAACCGATGGTGTGCACGATCTTGCCAGGCGTGACGCGGCCTTCGGGCACCTGCCACAGCTCCTTGATGCCGATGGAATAGCCTTGCGGGTCGCTGTCTGCGGTGAGGTCGAAGCGCTTGAGCAGGCGCTTGGTCAGATGCCCGCGCGCGCCTTCGGCCAGCACGGTGACCTTGGCGCGGATATCGATGCCGGCGGTGTAGCCGGGCTTGTGCGAGCCATCCTTGGCCACGCCCATATCGCCGATGCGCACGCCCACCACCTGGCCGCTGTCGTCGTGCAGCGTTTCGGCGGCAGCAAAGCCGGGGTAGATTTCCACGCCCAGCGCTTCGGCCTGCGGAGCGAGCCAGGCGCACATCGCGCCCAGGCTGACGATGAAGTTGCCGTGGTTACGCATGCCCGGCGGTACCACCGGGAACTTGCGCGCGCTGTCCTTGCCGAGGAACCAGAATTCGTCGTCGGTGGCGGCCACGCAGATCGGCGGCGGGTTATCGCGCCAGCCGGGCAGCAACGCGTCCAGCGGGCCGGGTTCGATCACCGCGCCGGAGAGGATATGCGCGCCGATGGTGCTGGACTTTTCGATCACGCACACACTCAACTCGGGGTTGAGCTGCTTGAGCCGGATCGCGAACGATAGCCCGGCCGGACCGGCACCGACGGTGACGACGTCGTATTCCATGACGTCGCGCTCGACCGTCTCTGACGCTTGCGCGCCGATTCCCGCTTCCGACATTGCTCCGCTCCCGTTGGCTCGATGGCTGGGGCGTATTTTCCGGGATTGCATGTGATGGCGGCAAATCGCGTTGATTCATCCGCGTCTGCGGGCGTGCCCCGGCGCGCACATGCTAGCGTTTGCGCATGAAACTGCGCGTTGCATTGCCGGGAGCTCAGATCCATTGGTGTCGTGGCTGGTTGCAGGCCGCGCAGGCCGATGCGCTGATGCAGGTGTTGCTGGAACAGGTGCAGTGGGAGGTGCATCGCATCCGCATGTTCGGGCGGGTGGTGGATTCGCCGCGTCTGAGCAGCTGGATCGGCGATCCGGACGCCAGCTATCGCTACTCGGGCACGCAATTTGCGCCGCAGCCGTGGCTGGAGGCGCTGCAGCCCGTACGCGCCCGTCTGCAGGATGAAGCCGGTTGCCCGTTCAACAGCGTGCTGGTCAATCGCTACCGCAGTGGAGCCGATGCAATGGGCTGGCATAGCGACGACGAGCCGGAGCTGGGCGCGCAACCGGTGATTGCATCGCTCAGCCTGGGGGCGGCGCGACGGTTCGCCTTCAAGCATCGCGACGATGCGGCAGTGAAGCAGACGCTGGAACTCGGCCACGGCGATCTGTTGTTGATGGCCGGCGAGACCCAGCAGCACTACAAACATGCGCTGCCGCGCACTGCGCGCCCGGTGGGGGAGCGGATCAATTTGACCTTTCGGCAGATTGCGGTGCGCGTGTTCCAGCGATAAAAGCGGCTCACATAACGTAGCGAGCGCTCGCCTGGTGGTGAGTGCGGTGGTTGTGTCGTCTGCATCTTGGTGGATGCAGTCAGAAGCCCTGGTCAAACGCTGAGTGGGTTGAGTGGCGGTGCCCTCACCGCGCGCGGGACACGCCGTCAACCCGTCCCTGGGGGCTTGGTGGCGGCATCCATGCCGCCACACGGTCCCGCAAGCGGTGAGGACACCGCACCAGATCGTTTGCTGGTGTTTTTGCTGAAGAACGAAACCACCGCGTCGTGCGGTTTGCTGGTTGTTGTGCTGAAACTTTGCGCACCGACCATCGTGACTGGTCTTTGCCCGCTCACCGTCGCGGGACCCTTGGCGGCATGGATGCCGCCACGGAGCTTACGAAGACGTACTTGCAACGTGTCCCGCGATGGTGGGTGGGCAAGGGCCTTGCAGCCAGCCCGCAGATCAGCCGCCTTGCGGCAGCCAACAGGCGGGCGCGGCCGGTGCTGGGAGTCGGTATGTCCCACTCGTAAACTCCGGTTCCACGCATTGTCCGCTCCCACCTAACGACTGCTCACTAGGTGTTGTCAGCAGCTCCAAGTCCGTCGCTTGCGCTCACAACGAACGCGGCAAGTTCTGGCTGTCCTGTTGCCCGGTGGTCAGCGTCCAGCCGACCAGCTCGGTAGTGACCTGGGTCAGCGCCTGCTCGAAGGCAACGGCCACCGCAGCGGTGTCGGTGCTGGCGGACGGGCGTGCGACCAGGAAGGTGCGCGAGGCGGCCACGCGTTGATCGGACGAATGCAGCAGCTTGGCGTTGAGTTCGATAGTGGCCGAGGGCACCGACTGGCCGGCGTAATCGGCTTCGAAGCGGCGCACGTCGATCGCCAGCTTGTAGTCCGAGCGGATCCCGGCGCCGATGCGCGCAACCCCCGCGATCTTGCCGGAGTCTTCGAACGCACGCACCACGCTGTCTTCCAGCATGTCGGTGGCCGGTTGCGCCCAGCCGGCGCCGTGGTAGACCTGCAACTCGCCCGGGGTCGGGCGCACGTTGATGCGCGGGCTGTCGATGATGCGGGCAGCGCTCGGCTTGGCGACCGACAGCTGCCAGGTCACCTGCGGCCAGGTGGGATTGGGCGTGACGCGCACGGTGGGGGCGTAGATCGTGGCCGGCTTCTGGTCGCCACCGGTCAGGACCGAGCAGCCGCCCAGCGCCAGCAACGAAACGCACAGCAGGGGACGCAGCAGGCGCATGGCAGTCATTTCGGTTCGAACTCCTTGGGTGCGTCGCGGCCAAGCAGGTAGCGCGCAGGGTTGTTGTCCAGTTTGTCGCTGACCCGGCGCAGGTCACGGATCAGGCCGCGCAATTCGGTCAGTGTCGGTCCGAGCTGGCCCAGGCCATCGTTGGCAAAACTGTTGATGGCTGCGCGGTTTTCGCCAAGGATGTTGTCGGCGTTACCTGCGGCCGAATCCAGCTTGACCAGCGTTGCGTCCAGCTTGTTCAAGATGCCCGGCAGCTGCTGCACCAGGTTCTGATCCAGCCGCTTGATGGTGCCGTTGGTGGTGGTCAGGGTGGTGTCCAGATTGCGCGCGGCATCGCGCGCGCTGACGATCAGCGCCTGCATGCCCTCGTCGCGATCGGCGATGCCGCCGCTGATCTTTTCCAGGTTCTGCAGCGTGGCCGAAATGCTGGCCACGTTTTTGTCGGAGAGCATTTCGTCCATGCGCTCGACGATGCGGTTGGCGGTATCGGTGATGTTCTGCAGCGCCGAGGGCGTGGTCTGGATGATCGGCGCATCGCTCTTGTCGATGGTGGTCAGCGTCGGCGCCTCGGGCGTGCCGCCGGAGAGCTGGATGATCGACGGGCCGGTCAGGCTGGTGATGGCCAGCTTGGCGCGGGTATCGCTCTTGATCGGTGTGGTGGAGTTGACGCGCACGTGTGCGACCACCTGGCGCGGGTCGTTCGGGGCCAGCGTCAGTTCGGTGATCGAGCCCACCGCGATGCCGTTGTATTGCACCGGGCTGCCGACCGACAGGCCGGTGACCGCCTCGCGGAACACCACGCGGTACTGCTGCCAGGTGCGATCGGAGGAGTACTTGGCGGCCCACAGACCGAACAGCAGCAAGGCCAGGCCTGCCACGATGGTGAAGGCGCCGATCAGGACGTAATTGGCTTTTGTTTCCATGCTCAGGCGGTCTCGGTGGAGTCGGTCTTGGCCGCGCGCGCGGCGCGGGCGCGCGGACCGTGGAAATATTCCTGGATCCAGGGGTGATCGATCTGCTCGACCTCGGCCAGCGGCGCGTTGGCGATCACCTTGCGATCGGCCAGCACCGCGATGCGATCGCAGATGGCGTACAGCGTATCCAGGTCATGGGTGATCAGGAACACGGTCAGGCCCAGCGCCTGCTGCAGCGTTCGGATCAAGCGGTCGAAGGCGGCCGCGCCGATCGGGTCCAGCCCGGCGGTGGGCTCGTCCAGAAACAGCAGCGGCGGGTCCAGCGCCAGCGCACGCGCCAGGCCAGCGCGCTTGCGCATGCCGCCGGACAATTGCGAGGGCAGCTTGTCCAGCGCATCGGCCGGCAAGCCGGCGAGCTTGATCTTCAGCAGCGCCAGTTCGAAATACCAGCGCTCCGGAAACTCGCCGTGGTGTTCCTTCAACGGCACCTGCACATTTTCGCCAACGGTCATCGACGAAAACAGCGCGCCATCCTGGAACAGCACGCCGGTGTTGCGGGTGATGTGCTGGCGGTCGACAAAACGCCCGGAGCGCGCATCCGCACCCAGCACCTGGATGCTGCCGGCATCCGGCTCGCGCAGGCCCAGGATGCTGCGCATCAACACCGATTTACCGGTACCCGAGCCGCCGACCACGCCCAGGATCTCGCCGCGGCGTACGTCCAGGTCGAGTTCTTCGTGCACGACCTGGCTACCGAACCGGTTGGTCAGCCCGCGCACGGAGATCGCCAGCTGGTCGTCGTCCTCCGTCTCTGTGCCGGGATTGGCGACTGGGGATTCGAGATTGGTCACAGCACCGCACTCCCACGTCTCAGGGCGCCAACAGCGCTGCTGTCTTGCACGACTCCCAAACCCCGACGATCGAATCCCGGTTCCATCACCACCCCATCTTCATGAACCACAACGCCGCAATCGCGTCGAGGATGATGACCAAGGAAATCGTCTGCACCACCGACGAGGTGGTGCGTTCGCCCACCGACTGCGCGGTGCCGCTGACCTTCAACCCTTCCAGGCAACCGATCAGGCCGATCACCAGCGCAAACAGCGGCGCCTTCGACAAGCCGACCAGGAAGTGTCGCAACTGGATGGTGTCGTGCATGCGCGCCAGATACATCTGCGGCGGGATATCCAGATCGAATGCGCCTACGGTGACGCCACCGGCCAGGCCGGCGATCATCGCGATGAAGGTCAGCAGCGGCAGGGTAAAAATCAGCGCCAGCAGACGCGGAATCACCAGCAGGTCGATCGGGTCCAGCCCCAGCGTTCGGATGGCATCGACCTCTTCGCGCGATTTCATCGCGCCGATCTGCGCCGTGAACGCGCTGGCGGTGCGCCCGGCCAACACAATCGCGGTCAGCAGTACCGCAAATTCGCGCAGGAACGCGATGGACACCAACTCGACCACGTAAATTTCCGCACCGAAGTCGCGCAGGATGGTCGAGCCCAAAAACGCGATCACCGCGCCAACCAGATACGACAGCAGCACCACCAGCGGCACCGCATCCAGTCCGACCTGCTCCATGTGATGCACGGTGGAGGTGAGGCGGAAGCGGCGCGGCTCGTGGATCAGCCGCATGATCTTGACCAGGTTTTCGCCCAGAAAACTGTTGAGTTCCAGAATGCCCTGGCCGACGCCGTGGGTGGTGCGACCCAGGCGGTCGAGTGCGGCGACAAAGCCGTAATCGCGCTTGGGCTTGGGGCGCTCGTCGTTGAGTTCTTCGATGGTGCACACCAGCGCCTGGTGTTCATCGCGGAAATCGATGGCGTCTTCTTTCAGCCCCATGCGGCCGGCAAAGCGCAGCAGTTGCAGCACGCCGGCCGAATCCAGTTGCTGGATGCCGCGCGCGTCGATGCGACGCACCCCGTCGGGCACCGCTTGCAGCAGTTCGGCCTGGGGCAGGGCGGTCGCCAGGACCCAACTGCCGGCGAGTCGGACCTGTGCCTGATCCTGCGAGTCTTGTTCGATGCGTGGAGGTTGCGGTTTGATCATTGGGTGGCCTGTCCGTGGCTCCAGCATACAGGGCCGGTGTGAGCGAATGATGGGGGCGCCTTCGCTGCGACGGCCTCGGATGGACGGAGGGCGCGCCGGCCACGCGCGCTGCGGCATACACTGACGTCCTCGCCGTATGGCGTTTTTCCGATCCGACCCGCCACGCATGTCCGCTGCCACCGTCGTTCTCCCGTCCGCCAGTGCCACCTACGCCCAGCGCGTCGCCTTTGTGTCGGAAATCGCCGGGCGTCTGCATTCCTATGGCACAACAGCGCAGCGCCTGGAGGCCGCGGTGATCGGGCTATCGCAAAAGCTGGGGCTGGATTGCGAGCCTTGGTCCAATCCCACCGGCATCATCTTGAGCTTCAGCGACCCGACCAAGGCGATCGGTTCCAGCGACATCACCCGCGTGATCCGGCTGGCACCGGGCGAGAACGATCTCTACAAGCTCAGTGTGGCCGACTACGTGGCCGACAGCGTGGCCAACGGGCGCATGAGCATTGCGCAGGGCCACACCGCGCTGCGCCGCCTGGACCGTGAAGTCGATCGGCGCGGCAAGACCTTGCAGGTGCTGGCCTTCGGTCTGGCCGCGGCCGGCGTGGCCGGGTTGTGGAAGCTGCCCTGGCTGGATATCGCCACCGCTGGCGCGATCGGCATGTCGATCGGCCTGCTGACCCAGTACACCGACAAGCGCGCCGCTACCAAGGAAGCCGGCGAAGCGCTGGCTGGCCTGCTGGCTGGCGTGGTCGCCGCGCTGGTGGCATCGCTGGTCGGGCCGTTGAATCTCAATACGGTCATCATTGCCTCGCTGGTGGTGCTGCTGCCAGGCATGTCGCTGACCAATGCATTCAACGAGCTGGCCAGTCAGCACTGGGTCTCCGGCACGGCGCGTCTGGCCGGTGCGGTGACCACGGTGCTCAAGCTCACGGTAGGCGCCGTGATCGCGGTGACGCTGACCCAATTGGTGGGCTTGCACCCCCAGGTGGCTGCCTTGCGTCCGCAGGCCGGCTGGGTGGAATGGGCGTCGTTGCTGGTGGCCGCTTATGCGTTTGCGGTGTTGTTCAAGGCCAATCGGCGCGATTATTTATGGATCATGGCCGCAGCGATGTCCGGTTATGTCATTGCGCGTTATGCCGGGCATGCCTGGGGTGGCCCGGCCGGAGTATTTGCCTCGGCCATGGCATTGACCGCCGCCGGTAATCTGTTTGGGCGGGTGGTGCACAAACCCGGTGCGCTGATTCGATTGCCGGGCATCATCATGCTGGTTCCCGGTAGTGTCAGCCTGCGGGGTTTTTTGACCTTGGTGCAACAGCAGGATGTCAGTGTCGGACAAGCCGCATTGTTGGCGGTCACCAATATTGTGATGGCATTGATGGCCGGTTTGCTGTTTGGCAATTTGCTGATTCCGGCGCGCAAGAATTTATGAGCGGCCAGAAAATCACCCAATAAAAACGCCGGCAATGCCGGCGTTTTTATTGGTCTGGATCAAGCGGCCTTGGACTTCTTGGTGGCGCGCTTGGTGACCGTTTTACGTGGCGCGGCCTTCTTTGCCGATGCCTTCTTTGCACCGCCACCAATCTTGCTGATCAGGAAGTCTTCCACCTTCTTGCCAGCAGCGGTCAGTTCGGCCAGCCAGCGCGGCTGCTTGCCGCGACCGGTCCAGGTTTCCTGGGTATTGGACGGGTTGCGGTACTTCGGTGCAACCTTGCCCAGCTTGCGGCCGGCGCGCGGACCCGGCTTGCTGGCAGCGGCCGGACGACCCGGGCCGGCGCTGGCGGCGGTACCAAACAATTCTTCGATGGAATAACCCTGCGCTTTCGCCGCGCGGGTCAGCTGCGTGCGGACCTTGGCGATCGGGGCGCGCTTGGCAACCACGGTCTGCTGCTTCTTTGCATTTTTGATCAGTGCGCCCAACTGCTTGGCCGACAGGCCAGAAAGATCGATCGACATCGCGACTCCGGAAGATTGAGAGAGAAAGAATGCCGATCCTTGGCAGCGGCGGCCATCATAATGTCAGAAAACCCGCATGACAAATGCGCCGAAATAATTCGGCGCCTTGTGTTCATCCGATTGGAGCGGAATTGCCCTGTTTGATCAGCACCCCAGGCGGGAGAATAATTCGGCCTTATCCAGGTTTTCTGCCGATTCGGCGGTGCGGGCGCGATATTCAAATGTGCCGGCTGCCAATCCACGTTCCGAGACGACCACCCGATGCGGAATGCCCAATAGTTCCATATCGGCAAACATGGCGCCCGGACGCAGGCCACGGTCATCCAGTGCGGCATCGAGACCGGCGGCGATCAATTCGTCCAGCAACGCCTGGGCGGCCGCGACCACCTGGGCGTCCTGCTTGGGGTTGATCACGCACACCACCACCTGCCACGGCGCCATCGGTGCCGGCCAGACAATACCGGCCTCGTCATGGTTCTGTTCGATTGCCGCGGCCACAATGCGCGAAATGCCGATGCCGTAACAGCCCATCTTCATCACCGCGACCTTGCCGTTTTCGTCGATGACGGTGGCCTGCAGCGCCTGTGCGTACTGGCTGCCAAGCTGGAACACGTGTCCCACTTCGATACCGCGGGCCAGACGCAGCTCGCCGCCATCGGCGGCGCGTTCGCCGTCGATGACATTGCGCACATCGGCCACGGTCTCCGGTTCGGGCAGGTCACGGCCCCAGTTGACGCCGACAAGGTGGGCGCCAGGTACATTGGCGCCGACCACGAAATCGGCCATGGCCGCGACATCGCGATCGGCCACCACGCGCACCGGGCGGGCGGTCTTCAGCGGTCCCAGGAAGCCCGGCTCGCAGCCGAGGTGGTCGCGGATTTCGGCCTCGTTGGCCAGACGGTAGTCGGCCAGGCCGGCCACCTTGCCCAGCTTGATCTCGTTGACCGCGTGGTCGCCGCGCACCAGCACCAGCACGAAGCCGGCGGCGGTCATCACCGCCACCGACTTGACCGTGCGCTGCAACGCGATGCCCAGCAGCTGGGCGACGTCTTCGCAGGTCTTCTGGGTGGGCGTGTCGACCTGGCGCATGCTCTCGGTCGCTTCCGGACGCGGACCCGGCAGCGCGGCGCTGGCGGTTTCCACGTTGGCGGCGTAATCGGAGGCCGTGGAGAACGCCAGCGAGTCTTCGCCGGAGTCGGCGATGACGTGGAATTCCTGCGAGGCGTCGCCGCCGATCGCGCCGGAGTCGGCCTGCACCGCGCGGAACTCCAGCCCCAGACGGGTGAAGATGCGGGCGTAGGCCGCACGCATGTTGTCGTATTCGCGCGCCATGTCCGCATCGGTGAGATGGAACGAGTACGCGTCCTTCATCAGGAATTCGCGCGCGCGCATCACCCCGAAGCGCGGGCGGATTTCATCGCGGAATTTGGTCTGGATCTGATAGAAATTGAGCGGCAACTGCTTATAGCTGTTGATCTCCTGGCGCGCGAAATCGGCTGCGGCTTCTTCGGCGGTGGGGCTATAGCAGAACTCCTGCTGTTTGCGGTCACTGATCTTGAGCAACTGCCCGCCGAACTTTTCCCAACGCCCGGTGGCGTCCCACAGCTCACGCGGCTGGATGGTGGGGAACAGCACCTCCACGGCGCCGGCGCGGTTCATTTCCTCGCGCACGATCGCCTCGACCTTGCGCAGCACGCGCAGGCCCAGCGGCGACCAGGTGTACAGCCCGGAGGCCAGCTTGCGGATCATGCCCGCGCGCAGCATCAGACGGTGGCTGACCAGCTCGGCGTCGGCCGGGGTTTCCTTGGTGGTGTGCAGGTGGAACTGGGAAAGACGCATCGGGCTTCGCTTGGGCGGAAAGCCCATAGTTTGCCAGTGTCGCGCCCTGCCGGTCATGGGCGCATACCTGCGCGGCGGGAGTGGTCGGCGTTCGGCTTGCCTGGTCAGGCGGTCGTAACGCCGGATCGTCGGCCTGCGGTGTGAGCCCGACCACAGTCCTGGAAGCGAGGTCGTGCCGCCTTCGAAACGCACTGCGCCACCGCCGCGGTGCGTTTTGTCACTGCCCAGCGGCGTGACGGCCGCTCACGCTGTCCAGCTCGAACTCAGGTGGCCGGGCCGCCGCCAGTCGCTGCCGGCTTGCAATAGGCCTTGGCGGCGGCTTCGGCCAGATTGCGCTGCGCGGCGCGGGCGTCCGGGTCCAGCGGGGTGCCGGGCTTGCCGTCGGTGCCGGCGCCCATGGTGACCTCGCCCTTGCCGCTGAGCAGCTCCAGGTTGCGGCGTGCGGTGAGGCAGTCGGCCGATTCCGGGGTGGCGGTCTCTGGCGCGGCGATGGCCGCAGTGCCGCTGCGCGCGTCGATCCGGCGCGATTCGTAGCGCTGGCCGGTCGGCGGCGGGGTTTCGGTGTAGTGGGTCACGCCCTTGGCGTCCTTCCACTTATACAGATCGGTAGCGCCTGCAGCGGCGCTGACCAGCAGCAACAGGGCGCAAAGCCCGGACGACAGGTGCATGTGGCTTCCCCTGGATGATTCCCGCCGCGATTGCAGCATCCACGGCCCGCGCTGGCAAGTGAGCGCGCCGCGGGATACGGGCGCGCTACCGCCGGACGGACCTCAGGCCCTACACTTGTCGGATGGATGAAATGAGACCGCCCCCGCGCTCGCGCACGATTTACCTGCTGCCGAACCTGTTCACCACCGCCGGGTTGTTTTCCGGTTTCTACGCCATCATCGCCGCCGCCAATGGTCAGTTCGTCCAGGCGGCGATGGCGGTGTTCGTGGCGGCGGTGATGGACGGGTTGGACGGCCGGGTTGCGCGCCTGACCAATACCAGCAGCGAATTCGGCGTGCAGTACGACTCGCTGGCCGATCTGGTCAGCTTCGGCATGGCCCCGGCGCTGGTGATGTATCACTGGTCGCTGTCGGCGCTGAAATACGACAGCAACGTGATGGGACGGGTCGGCTGGTCGGCCGCCTTCCTGTATGCGGCCTGCGCGGCGCTGCGGCTGGCGCGCTTCAATACCCAGGTCGGCGTGGTCGACAAGCGCTGGTTCATCGGTCTGGCCAGCCCGGCAGCGGCCGGGCTGATGATGTCCTTCGTATGGGCGTTCGCCGACGACAGCCTGGGCTTCGACGGCGAGCAGCTGCGCTACGTGGCGCTGGCGGTCACGGTGGTGTCGGCGCTGTTGATGGTCAGCCGGATCCGCTTCTGGAGCTTCAAGGGCGGCGCGCGTGGCCCGCGTGCCGATCGTGTGCCGTTTCTGGCACTGGCGGTTGCCACGGTGGTGATCGCGCTGTTGGTGATCGACCTGGCGCGGTCGCTTCTGGTGATCGGCGTGCTGTATGCATTGTCCGGCCCGATGATGTGGCTGTGGCGGCGTTGGCGGCGTGTCCCCGAGCTTCCATGAGCCGGCGTCCATGAGCGAGCCAGCGCACGAACCGGTGTGGTCGGACCTGCAGGTGTCGTGCCTGCAGGCGATGGGGCACACCGTGTATCTGGATCGCGACACAGCCGATGCCTTGCCTGCGCCGGTTGACGTGGTCGACCACGCGCCGGTGTCTGCGCCAGTGCGTGCGCCGCGTGTCGTGCAAGCGGCTCCGGCTGCTGTACCGGCGGCGCGTCGCTCGGCGCCGACTGCGCCGGCCGAGTCGCGTGCGTCTGACGCACATTCTGTAGCTGCACGTTCGGCAGCTGCGCCGCAACGGCGTGGCCGCGTTGGTCTGCCCGACCGTTTGCAGATGGCGTTGCTGCGCGCGTCCGGTTGCAACCCTGGCGACCCTTCGACGCAAGCCTTGATGGCCTCCTGGCCGCTAGCCGACTTGCGTGGCAATCCGGCCGCCAAGCGTGCGCTGTGGCCGCAGCTGCGCGCGCTGCGTCGCCATCAGGACCCGGCGTGAGCGCAATGAACGCGCCGCTTCCTGCGCCACTGCGTGCCATGCGCGAAAGCGATCTGGACGCGGTGATGGAGATCGAGCAACGTGCCTATCCGTTCCCGTGGACGCGCAGCATCTTTCGCGATTGTTTGCAGGCGGGCTACCCGGGGTGGGTGATGGAGCAGGGCGGCCAGGTCATCGGTTACGGCATCATCAGCATCGCCGCCGACGAGGCGCATGTCCTCAACGTCTGCATCGCGCCGGAAGCGCAATCGCAAGGACACGGGCGCGTGTTGTTGCGCGCCTTGATCAAGGGTGCCTGCGACCGCGGCGCGCGACGTGCATTTCTGGAAGTACGCCCGTCCAATCCTTCGGCGATTGCGCTGTATCACTCCGAAGGCTTCAACGAGATCGGGCGGCGCCCGCGTTACTACCCCTCCAATACCGGACGCGAAGATGCGTTGGTGATGGCGATCGAGTTGTTCTTCGAAGGGTTTTCCTGAGCGCTGCGGCAGCCTCGCCTTTGCGGGCTGCCCATCATCGAATCGATTGCAGATAACGATCGCGCGCATGGCGTTGTGCGTGCGTGGATGGGTGCGCGCATGAAAAACATGGGGTTGCTTGCTCGCGTGCAGACTGCTGTGGACAGCCGATAAAGTCTGCAAGATGCACGCGTACGGGTTGACTGTGTACGCAACCAGCGCCACGTGGCGTGTGCTCTTGAACATACAGCAACGCCAATAGCGCCATCGATTGACGCTTGGTCTTCGATCACGATGTCTTGCGCACGGCTCGCATCATGCAGTGCATGTATGCGGATGTGTCGCTCATTCGGTCGCCTGGGTCATGCCTGTTCTACGTGCGCTCGGCGGTTGCACTGCGCCTCGCACGTTCGGTGTCGGTTCCCACTTGCTGGATTGCGTGCGTGCCGACGCATCAAGCGCATGTGCCTCGTGCACGCGCTATCCAGTCAGCACGTTGCAATAGATGCTTTCGCCGCGAAATAACACGCCCATGTGATCGCAGCAGCATGGTGTGTTGAAGGCATGTCCAACTGCAATGCGACTTGCAGAATGCTGCGCTGCAGTGTCCCTGGCGCTGTCTCTGCGTGTCTTGATTACAGCGTTTTGTCTTCTCTTTGGTGTCTCGCAACCGTTTGCGTGACTGCGCGTGCACATCGAGGCATTGCTTAGATACAAGCGATTGCGATGCTCCTAGTATCCGTGTCGCGGAGCTGAAAATTACAGAGATGAAAAGTACGTTCCGCAGTCAATAGACGAGGAATGTGCCGCCGCGCGGCGCATCGAACCCATTCGAGGGAGACATCAAGATGAAGCCGAAATTTTCGACGGCGGCCGCCGCGTCGCTGTTTGTCGGGTCGTTGCTGCTCACCGGCGTTGCAAGCGCCGATCCTGCGCTGGAAGCGGCGACCACCGGGTGGGCGACGCAGAACGGCGGTACCAAGGGCGGCTCGAAAGCTGCCGCTGCCAACATCTACACCGTCAAGAATGCTGCCGAGTTGAAGAACGCGCTGAAGGCCAGCGTGGGCAGCAATGGACGCATCATCAAGATCAGCGGCATCATCGATATCAGCGAAGGCAAGCCTTACACCAAGACCTCGGATATGAAGGCGCGCGCGCGTCTGGATATCCCGACCAAGACCACGCTGATCGGCATCACCAGCAACGCCGAAATCCGCGAAGGCTACATGTACGTCAAGGCCAACGACGTCATCATCCGCAACCTCACCATCGAAAATCCATGGGACCCGGAGCCGGTCTGGGATCCGGATGATGGCAGCGCCGGCAACTGGAATGCCGAGTACGACGGCCTGACCGTGGAAGGCGCTACCAACGTATGGGTGGACCACGTGACCTTCACCGATGGTCGCCGCACCGATGATCAGAACGGCACCGGCAACGGCCGCCCCAAGCAGCATCACGACGGCGCGTTGGACATCAAGCGCGGTGCCAACTTCGTCACCGTTTCCTACTCGGCGTTCAAGTCGCATGAGAAGAACGGCCTGATCGGTTCCAGCGACAGTCATTCAAGCTTGGACAGCGGCAAGCTCAAGGTCACCATCCACAACACCCTGTTCCAGGACATTGCCGCGCGTGCACCGCGGGTGCGTTTTGGCCAGGTGCATCTGTACAACAACTACCACGTGGGCAGCACCATCAATAAGGTCTACCCGTTCTCGCATGCGCATGGCGTGGGCAAGGAATCGAAGATCTTTTCCGAGCGCAACGTGTTCGACATCAGTGGTGTGAGCAGCTGCGACAAGATCGCTGCCGACTACGGCGGCAGCGTGTATCGCGACCAGGGCTCGCTACTCAATGGCAAGGCCTTGAGCTGCTCCTGGAACACCAATATCGGTTGGACTCCGCCATACACCTACAGCCTGCTGTCGGCCGACAAGGTAGCTGCGGACGTCAAGGCAAAAGCCGGCGCCGGCAAGCTGTAAGCGACAGCACCTGCTGCAAAGCGTTGCCACGCGCAGTGCACGAAAACGTGCGCTGCGCGTGGCTCGTGGTCATTCCAAAAACGCAGGTGCAACATGATGAAAATGTACTTTTAAATAATGTACATAAGCATTAGCATCGGTCGGGTTCGCTAGGGGACTGGCCTGTTGGCCTGGGCGAACGCACGGGGAACACGTCGCGTAGCGGCGTGTCATGCATCACTCATCCAAGAGATTTCATCACCATGTCGAACGCATCGACTGTTGTGGGACGTACCGTTGTGGGCGTTGTATTGAGCGCCGCGTTGTTGTCGACCACCGCTTACGCAGCCGACCCTGCGCTGGAGGTTGCCACCACCGGCTGGGCCACCCAGAACGGCGGCACAAAAGGCGGTTCCAAGGCGGCGGCAGCGAATATCTCTACCGTCAGCAACGCAGCACAATTGAAGGCCGCACTGAAGGCCAGCGCTGGCAGCAACGGGCGCATCATCAAGGTCAAGGGTGTCATCGACATCAGCGAAGGCAAGGCCTACACCAAGACCTCGGACATGAAGACGCGTGCGCGTCTGGATGTGCCGACCAAGACCACCTTGATCGGCGTCGGCACCAACGCGGAAATCCGCGAAGGCTATTTCTACATCAAGGCCAACGACGTCATCGTGCGCAACCTCACCATCGAAAATCCGTGGGATCCGGAACCGAAGTGGGATGCCGACGATGGCGACAACGGCAACTGGAATGCCGAGTACGACGGTTTGACCGTGGAAGGCGCCACCAACGTGTGGGTGGACCACGTGACCTTTACCGATGGTCGCCGCACCGACGATCAGAACGGCACCGCCAATGGTCGCCCCAAGCAGCACCATGACGGCGCGATGGACGTCAAGAAGGGCGCGAACTTCGTGACCATTTCGTACTCGGCCTTCAAGTCGCACGAGAAGAACAGCCTGATCGGCTCCAGCGACAGCGCCTCCAGCACCGATAGCGGCAAGCTCAAGGTGACCATCCACAACACCTTGTTCGAGAACATCTCCGCGCGTGCACCGCGGGTACGTTTCGGCCAGGTGCATCTGTACAACAACTACCACGTGGGCAGCACCAGCAATAAGGTCTACCCGTTCTCGCACGCGCATGGTGTGGGCAAGGAATCGAAGATCTTCTCCGAGAACAATGCCTTCGACATCAGCGGTGTGAGTAGTTGCGACAAGATTGCCGGCGATTACAAGGGCAGCGTGTACCGCGACCAGGGGTCGTTGCTCAACGGCAAGGCGTTGAGCTGTTCCTGGAACAGCAACATCGGCTGGAAGCCGCCGTACACCTACAATCTGCTGTCTGCCAACAAGGTGGCTGCGGACGTCAAGGCCAAGGCCGGCGCAGGCAAGCTGTAACTGCTGCTGCACGCAGCGCTGCAAGGGTTGCAGCGCTGTCCGTCATCACACAACGCCCGCAGCGATGCGGGCGTTGTGCGTTTGCACGATGTGCCGATCGAGGTCTGGATGCCCTGTTTAGGGATCGTCAGCGAAGCCAGGACGCGATAGCACGCTGCCGCCACGCGTCCAAAGATCGACTCGCGATGCGGCCCGCAAGCGGACAGCGCATCGCACTTCAACTAATCCATGGCCGAGAACAGACGCAACGGCGCAGGCGCGCCCGCCTCAGCAAGCGGCAGGACGCGTCGGCAAAAGTGCGCTCAGTCCTGCGCTGCGTTGTTCGCGCTCTGGCCCGGCGTGCACACCGGCTTTTGACGCTTGTCCACCAGCTTGCCCATCAGTCGGTCGCTCAGCGGCAGCATGTCGCCGTTGAGGCGCCAGTCGTAGATCACGCTGAAGGCCAGGATACGCGCAACGTACTCGCGGGTTTCCTTGTAGCTGATGGTCTCGATCCAGAAGTCCGGTTCGAAGCCCGGCCGTTGCGATTGCCAGCGGCCGGTCGGGCCGGGTCCGGCGTTGTACGCGGCGATGGTGAGATACGGCAGACCATAGGTGTTGAGCAACTGGCGCAGGTACGCGGTGCCGATGGCGATGTTGGTGTCCGGCTCGTACAGACTGGCGGCACCCGCGTAGCCGGGCAGGGCGATGCCCTTGGCCACTGCCGCGCCGGTGCCGGGCAATACCTGCATCAGGCCCATCGCATTGGCCGGCGAACGCGCACGTGGATTGAAGATGCTTTCGGCACGGATCTCTGCAGCGACCCAGGCCGGATCGATGGCGTTCTTGGCGGCCTCGCGGCGAATGCTCTCATCGTGATGCAACGGGAAGCGCAGCGCATACAGCCGTTGCTCGTCCGGCTGTTTGCCGAGCGCAAATACCGCGCGGTCGAACCAGCCGTTGTCGCTGGCTACCTCCACCGCCAGGCGGCGCTGGGTGTCGTCGAAGCGGCTGGCGGCATCGTTCCACTCCGCCACCGCCCAGCCGGGGCGATCGATCTGGAACAACGCAATTGCACGGGTCAATGCCGGGTCGCGCGCCACCGCGGCCTTGGCCTGCGGGCTGTCCTTGGGCTCCCATGGGCATAGCCGATACGGCTGCTGCAGGCGGTCGGCGGCCAGGAAGCCGTGGAAGGTGGGCGACTGTGCCGCCGCGCGATACAACGGCTGTGCTGCCGCCGCCGAACCGGTCTTCTCGGTGAGGCGCGCTTCGAAGTACTGCCAGCGCGAATCGGCGCGCTGGCTGGCCGGCATCTTGCGGATGGCGGCCAAGGCCGCAGGCCAATCGCCGCGCGACATTGCCTCGCGCGCGCGCCATTCGTGCAGGCGCTCGTCGTAGGCCGCATCGGGCACCGCGTTGAGCCTGCGCGCCGAATCCGGCAGGTAGGACGCTACCGTCCACAACGCAATCTGATACAGCACCTGCCCGCGCTGCGCGTCGCTGAAACCCAACGCGCTGGCGAACTGCGGCAACTGTTGCTCGGCGGCATCCGGATCGGTCTTGGCCAGCTTGGCCAGGCCATCGACGGCGATGTTGCGGCTGCGCTCGGTCTTTGGCCAACCCAGTGCACGCGGGTGGACCTTGTCGAGAAAGGCAGCGTAATCGGTGGCCAGTGCCAGATCAGCCGCCGGTAAGCCACGCGCCGCCGCACGCATCACTGCAGGCAGCTGGGCATCGGCAGCGGCTTCCACACGCTCCCAGCGCAGTGCCGGGGTGAGTTCGCCGCGCGACTCCAGCCCCGCCACCACCGGCTCGCACGCATCCGGCAACGCCTTGCCGTTGCGCCACAGGGTGAGCGCATCGCGGCTCCACTGTGCGTCCAGCTTGCCGGTGGCCTGGCGCGCGGTCAGCTGCGCGCAGCGCAGCCCTACGTTCTCGGTGGTCTTCCAGTTGGCCAGCAACGTGGTCCAGTCCTGGCGGCGCGCGATCGCCGGCAACCAAATGCTACGGAAGCTCTCGGCCACTGGCTGGCCTGCGTAGCGCTGCAAGAATCCCTGCGCCTGCGCGTTGGAGACGTTGTCGATGTTGCGCTTGAGCGTGGCGTACTCCAGCCAGCCGTACAGCGGATGGCGGCTCAATGCAGAGAGCTGGGCGGGATCAGATTGGCCGCGTTCTGCGGCGGCGATTGCATCGCGCATGGCAGTCAATTGCGGATCCAGGCTTTGCGCATGCAGCGCAGTGCTGCCAAGGCACAACAGGCCGACGAAAACAGTGGCAAGACGCGGGAAATAAGTCATCACGCGACTATACCGAAGCACGCCTGAGCGCTTGAGTGAATACGCATCGCGCCTGACAGCACATGCCCTATCGATGCCGCTGTGCGTTCGTCGTCTGGACCATGCGCTTGCGCGTTTCTATCGGCATCCGCGCTCACACCATGCACTGCGACGCGCATCGCAGTGCTGCACCGCCAGATTGCGGTGCGTTAAGGTTTCGTTTACAACTTGGGCCGGACCGCAGGGCACGGGGGCGTGCGGACACTTAAAGATCCTTCTGGAGAGAGAAAGGATGAAGCGTCTGATTGGCCCGTCTCGGTCATGCCTGGCCGTGCAGTTGTCGTTGTGTCTGATTCCCACACTGGCCTGGGCGCAACAGCCCGAGGCCGCCCCCGGTACGCGCACGCTCGATAGCGTGCAAGTCACCGGCACCCGCATCAGGACTGCCGAGCTGCAAGGCCAGGTGCCGATCCAGACGCTCAACCGCGCCGACATCGAGCGCACCGGCCTGACCTCGATCGGCGAAGTGCTGCAGGAACTCACCGCGTCCGGTTCGGCGCTCAACGCCAAGTTCAATTCGTCCGGCAATTTCGGCTTTCCGCCCGACGGCGGCGGCGTGGGCGCGGGTTCGGCGCAGGTGGATCTACGCCACCTCGGCTCCAAGCGCGTGCTGGTGCTGGTCGATGGCATCCGCTGGGTCAATGAGTCGTCCGCCTCGGGTGTGGGCTCGTCGACCGACCTCAATACCATTCCGCTGGCGATCGTCGAACGCATCGAAGTGCTCGAAGATGGCGCCTCGTCGTTGTACGGTTCCGATGCGATTGCCGGCGTGGTCAACATCATCACCCGGCGCAGCTTCGACGGTGCGCAGGTCACGCTCAACTACGGCCAGTACGGCAAGGGCGATGGCGCCAACCAGGGCGTGGATCTGGCCTGGGGCACCAGCGGCGAGGATTTCAGCCTGTTTTTAGGCGCCAGCTACGTCAAACAGGACCCGATCTATGCGCGCGACCGTGCACAGGCGCGCTTTCCGATCCCGGGTACGGGCCTGACCTTCGGCAGTTCGGCCACACCGGATGGGCGCTTTCAGTTCGTCGACCCCACGACCGGCGCGCGCCAGAACCTCACCCCCAATGCCGGCGTCGGCACGCCGCAATACGACGGCAGCGCGGGCTGCACGCGCAGCGACGACTACCACTGCTTCGGCACCGCAGACCGCTACAACTTCGCCGAACAGAACCTGCTGCTGACACCGTCCGAGCGCAAGGGCGTGTTTGCGCAATTTCGCTATTACTTCAACGACGACGTGCAGTGGTACGTCAAGGCGTTGGGCAATCGGCGCGAGTCGACCAACCAGGCCGCGCCGGAGCCGATCTTTCTCGGCCCCGATGCCGGCACCGGCAATCCGCTCGCCGACAACATCGTGATTTCCGGCTTGAATCCGTTCAATCCGTTCGGCTTCGATCTGAATTCGGCCACCAACCTGATCCAGATCGGCCGACGTCCGGTGGAAGGCGGGCCGCGTCGCTACGAGCAGCAGGTGGATACGCAGTACTTCGGCACCGGGTTGGTGGGCACCTTCGAAGCGGCCGCGCGCACCTGGTATTGGGACGTCAACGGCATGTACAGCAAGAACAAGGCTGAGCAGACCAACTACGGCAGCTACAACCTGTTCAACATCAATCTGGCGTTGGGCGATCCGGCTGCATGCGCGGCGGTGGCTGGCTGCGTGCCGCTGGATATCTTCAGCGGGGCGGGCAGCATCACGCCGGACATGTTGCGCTGGATCCAGCCGGTGGTGCGCGACCGCAGCCAGAACGAGTTGAGCCTGTTCACCGCCAACCTCAGCAGCGAATTGTTCCAGCTGCCGGGCGGCGCGGTGTCGTTCGCCAGCGGCTACGAATACCGCAAGTACGAGGGCTCATATCAGCCCGATCCGCTCACCGTGGCCGGCCGCTACAACGGCGTGCCGTCGTTGCCGACCTCCGGTAGCTACGACGTCAACGAGGCGTATCTCGAACTCAATATTCCGATCTTCGCCAACTCGTCGTTGGGCGACAAACTCGATCTGAATATCGCCGGGCGCTATTCGGATTACTCCACCTTCGGCGGCGAATTCACGCCGAAGTACGGCCTGCGTTGGCAGGTCACCGACGAGTTGGTGTTGCGGACCAGCTACGCCGAAGGCTTCCGTGCACCGACCATCGGCGAGCTGTTCGGTTCGGCCGCGCGCGCCGATTTGCAGTTGTCCGATCCATGCTCGATCGGCCTGGGCGGCACCGCCCCGCGCGGCAGTGCAGCCAATTGCGCGGCACTGGGCGTGCCGGGTGGTTACCAGCAGGCCAACCAGCAGATCTCGGTGACCACCGGCGGCAACGAGCAACTGGACCCGGAGCGCTCGCGCAGCTTCAGCGCCGGCTTTGTCTTCAGCCCGGGCTTTGCCAGCAACGCCAGCTGGTCCGACCGGCTGGACATGGAAGTGACGTTCTATCGCCATCATGTCGACGGCGCGATCCAGGCCATCAATGCGCAGACGCAGCTGGATCTGTGTGTGGACACGCTGGATGCGCTGTACTGCGACGGCATCGGCCGCGCGTCCACCGGCGGCATCAATGCCTTCAACAACCGGCTGACCAATCTAGGCTCGATCAAGACCGATGGTTGGGATGTGGATCTGTTCTGGACGCTGCCGGAAAGCGCGTTCGGCCGCTTCAAGTTGTCCTGGCAAAACACCTTCGTGGGCCGTTACGAAGCGCTCGGCGCGGCTGGCCAGCGGCAGCCGCAGGGGCCGGGTATCGAAGTGGTCGACAGTGCGATTCCCGAGTGGACCAGCAATGCCGTGCTGGATTGGTCGTTGGGCAATTGGACCGCATCGTGGACGGCGCGCCACATCTCCAAGCTCACCGAGCAATGCGGCGATGCGGTGGAATTTGCGGTGTGCTCCAATCCTGCCGTGGGCACCAATCGGCTGGACGCGATCACCTATCACGATGCGCAGGTGGGGTATCGCGTCGATTGGCTCAAGGGGCTGCAACTCACGGCTGGCTTGAACAACGTGTTCGACAAGGATCCTCCGCTCTGCCTGTCGTGCTCACTCAACGGCTATGACGCATCCACTTACGACATTCCCGGTGGGCGCTTCTGGTATGCGCGTGTGGATTTGAAGTTCTAGGGCGACCGGACGCTGCGTGGTTCTTCAGTGAGAACCACGCAGTCTGATTGGGTGATCGAAGCGACGCAGATGAGTGGTCATCGCACCGCGCGTGGTTATGGCATGTGCGCAGGTGCCGGTTGCCTGCGCATTACTGACACGTTGTGGTGAGGTCGTTGTCGTCGATTAGCGACAACGACTGTTTCAGCGCGGCTCTACCGGCCGATAGTCCGGCAAGGCGATGCTGTTGGAATCGCGCGCAAAACTGTTGTTGATGACGCGTCGAACAAGCGGGGTGCCTGCCAGGCGCATCGCGCCGCGCAACAGCGTCAGCCCGACAGTGGAGTGCGGCCAGAGCAGACGAGGGACGATCTTGGGAACGTTCTGCCCCTCTTTGACGAACGGGCGCATGATCCGTTCGTAGTGCGTAAACGCTTGCGTCGGTGCGCTGGCCTGGGCAAGTTCGCCCGCCAGTACATAGCTGCCGACCATCGCCAGCGTCGTGCCGATGCCCGACAGCGATGTGGGGCACCACGCGGCATCGCCGGTCAACACTACCCGGCCAGCGGACCAGCGCGGCATGCGCACCTGTCGCAGCACCTCGAAATAGAAATCGTCGACATCCTTCATCGCCTCGAGAATGCGCGGGAATTCCCAGCCGTCGTTGGCAAATTGCGCTTGCATGTAGTGCCGTTGCCGCTCCGGGCTCCATGCGTTCTCGCCCTCGGGCCGCTTCTGCAGGCCGAGATAGGCGCCCAGCTTGCCGTCCAGGGCAGGCTTCAACGTCGCGCCGCGCCCACCCACCGTGTTGTATTGCCTGGCATAGGCACTGTCGTGCGGGAGTCGGAGGATGCTGAAGTACGCAATGGTCATGTCCATCCAGTACGGCACGTTCTCGCCGGGAAACACCAGCTCACGCGTGTGCGCACCAACGCCTTCCGCGACGATGACAGCGTCGTAGCGTGCGGAGTGGCCGCTGTGGAAGGTAACGTCGACGCCGTCCTGGTCCTGGGCGAGGTCGCAAATGCTGTCGCCGAAGCGATAGGGCACGCGCTCGCGAGTGGCGTCATACAGGATGCGCGCGAGGTCGCCGCGACGGATTTCCAGATCGGCAGTGGGCCCGCCGTCGGTGTCGGACTCGTCTGCCTTGAAGCGCGCAATGACGCGATTGTCTTCGCCCACCCAATCGGTGCCGAGTTCCTTGGTGCTACGTTCGAATGCACGCGCCTCCAGTCCCATGCGGCGCAGCACCTCGCGCGCATTGCCGCGCACGTCGACATTCTGGCCGCCATCACGAAACGCCGGCGCGCGTTCGACGACCTCGACCTCGACTCCATAAGCATCGAGCCACCATGCCGCAGTGGTCCCGGCGACGCTTGCGCCACTGATGAGAATCCGACGGGGCATGGTGCCGCTCCTGCAGTGAATGTATATCACGCATGATACTTAAATATCATGCGTGATGCTATTCGCTTGCGGCGGTTTCCAGATTGTCGATCAGTCGGCCAAGCAGAACCGTCAGCAGCGCGGCTTCCTCGCTGGAAAAGCCCGAGACGCCGACGGCATTGAAGTGAAGAAGCGCGGTGCGCCCGATGGCGGCAGCGTCTTGGCCGGCATCGGTCAGCCGAACGGTGGCAGCGCGTTTGTCGCTGGACAACGCCTCGCGCGCAATCAGCGCCATCGCTTCAAGCTTGTCCAGCAGCGCCACCATCGCAGGCTGCTTCACTGCGGAGTGGCGCACCAGGTCCCGCTGCAGCATCGGGCCTTTCCACGACAGCAGCAGCAACGGCGCAATCAGCGCAAGTGTCAGCCCGTGTTCGCGCAGGCGCGCGTCGACACTGCGATTGAAGACGCGCGCGGCATGGTTGGCCAGATAGCCGGGCGCGATGGCGGCTTCCGGGTGGATGTCCGAGTTCATGCTCGAAGCATATCCCACGCGTGTGGGGCGATGGCACCGCGCGACTGGGGCTGTCGCGCGGTGGTGCAGCGTGGCTCGCCCGTCATGGCAAGGCGCCTGTTTCGACGGTGGCGCAATGCTTGCGATGGGCTGCGGATGCGCGATGCGTCAGAACGCACCCGTGCATCCGCAGCACTCGCTTGTGGCCGATCGTTATCGACGCACCGGCGCGTCGCCGGCGATGTAGTAATCGGCCGTACTGCGCGCCAACGGCGCACGTCCCCGCATGCGGTCGGCGATCTTCTCGGCGATCATGATCGTGGTGGCGTTGAGGTTGCCGGTGATGATGCGCGGCATGATCGAGGCATCGATGACGCGCAGGCCTTCCATCCCATGCACGCGGCCTTGTCCATCCACCACGGCCATGTCATCGGTGCCCATCGCACACGAGCACGACGGGTGGTACGCGGTCTCTGCACGTGAGCGCACGAACGCGTCCAGCTCGGCGTCGGTCTTGCAATCGGCGCTGGGACTGATCTCGCGTCCGCGGTAAGGGTCCAGCGCGGGCTGCGCGATGATCTCGCGGGTGATGCGGATCGCATCGCGAAATTCCTGCCAGTCCTGATCGGTGGACTGGTAGTTGAAGAGGATGGACGGATGCTGGCGCGGGTCGCGCGACTTGGCGTGCACGTGCCCGCGGCTGGGCGTGCGCATCGAGCCGACATGCGCCTGAAACCCATGTTCCTTCACCGCATTGCTGCCGTTGTAATTGATCGCCACCGGCAGGAAGTGGTACTGGATGTTGGGCCAGTCGAACTCATCGCGCGTGCGGATAAAGCCGCCGGCTTCGAACTGATTGCTGGCGCCGGTGCCGGTGCCGGCAAACAGCCACTCGGCGCCAATCGCGGGTTGGTTCCACAATTGCAGCGCCGGATACAACGACACCGGTTTGGTGCAGGCGTACTGGATATAGACCTCCAGATGATCCTGCAGATTCTGGCCGACGCCGGGCAGGTCGTGGACCAGCTGGACGTCGAGTGCGCGCAGCAGATCCGGTGCGCCGACGCCGGAGCGCTGCAACAGCTGCGGTGAAGCGATGGCGCCGGCACAGACCAGCACTTCGCGGCGTGCATGCGCATCGATGCCCTCGCTGCTGTTGCCGACCAGGTAATGCACGCCGATCGCGCGCTTGCCGGCAAACAGGATGCGGTCCGTGGTGGCGTGGGTGACGATGTGTAGGCCATCGCGCGGCTTTGCCATGTCCAGATACCCGCGCGCCGTGCTCGCACGACGGCCCTGTGGCGTCACGGTGCGGTCCATCGGCCCGAAGCCTTCCTGCTGGTAGCCATTGAGATCGTCGGTACGCGGATAGCCTGCCTGCACGCCGGCATCGACCATCGCGTGGAACAGCACGTTGTTGTCGTTCTTCGGCGTGGCCACGCTGACCGGGCCTTCGCCGCCGTGATAATCGTTGGCGCCGATGTCGCGCGTCTCGGCCTTGCGGAAGTAGGGCAACACGTCGCGGTAGCTCCAGTCTTCCAGACCCGGGCGTTTGGCCCAGTGGTCGAAGTCGAGCGCGTTGCCGCGGATGTAGCACATGCCATTGATCAGCGACGAACCGCCCAGGCCCTTGCCGCGCCCGCATTCCATGCGCCGGTTGTCCATATGCGGCTCCGGCTCGGTTTCATAGGCCCAGTTATAGCGGCGGCCCTGCAGCGGAAACGCGAGTGCGGCCGGCATCTGGGTACGGAAATCCAGCCGGTAATCCGGCCCGCCCGCTTCGAGCAAGAGCACCGTCACGCCGGGGTCTTCGGTCAAACGGGCAGCCAGCACGTTGCCTGCCGAGCCGGCGCCGATGATGATGTAGTCGTATTCGCGTTGCATGGTGGTCTCCTGATGCGTGTGCGGTGCAGCGGCAGTCAAGGCACTGCGCAGTCGCTGTTCTGTGCGCGGCAACGTGCCGGTGCACGCAGCGCGTGTGTCGGGCGCAACGCACGCATCCATCGATTGCGTACGTTGCGGCGTGGGCCGCTTAAAACACCGATGCGTAGCGTTCCAGCTCGACCTGTATCGACTTGGTGCGCGTATACGCCTGCAGGGTCGCCAGTCCATTTTCGCGCCCCACGCCGGACTGCTTGTAACCGCCCACCGGCATCGGCGCAGGCGACTCACCCCAGGTATTGATCCAGCAGATGCCCGCTTCCAGACGATGGATCAGCCGGTGCGCACGCGCCAGATCGGGCGTGACAACACCGGCGGCCAAACCGTACGTGGTGGCATTGGCACGGGTCACCGCTTCGTCTTCGTCGTCGTAGGTGAGCAGGCTCAGCACCGGCCCGAAGATTTCCTCGCGCACGATCGCCATCACGTCGGTGCAATCGCTGAAGATCGTCGGTGCCACGTAATAGCCGTGCGCCAGCGCACCGTCGCGTAGCCGCTCGCCGCCGCAGAGCAGGCGCGCACCTTCGGCCTTGCCCTGATCGATGTAGTCCAGCACGCGCTGCATGTGCGCGGCGCTGACCATCGGGCCAAACGTCGTGTTCGTATCGAGCGGGTCGCCGATATGGATGCGTTGCACGCGTGCCAGCAGCCGCGCTTCGAAGGCGGTGCGTAGCGCACGCGGCACGAATACGCGGGTGCCGTTGGTACACACCTGCCCGGAGCTGTAGAAGTTGGCCATCATTGCGATGTCGGCGGCCAGATCCAGATCGGCATCGGCGCACACGATCAATGGCGATTTGCCGCCCAGCTCCATGGTCACGTCTTTCAGTGACGAACTCGATGCGCTGGCCATTACCTTGCGCCCGGTGGCGGTGCCGCCGGTGAAGCTGATCTTTTCGACCTGCGGGTGTTCGGTAAGTGCGGTGCCCACGCTGGCGCCGTCGCCGGGCAGCACGTTGAACACGCCATCGGGCAGGCCGGCTTCAGTGAAGATTTCGGCCAGCTTGAGTGCGGTGAGTGGCGTCACTTCGCTGGGTTTGAAGATCATTGCATTGCCAGCCGCCAGCGCGGGCGCGGCCTTCCACAGTGCGATCTGGATCGGGTAATTCCACGCACCGATCGCGCCGACCACGCCCAGCGGCTCATGCCGCGTGTAGAAGAAGCTGCCTTCGCGCAACGGCACCTGCACGCCTTGCAGCGCCTGCGATACGCCGGCGTAATATTCCAGCACGTCGGCGCCGGTGACGATGTCCACGCTGCGCGTTTCGCTCAGCGGCTTGCCGGTATTGAGTGTCTCCAGCTCGGCCAGCGCGTCGTTGCGCTCGCGCAGCAATGCCACCGCGCGCAGCAGGATGCGCGAGCGCTCCACCGTCGTCAGTGCCGCCCACACGCGTTGGCCGGCCTTGGCGCTATCGACCGCGGCGTCCAGATCGTCGGCGCCCGCGTTGTGCACATTGGCCAGCACTTCGCCGGTGGCGGGGTTGATCACTTCGAACGTGTGGCCGCCGCGGGCGGGAACATATCGGCCGCCGATGTACAGCAGCTGGTCGGGGAAACGTGGCATGACAAACCTCCTTGGGACGGTCGCCGCAGCGATGCAACTCAGCGCGTGAGGTGCAAAAACTGCAGGTGACGCTCGTATTGATCGATGATGTCGTTGATGATTTGTTCGCGGCTGTAGCCGACCAGGTCGTAGTCCTGACTGCCTTCGTACAGATAGACTTCGGCGCGGTAATAGCGCTGGTTGCGGAAGCGCTGCGCCACAAACGACGGAGTGAGATATCCGCGCATCACCACCTGGTAGCGGAAGCCTTGTTGTTCGCCGTGATCGACGCTGATTTCCATGTCGCCGTCGTCGACCCGGCTGCTGACCTTCCAGCCTTCTTCCTGCAACTGCGCGGCCACTGCTTCGATCGCCGGGCGCACCTGGTCGTGCATGAAGCGGTAGACCTCATCGCGCGCCGGGAAGTGCATCGCCTGGCCCAGGCGCTGGCGCCAGCCACCGTGATGACGCGATTGCCCGATGAGCGGGCTGGGGCTGTAGAGCTGCGCACGTTTGCGCTGCGATTCTTCGCTCAGCGCGCGCGACAGACCCCAGGCCATCAGCAGCAACACCGCAGAAAACGGCAGCGATGCCAGTACCACTGCCGATTTCAGCGCGTCCATGCTACCGGCCAGCAATAAACCTGCAGTGACCACGGCGGTGAGCACGCCCCAGAACACGCGCAGCCAGCGCGGGCCGTCGTCATGCGGCTCGCCGCCGTGCGAGGACAACGTGGACAGCACCACGGTGCCGGAGTCGGCAGAGGTGACAAAGAACACAAAGCTGATCGCCACCGTCACCGTGATTACGGTGCGGCTCCACGGGTAGTTTTGCAGCAGCGAGTACAGCACCGTCTGCGGCGCATCGATGGCCTGTTGCGCCAATGCGCCCTGGCCATGGTGCAGCAACTGATCCAGCGCGCTATTGCCGAAGATCGACAGCCACGCCAGGGTGAATCCCAGCGGGATCAGCAACACGCCCAGCACGAATTCGCGAATGGTGCGGCCGCGCGAAATGCGCGCGATGAACAAGCCGACGAAGGGTGCCCAGCCGATCCACCACGCCCAGTAGAACACCGTCCAGTTGCCCAACCAGTCGGCACGGCCGCCATAGGCATAGACGTCGAAACTCTTGCCGACCACGCTACCCAGGTAGTCGCCCAGGTTCTGCATCAAGGCATTGAGCAGGTATTGCGTTGGGCCGGCAAACAGCATGAACAACAGCAGCGCGATCGCCAGCAGCATGTTGATGTCCGACATCCAGCGCACGCCTTTTTCGACGCCGGACACTGCCACCACAATCGCCGCGCCCATCATCGCCACGATCAGCGCGACCTGCACCCAATGCGTGTGCGGCACATCGAACAAGGTGCTCAGCCCGGCATTGAGATGCAGCACGCCAAAGCCCATGTCTGCGCCGATGCCGAACACCGTCGCCACGATGCCCAGCGCATCCACGGTGTAGCCGATCGGCCCGTTGATGCGCTTGCCGATCAGTGGATACAGCGCCGAGCGCAAGGCCAGCGGCAGGTTGTGGCGAAAGGCGAAATACGCCAGCGCCATGGCCGCCAGCGCGAACACGCCCCAGCCGTGCAGGCCCCAATGCAGAAACAGCAATTGCATGGCCTGACGTGCGGACGCTTCACCGCTGCCGGTGCCACCCTGGGGCGGCTGCAGATAATGGGTCAGCGGTTCGGAGACGCAGAAGAAGAACAGCGTGATGCTGATACCGGCCGCGAACAACATGCCAGCCCAGGAGAGATAGCTGAATTCCGGCTCGTCGTGATCGGCGCCGAGCTTGATGTTGCCGTAGCTGGAGAGCGCAGTGCCCAGCACGAACACCAGATACAGCGTCATCGCCAGCAGGTAGTACCAACCGACATTGCGCGAGGCCCAGGTCTGCGCATCCAGCAGCACGCGGCCTGCGTCCAGCGGAAACAGCGCCACCAGCAAGGCGAATGTGCACACCACCGTCGCCGCCAACAAAAACACCGGCCGCAAGGTGCGCACCGGCAACGGCTGCGGTTCGACTGCACTCATACCGACGCACTCATAGGATGCGTATCACGTGACGTGCTCCCAACGAAAAACCGCCTGTGTTATCGCACAGGCGGTGTCTAGGGGGTGTCGTCGGTCGAGTTCGCCAGTGCGAACCCGTCGGCACTTTGCGTGCGCTAGCGCAGCAACTGCAGCGGAACGCGGATGTCCATGCCCACTGCCAGATGATCGGAGAACGCGGCAGGAATCGCTTCGGTGTGCTCGATCACCAGACTGTCGCTGACCAGGATATGGTCGATCGCCCGGTCCGGGCGCCAGCTTGGGAAGGTATGCACCACGCAGCTCGGCGGCTGCAATCGGGTATGCCGATACAACGCCTGCATCTCCGGCCGGTCGGCCACGCAGTTGAAGTCGCCCATCAGCATCGCGTTGGGATGCTCGGACAGCAGCTCGGCGATGAAGGCCAACTGGGCCATGCGCGAATTGGCGCCCAGCGACAGATGCGCCACCGCCACCGCCAGCCCATCGCGGCCTTGCCCGAACTTGGCCAGCAGGATGCCGCGCCCGCCGATGCGGCCGGGCAGGGCGTGGTCCTGGACTTCCAGCGGTTCCAGCTTGCTCAGCAATCCGTTGGCGCTGGATGCCACCCCGCCCATGCGGCGGTTGGGCTGGTGGCTCCAGTAGTGGAAGCCTGCACGCTCGGCCAGATAGTGGGTCTGGTTGGTGAAGCCCGAGCGCAGGCTGCCTGGGTCGGCCTCCTGCAGGCCGACGATGTCGCGGTCGCCGGCCAGCTTGGCGATGCTGTCCAGGCTGGTGCGTTTGGCCCCCAGCGGTAACGCGTGCGACCAGCTGCGGGTGACGTAGTCGCTGTAACGGCGGGTGCTGGAGCCGGCCTGGATATTGGCGGTCAGCACCCGCAGGGTGCGCGAGTCCGAAGCGTTCACGATGCGGCGGTCGCCCCGATCACTTGGCCAGCGTGGCGCGTTCGCGCGCGATCAGGTGATCGGCGATGCGCAGCATGTCCGGGAAGCTCTTGCCCTTGACCAGGTACTTGCCGTTGACGATCAGCGACGGCGTGCCGGTGATCTGGCTACGGGTAGCGAACTGCTTGGCGCGGTTGGTCTTGGCCGAGACGCCGAAGCTGCTCATGGTGTCGATGAAGGTCTTTTGGTCCACGCCGTACTTGGCGTAGAACGCGGCGATGTCCTGCACCGAATCCTTGCCGCGCTCGCCCTTGAGGGTCTGGTCGACGTGGATGGCCTTGTACAGCGCTTCGTGGGTTTTTTCCTGCACGCCCAGCGTCTCGGCGGCGTAGAACGCGCGCGCATAGTCATCCCACGGGCCACCGAACATCGCCGGGACGTAGACGAAATGCACGTCCGACGGCAGGCCGGCCTTCCACGGCCCGATCAGCGGCTGGAACGCGTTGCAGGCCGGGCAGACATAGCCGAACACCTCGGCCACTTCGATCTTGCCGGCAGCCTGCTGGTACGGCTGGGCTGCCTGGATGTCCACATAGTCGGTGCCGGCGACGGGCTCGGGGCCGTTCGGTGCGCGCGGGGCGGCGCTGGGCGCGGCGGCCGGCGGCGTGGTGGCGCTTTCGCCCACCGCAGGCGGGGCGGCCGGATCGGCAGCCGGGGCAGCGGCAGGTGCAGACGCCGTCCCGGCAGCCGGCGTAGCGGCGGCAGGTGCGGTGTCGGACGAGCCGTCCTGGGCCTTGCAGGCGACCAGGATCGGCAGCAGCGCCATCAGCGTCAGGGCGAAGCGGGTCTTCATCGGATTGGATCTCCAGCGTGGGGCGAGGAAAGGGCCGGACGGCCGCGGGGCGCATGATGCCACGGGCCGCCGTCGGTGGCGGTTACGCGGTTCAGCGCTTGGCAGCTGCGGCGTGCTCGCGGGCGATGAGGTAGTCGGCCACGCGCAGCATGTCCGGGTAATTGCGCGCGCCGATCAGATAGCGCCCGTTGACGATGATGGCCGGGGTACCGGGCAGCTTGCTGCGCTTGGCGAAGTCGCGCGCGGCATCCAGCTTGGCGTCCACCGCCTGGCTCTTGTAGGTCTCGACGAAGCGCTGCTGCGGCACGCCGTAGTCGGCGTAGAACGCCGCCAGTTCTTCCGGTGCCACGTTCTGGGAAGGCACGCTCTGCTTTTCGTGGATGGCGTCGAACATGGCGCGGTGGCTGCGCTTGGCCACGTCGAGGATGTCGGCGGCGAAGTAGGCGCGCGCAAACGCGTCCCAGAACCCGCCAAAGGCTGCGGGCACCGGGGTGAAACGCACATAGGACGGTTGCTTGGCCGCCCAGGCTTCCAGCGTCGGCTCGAAGTGCGCGCAATGCGGGCAGGTGTAGCCGAACACTTCCACCACTTCGACCTTGCCGGCCAGCGGCGCATACGGCTGGCCGCCGTCGATCAGGGTGTAGTCCTCGCCTTCGACCGGCGGCGCCGTCTTATCGGCGGCGCAGGCCGCCAGTGGCACCAGGATCAACAACAGCAGGGACAGGCGGGAAAGCAGATTCATGCAGGCTCCGTGGGGATCTCAAGAGGGGGCGGGAAACGACGACGCCGGTCGCGGGACCGGCGTCGTGACACGGTGGAGCAGGTGGGCGCCTCAGCTCATGAGCGCGCCGGTGTCCCGGCAGGCGTCTGTGCAGCGGCGGCATCGTCGGCGCGGTCGTGCAGACCTTGCAGATAGCTGGACAGCGCCTGGATCTCCTGCTCGCTCAGCGGGCGTGCCACCTGCGCCATGATATTGAACAGCGCCGGATTGCGCTCCTGGGTGGTGCCGGCCTGGTAATCCTTCAGGCGCCGCGCCACGTAGTCGGCATGCTGGCCACCCAGGCGCGGATACGCCGGGCCCGGATTGCCGCCACCGGACGGGCCGTGGCACGCCATGCAGGCGGGCACGCCGCGCGCGATGTCGCCACCGCGGTAGAGCTTTTCGCCGACCTCGTAGAACTTCATGCCCTGATACGGGCCCTCGGCGATCACTGCGTCGTCGGCGACCCCGGCGGATGCCTTCTGGGTGGCGAAGTAGGCGCCCAGGTCGCGCATGTCCTGCGCGGTGAGGTCCTTGACGAACGGCACCATCACCGCCGACATCCCGCTATTGCGCTCGCCGCTGGCGATCAGGGCCACCTGATGCGCAACGTAGCGCTCGGTTTGCCCGGCGATGCGCGGATACATGGCTACCGCCGGATTGCCGTCGGGGCCGTGGCAGGCGGCGCAGGCGGCCGCCTTTGTCTGCCCGGCCTTGGCATCGCCCCAGGTGGTCTTGGCCAGATCCACCTCCAGCGGCGCAACGCGCACGGGCGGTGGATCGGGGATCGGCGTGACCGCCGATTGCGCAAACGCCACGGCGGCAATGACCGGCACGGCGAGGGCGGTGAGGACTAGCACACGAGCATGGCGCATCAGCTAAAGCTCCGTATGGACCCGGCCCGCGCGCGTTGGGTGCTGGCAGTGGCAGGCATGCTTCGATTATCGACACGCCTTTGCGCCAGGGTCAACGAACAGTGCAGCAAAACCGCCGGGCCCGAACGTGCGATCCTAGCGAGATGTCGCTCCTTATCGAACAAGCCCGCTACCACCTGTCCGCCCATAACGCCCGGCAATTGCCCGACGATGGCGGTTACGAGGTGGCCTTCGCCGGCCGCTCCAATGCCGGAAAATCCAGCGCACTCAATGCGCTGACCCGCCAGAACGCGCTCGCCCGCGTGTCCAAGACCCCCGGTCGCACCCAGCAGTTGGTGTTCTTCCAGATCCAGCCCGAGCGCTATCTGGTGGATCTGCCCGGTTACGGCTACGCCAAGGTGCCGCAGGACCTGCAGGCGCACTGGCAGGCCTTCATCGACCGCTATTTCCGCACCCGCGAGGCGCTGCGCGGCCTGGTGGTGGTGATGGACATCCGCCATCCGCTCAAGGATTACGACCTGCAGATGCTCGGCTACGCCGCCGAACGCGGCCTGCCTGCGCACGGCTTGCTGACCAAGGCCGACAAGCTCGGCCGTGGCCAGCAGATGCAGACCCTGCAGAAGGTGAAGAAGGAAGTGACCTCGCGCTTCGGCGACAGCGTGACCGTGCAGACCTACTCCGGCGAATCGCGTCAGGGTGTGGACGAACTGCGCGGCATCGTCGGCGGCTGGCTGGGCCTGGGTGTGGAAACGCCCGCGGCCGAGTGATGCCTGGCGGCCGCCACCGCCGCGGCCCTTTGATGCAATGCAAGACGGCGAGCCAGTGCTCGCCGTCTTCGTGTGTGCCGGTCGGCACGGGCCTGTCGGCAGCCAGGGTCGACCGATGTACCGGTTGCGGCCGGCTGGCGCACAGGCGGAGCGGTGGGCTGCGGTGATGCGCACTGCGGCTCATCCTGCGGCATGCGCATGGATGGAAATCTCAGACCCGGCCGATGGCGGCAATACTTGCATGCCCTGCGGGTATAGTGCGGGCCTTGCGGTGGCTGGGAAGTATCCCCACATCGTCCCACCCCTTCACGTTTGCGAGCCTGCCCTTGTCGAGTCCCAGCCACGTTGCCGAAACGCCGATTACCGAACGCGCGGAACTGGTCCAGGTGCTGGCCTCCGGCGAGAAGCCCAGTGCGGACTGGCGGATCGGGACCGAGCACGAGAAGTTCGGCTTCCAGCTCGATGACCTGCGCGCGCCCACCTTCGAAGGCGCGCGTGGCATCCAAGCCCTGCTGACCGGGTTGACCCGTTTCGGCTGGGAGCCGGTGCAGGAAAACGGCCACACCATCGCGCTGCTGCGCGACGGCGCCTCGGTGACGCTGGAGCCGGCTGGCCAGCTGGAACTGTCCGGCGCGGCGGTGGAAACCCTGCATGACACTTGCGTGGAAACCGGCACCCATCTGGACGAAGTGGCCCAGGTCGCCGGCGAGTTGCAGCTTGGGTTCCTGGGCATGGGCTTCCAGCCCAAGTGGCGGCGCGACCAGATGCCGTGGATGCCCAAGGGCCGCTACCAGATCATGAAGAACTACATGCCCAAGGTCGGCTCGCTCGGCCTGGACATGATGACGCGCACCTGCACGGTGCAGGTCAATCTGGATTACGCCACCGAAGCGGACATGGTGCAGAAGTTCCGCGTGTCGCTGGCGTTGCAGCCGATCGCCACCGCCTTGTTCGCCGATTCGCCGTTCACCGAGGGCAAGCCCAACGGCTACCTGAGCTATCGCTCGCACATCTGGACCGATACCGACGCCGATCGCACCGGCATGCTGGATTTCGTGTTCGAAGACGGCTTTAGCTACGAGCGGTACGTCGATTACCTGCTCGATGTGCCGATGTATTTTTCGTATCGCAACGGCGTCTATGTCGATGCCAGCGGGCAGAGCTTCCGCGATTTCATGCAAGGCAAGCTGCCGGCATTGCCGGGTGCGTTGCCGACGCTGCGCGACTGGTCGGACCACATGACCACCGCGTTTCCGGAAGTGCGTCTGAAGAAATATCTGGAAATGCGTGGCGCCGATGCCGGCCCGTGGAATCGCCTGTGCGCGTTGTCGGCGTTCTGGGTGGGCCTGTTGTACGACCAGACCGCGCTCGATGCGGCCTGGGACCTGGTCAAGGATTTCAGCCCGACCGAACGCCACGCCTTGCGCGACGGCGTGCCCAAACACGCGCTGGGCCTGCCGTTCCGCAACGGCACCGTGCGCGACCTGGCGGTAGAGGCGGTCAACATCGCCCGCGAAGGCCTGCGCCGACGCGCGCGCTTGAATGGCGATGGCCAGGACGAAACCGGCTTTGTCGACGTGATCGCCGAGATTGCCGAAAGCGGCGTCACTGCCGCCGAGCGCAAGCTGGCGCTGTATCACGGCGCATGGAACGGCGATATCGACCGTGTGTTCCGCGAGTTTGCGTACTGATTGAGTGATGTGCGGTCAACTGCGCGTCGTGATGCGGCGCGTGTTGCTGTGGGTCAGTGCGTGAGCGGTTAGCTGTCGGCAGTGAAGCCCTGGTTGCGTGCTGATTGCACCCTGGGGCCCTGATGCGCGCGGTCGCGCGCATTCTTCGCGTGGGTGACCGACGAGCGCGTTACCAACCCTGGCTCGGCGCGACAGCCTGGTCGCCAGCGGAGTGCGTTGCCCCATGATGCGCGCGATGAGGCCACTGCTGGTCGTGCGCGCTGATCCTTTGTTGGTCGGTTCCGGTCTGCGCTCAGCGCCGCTCCGGCATGCACGGCAGGCGCACCGTTACGCGCAGCCCGCCATGGGCGCGGTTGTCCAGGCGCAGGTCGCCGCCATGCGCCAGCACGATGCTATGCGCCACCGACAAGCCCAGGCCGATGCCACCGGTACCACGGTTACGCGAAGACTCGCCACGCACGAACGGCAGCAACAGTTGTTCGCGCTGGGTGGGATCGATGCCGGGGCCGTCGTCGTCGATCCACAACACCCCATCTTCGCCATCGCGGGTGAGCTGCAGGCGCGCGCACTTGCCGTATTTCAGGGCGTTTTCGAGCAGATTCATCAGCGCGCGGCGCAATGCCAGCGGGTCGCCGTCCAGGGTGATGGTCGGGCCGGGCAGCAGCACCGCGTCGGCGCCGATATCGGTGGCGTTGTCGACCACGCTCTCTACCAGCAGGCGCAGATCCAGCGGCGCGCGTTCGCCGCGATGGCGATCGTTCTGGATGAAATCCAGCGCCGCGGAAATCATCGCCTTCATTTCGTCGATATCGGCCAGCGCCTTTTCGCGCAGTGGCGGTTGCAGGCCGTCCAGTCGAAACGACAGCCGCGCCAGCGGTGTGCGCAGGTCGTGCGCGATGGCCGCCACCATGTGGGTACGTTCGTTGATCAGCCGGTTCAGACGCCCCTGCATCGCATTGAACGAATCGGCGGCGCGGACGATCTCCGGCGGGCCGCTGCGTTGCAAGGCGGCGGCGTGGGGATTGCGGCCCAGCCGGTCGGCGGCTTCGGCAAAGCGCTTGATCGGCGCCGACAGTGCGCGCGAGAACCACCATGCCAGCGGCACATTGGCGAGCAGACCGGCCAGGAACAGCAGCACGATATGGGTCTTGAACTCAGCCGACAGCCGCCGTCGCGGCGACTCCACCGTGCGCCAGCGGCCATCGGGCTGCTGCAGGGCGGCGGTGAAGCCATCCAGCAAGGGCACGCCGGGGGTCAGGCGTTCGCTTTCCCAATCGTCCGGCGCCTGGTCCATGCGCAGCCCATTGCCGAACGGCGGGTCGCCAGCTGGGCGGCCGGACGCCCATTCCGGCGACATCCGTCGGATACCGTTGCTGTCCGCGGCACTGGCCGCGTGCTGCCGTCGCGGTCGGTCCGCAGCAAGCTGCGGGCTCTCGCGGTCGTCGGCACTGCGATAGAACCGCACGCGGTGCGCGTCGACATCCAGCCAGTGGGCCAGCAGCATTTCCGCGAAGGCGTCGCGCACCTGGCCAGGCGGCGCCGTTGGCACCTGCACGCTGTCGCGCACCTTGAGGGTCTGGGTGCCGGCGGGCATGCGCGTGGACAGCAGCGCCACCACTTCCGGCGGGTGCACCGGCGGCTCGTAGACGGGGGTGCGCATCACCAGCAGGGCGATGCCGATGGCCTGGGCGGTGAGCAGCGCCACCGCCAGCAGGACGAACGTGCGGGCAAAGATCGACAGCCCGCGACGTGCCGGTTTACTCACAGACGCGAGACGCCCGGCAGCAGCATGTAGCCTTCATTGCGTACGGTGCGAATCAGTTCGGTATGGACGCGCTCGTTGATCTTGCGGCGCAGGCGGCTGATCTGGCTGTCGATGGCACGGTCGTAGACGTCGGTATCGCGGCCGCGCGCATAGTCCAGCAACTGGTCGCGGCTGAGCACGCGCTGTGGGTGCTCGACGAAGGTGCGCAACAGCGCGAATTCGCCGTCGGAGAGATTGATGAAGATGCCGGTGGGGTCGCGCAGGTCGCGGCGCACCACGTCCAGGCGCCATCCGGCGAATTCGTAGACGTTTCCGCGCTGGTCGGCCTGCTCGTTGCTGGCTTGGCTGCGGCGCAGCAAGGCGCGCACCCGCGCCAGCAGTTCGCGCGGGTTGCAGGGTTTGGCCAGATAGTCGTCGGCACCCACTTCCAGGCCGATGATGCGGTCGGTGTCGTTGCCCAGCGCACTGAGCATGATGACCGCCGGCGAACCGCGTTCGCTGGCCAGGGCGCGCGCTGCGCTCAGCCCATCTTCTCCCGGCATCATCACGTCGAGTACGATGAGGTCCGGGCGGCGTTGCGCCATGCGCGTGCGCATGTCCGCCACGTTTTCGGCAACGTCCACCTGGTAGCCATGCGCGCTGAGGAACTCGCCGATCAGCTTGCGCAGGTCCGGGTCGTCGTCGACCACAAGAACGCGGGGTTGTTGCATATCCATGGGAATCATCGTCGGTGGCGCGGAGGTCGGCCCGCGCAGGGTGGTGGCTACCGGATACATGGTGCTCGCAGGTGCAAGGCTGGAACTCACATCATAAACATCAAATTTGTCAACTATTGGCACACGTGCAAGGCAACATGACGGGACGGGACATCACGCAGGACACCATCGCTTCGACACTGCGCCACCCCGATGGCGGGTGCGTGCATGACAAGGCGTTTCCGATGATGCGGGTGATCAGCCGCGACAACGGCGTGGGTCTGACCCGCGACATGGTACTGATGGCGCAGACCTTGCGCGCCGGCGGCGTGCCTGTGCAGGAGCTGGGGTTCACCAGCCAGCGGTTGCAGGACACCGGGCGCGAAGTGCGGCTATGGGCCAGTCGCGCGCTGTTCGGGCGGGTGCCGCTGCAGATCTTTTCCGAGCGCGTGTATGCGCGCTGCCTGCCGCTGGGGCAGATCAACCTGCTGGTGCCCAACCCGGAATGGCTGCTGCCCAAATGGCTGCCGTTGCTGCCGAAATTCGACGCGGTGCTGTGCAAGACCCACCATGCCGAACGGATTTTCCAGAGCCTGGGCTGCACCACGCGTTTCATCGGCTTTACCAGCCCGGATCGCCACGATGCGCAGGTGCCGCGCCAGCGTGCGTTTTTCCATCTGGCCGGGCGCAGCACTGCCAAGGGCACCCGCGTGCTGCTGGAGACCTGGAAGCAGCATCCGGAGTGGCCGCTACTGACGGTGGTGCAAAACCCGCGGACCGCCGGTAAGCCTGTGGTGGCGCCGAATATCGATCACCGCGTGCGCTATCTCGACGATGCCGAGTTACGTCGGCTGCAGAACGCACACCTCTTCCACATCTGTCCCTCCGAGGCCGAAGGCTTCGGCCACTACCTGATGGAAGCGCTGAGCGTGGGGGCGGTGACCTTGGCCACCGATGGTGAGCCGATGAACGAGTTGGTCAAACCGGAACATGGCGTATTGATTCCGGTGGGCGACGTGCGCCAGCGACGCCTGGCGTCGTATTACTACGTGGACGCAGCGGGCATCGCGCAGGCGGTGGAAACCGCGCTCGCCATGCCGCAGGCCGCGCTGGATACGCTGTCGGCCAATGCGCGTGCGTTCTATCAGGCCAATGATGGCGCCTTTGCAGCGCGCTTCTGCAGCGCAGTACTGGCGTCTCTGCCGGAGCATGCGCCGCAACATGCTGTCTGCATTGCGCCGGTGGTGGTCGATCGTTGAGGGATTGGCGCGCTTGTCAGCGCTTGTGGTCGTTACGACTGCATGCCGTTGCTCATCAACGGCATGCGCATCTTCCTCGTGCGTGGGTTCAAGCTGACGCTGCCATCGGAAGGTTGCAGCGTTACTGACGCTGCGCAGTTGACCCCGCTATTCGATCGCGCCGGCGCGCTGCCAGGCTTGCTTGGTACTCATAGTCACGGCGTCGAATGCATGCAATGTACGACCGATTAGTCGCCGGCTAAGTACAGCGCAACGATGCCGAAATCCAATTGCAACGAATCGATCAAGCACTCCTACTGCACCACTCACGGCGTGGTCGTTTCGCTGTGCAGCTCCGCAATGCAGGGCGACACAAATAGATTGCCGCGATATGCGCCGGCCAGCGTCCTGGCCGCGACGACTGCCCAGACCACACCAAGCACGGCCACCAGGGCGACGCCGAGTAGATTGAAGAACATCAGCTGCACTAGCGCGCCAAGTTTCAAGGTGGCCACGGCGTAGACGCCAAGTGGAAAGGTAAAACCCCACCAGCCCAGATTGAACGGCACCTCGGCACGGAAATAGCGTGCGGTGATAAGCACCGACAGCAGTAGCCACCAGGCGCCGAGGCCCCAGAACAGCACGCCGCCGATCACGCCGATGCCCGCCGCGATCTGCCCGAGCTCGGCCAGCCCGTGTGCAGCGAAGATCGCCGGGGCGTCGGCGCCCATCACCAGCATGCCCAGCGCACCGGTCGCGATCGGGCCGAGCGACAACCAGCTCGATGCCGCCATGCTGGCCGGCGGCAGCTGATGCAAGGCCATGCGCAGCAGCAGGATGACCAGGATGCTCATCGCCACCGGCACCGAATACGCCCACAACGCATAGCTGGCAATCAGCACCGCGAACCGGCTGCCTGCATCGGCAAGGTGCGGAGCCAGCAGCCCGCCGCTGGCCGCCGCCACTTCGGCCGCCACCACCGGCAACAGCCACACCGCGGTCATCTGCTCGATGCGGTGCTGCTGCCGGGTGAACATCAGATACGGCACGCCCACTCCACAAGCCACGGCCATCGCCACATCCGCCCACCACAGGGCCTCGGCCAGCGGCAGCATGGCGCTGCCCCAACGTGGCATGCCGTACAGCAACAGACCGTTGATGATGGTCGCCAGGCCCATCGGGATGGTGCCCAGGAACATCGACGCGCTGGCGTGCCCGAAGATCCGTCTGGCTTCATCGAAGAACAGCACCCAACGCGCGGCATACAGCAGCGCGAAGACGACAAACAGCGCAACGTTGCACATCCACAGGCACGCGCCGATCGCCGCCAAGCCTGGAACAGGCCACGGCAGTTGCCCGAGCGCCAGGGCAAAAATGCCGGTGCCCATGGTGACGGCGAACCAGCTCGGGGTGAATTGACGGATGACCTCACGCGGGCCGGACAGTGCCTTGAAGGGGCGCAGCCACTGGGTGATTGGTAGTGCAGTGACGGTAGACATGGCGGTATGTGACGCAATGGGGAGGGCAGTGGCGACAGTGTCGAGCGCCAGTTTATAGCTGTAAAACGGGTAATATCGTTATTGAATACTTGTAAGGCAGGTAGATTGTGCGTCTGACTCTGCGGCAACTTCAGATCTTTTGCGCCATTGCCCAGCATGGCAGCACCACCAGCGCCGGACTGGTCGTGGCGTTGTCGCAGTCGGCCACCAGCGCGGCGCTCAATGAGCTGGAGCATGCGTTGGGCACGCAGTTATTCGATCGCGTAGGCAAACGCCTGGTGCTCAACGATGTCGGTACCGCGCTGCTGCCGCAGGCGCGCAAGCTGCTCGATGGCGCACACGAGATCGAAGCGGGTTTCGAACCGGGCACCACTGCCGCTAGAGGTCGCTTGAAGATCGGTTGCAGCACGACGATCGGCAATCATGTGTTGCCGCTGGTGCTGCATGCGCTACGCAAGCAGGCGCCAGCGCTGCGCGTGGATATGGAAAGTGCCAATAGCAGCGCGATCGCGCGCAAGGTGGCCAACTTCGAGTTGGACATGGGGTTGATCGAAGGGCCCTGCCATTTGCCGGAGCTGCGTGCGGAGCCCTGGTTGCTGGACGAACTGCTGGTCGTGGTCGGTCGCCGGCATGCGTTGGCCAAGCAGCCCAAGGTCGCGCTGGCCGACCTGCGCGACGCCGACTGGCTGTTGCGCGAGCCGGGCTCGGGCACGCGTGAAGAGGTCGAGCAGTTGCTGCTGCGGCATCTGCATGCGTTGTCCGATACCCGCCAGATCGGCAGCTCGGAAGCGATCAAGAACATGGTGGTGCAGGGCCTGGGTGTGAGTTGCCTGTCGCGCTGGGTTGTGGATGAGCTGATCGCAACGAAAAAGTTGAAGCCGCTGAGCGGCGGGCTGCCGCGACTGACCCGGCGGTTCTTTCTGATCGCGCATCGCGACAAGTTTTTTTCGCCGAATCTGCAGCGCTTTCACGACGCCTGCCTGCAGTTCAAGCTGGAGCGGGGCGAGCCTGCGCACCGTTAGGCATCGGCCATGCGCTGCTGCGCAATCGCGTGCGGCAATGCAGCAGGGTGATGCGCGCAGCACCGCCTGGATGTGACACAAAAGCAGCGCGGCGATGATGTGAGCGCGGTCACCTTCTGTTGCGTGCAGTGTGCGTATCGACTGCTCAACAGCCCTCGGCATCGCTTTTTCCATACAGATGCCTATACTGCCCCCCAGTATCTTGGGTCGAGGGCCGGCATGCCGCATTCGCCGCTGGAAAAGAAACGTGCGTTGGCGCGAGTACGGCGGTTGCGTGGGCAGTGCGATGCACTTGAGCGTGCGTTGCAGTCGGGCGCAGACTGCGCCCCAGTGCTACAGCAGATCGCCGCGATCCGGGGGGCAGTGAATGGGCTGATGTCGCAGGTGCTTGAAGCGCATATCCGTGAAGACTTCGGGCATGCCGCTGCGTCCGATGCACAACGCGCCGAGCGGGTACAGGACTTGCTCGGCCTGGTCCGGTCTTACCTCAAATGAACTCCCACCGGGCCGGCGCATGCCGCGCCCGTCCTCGAACATCCTCGTCAGGAGCGCTATCCCAATGAAATCCCGTGCAGCAGTCGCATTCGGACCCGGCAAGCCGCTGGAAATCGTCGAGATCGACGTCGCACCGCCGAAGGCCGGCGAAGTGCTGGTCCGCATCACCCACACCGGCGTGTGCCATACCGATGCCTTCACGCTGTCCGGCGATGACCCGGAAGGTATCTTCCCGTCGGTGCTCGGCCACGAAGGCGGCGGCATCGTCGAGCAGATCGGTGAAGGCGTGACCAGCGTCAAGGTCGGCGACCACGTGATCCCGCTGTACACGGCCGAATGCCGCAAGTGCAAATTCTGTCTGTCCGGCAAGACCAACCTGTGTCAGGCCGTGCGTGCCACTCAGGGCAAGGGCTTGATGCCGGACGGCACCACGCGCTTCTCCTACAACGGCGAGCCGATCTTCCACTACATGGGCTGCAGCACCTTCAGCGAATACACCGTGGTGCCGGAAATCTCGCTGGCGGTGGTCAATCCCGAAGCGCCGTTGGAAAAGGTCTGCCTGCTCGGCTGCGGCGTCACCACCGGCATCGGCGCGGTGCACAACACCGCCAAGGTCAAGCCGGGCGAAAGCGTGGCGGTGTTCGGCTTGGGCGGCATTGGTCTTGCGGTGATCCAGGGCGCGGTGCAGGCCAAGGCCGGGCGCATCCTGGCCATCGATACCAACCCGGGCAAGTTCGACCTGGCGCGCAGCATGGGCGCCACCGATTGCATCAATCCGAAGGACTACGACAAGCCGATCCAGGAAGTCATTGTCGAGTTGACCGACGGCGGCGTGGATTTCAGCTTCGAGTGCATCGGCAACGTCAACGTGATGCGTTCGGCGCTGGAGTGCTGCCACAAGGGCTGGGGCGAGAGCGTCATTATCGGCGTGGCCGGTGCAGGCCAGGAAATCAGTACCCGTCCGTTCCAGCTGGTGACCGGCCGAGTGTGGCGCGGCTCGGCCTTTGGTGGTGTCAAGGGACGTACGCAATTGCCGGGTATGGTGGAGCAATCGATGAAGGGCGAGATCGATCTGGACCCGTTCATCACCCACACCATGCCGCTGGAAGAGATCAACGAGGCCTTCCATCTGATGCATGAAGGCAAGTCGATCCGCACCGTGATTCATTTCTGACCGTACGGCCAGGATCGGCGCGCGGCCGCTTCCGCGCACGCAGTACCCGATACCCGGGAGGGGCATGATGACTACCGTGTCGATTCATCCGTCGGTGGACAGTGGAGTAGCGCGTGGGGCGGCCGGCGGCTTTGCAGGTGGAACCCTGCAATGCCATTGCGCCAGCGACAAGGTAACCGTGGACGTGGCGGCGCAGACCGCGCACAACCACGCTTGCGGCTGCAGTAAATGCTGGAAGCCGGAAGGGGCGACCTTTTCCGTGATCGCGGTGGCGCCGCGCGACAAGATCACGGTGACCGCACATGCGGAGAAGCTCAAGATCGTCGATGAAAGTGCAACGATCCAGCGGCATGCGTGCACTGGCTGCGGTGTGCACATGATCGGCCGCATCGAGAAAAAGGATCACGCGTTCTACGGTCTGGATTTCATCCACACCGAACTGTCGCAGCAGTCGGGCTGGTCGCCGCCGGGTTTTGCGGCGTTCGTGTCGTCCATCATCGAAACCGGTACGCCGCCGGAGCAGATGGAAGGCGTGCGCGCGCGGCTGACCGAGCTGGGCTTGCAGCCGTACGATTGCCTGTCGCCGGGATTGATGGACGCGTTGTCGGCCCAGGTGGCGCGTCAGAAGGGTCTGCTGCACTGACCCACCCGCCGCGCAGCCGGTGATGCCGGCTGCGCGGTCTTCTTTCGAAGGAATTCCATGGAACGTATCGAACACCGCGCCTGCTTCGGCGGTTGGCAGGACGTGTACCGGCATCAGTCGCAGGCCTTGGATTGCAGCATGACGGTAGGGGTGTATCTGCCGCCGCAGGCCGCCGAGGGTCCGTTGCCGGTGCTGTACTGGCTCAGTGGCCTGACCTGCACCGAACAGAACTTCATCGGCAAAGCCGGCGCGCAGCGCTATGCGGCCGAACACGGCGTGATCGTCGTGGCGCCGGACACCAGCCCGCGTGGCGACGATGTGGCCGACGCGGAGGGCTACGACATCGGCAAGGGCGCCGGTTTCTATGTCGATGCCACGCAGCAGCCGTGGGCAGCGCATTACCGCATGTACGACTATGTGGTGAACGAATTGCCGGCGTTGATCGAAGCGACATTTGCCACCACCGGTGCGCGTGCGATCAGCGGCCACTCGATGGGCGGCCATGGCGCATTGACCATCGCGCTGAAGAATCCGGGCCGCTATCGCAGCGTCTCTGCATTTTCGCCGATCGTGGCGCCGAGCCAGGTGCCGTGGGGCGAAAAGGCATTTGGGCACTATCTGGGCGACGATCGCGACAGCTGGAAGGCGTATGACGCCACCGCGCTGATCGCACAGGCGCAGGAGCGTTTGCCGCTGTTGATCGATCAGGGCGGGGCGGACGAATTTCTGGAAAACCAGCTGAAAACCTGGTTATTCGAAGACGCTGCCAAGGCGGCGGCATACCCGGTGACCGTGCGGATGCAGCCCGGGTACGACCATAGCTATTACTTCATCGCCAGCTTTATTGGCGAGCATATTGCGCATCATGCTGCGGCATTGCGTGGTTGAGTGTGCTGTTATTGCGGTTGCAAGCGACTGCTATCCGGAATGCGCTCGCCGTGGATACATGTGCACCCTGCCGCATGTGTTGCGGTCGTCACTTGCTTACGCTTGGTGCGTAGTTCCCTTCTCCCATCCGGTGAAGGTGCCCCGTAGGGGTGGATGAAGGTACGGGCCGCAGCTTGGTGCAGAAAGTGATTGCGTGAGTGGCTTCGCGCCGTACCCTCACCCCAACCCCTCTCCCGGCGGGAGAGGGGCTTTAAGCGGCACTATGCCTCTGACCGTACCTAGCGCAGTTGCTGCGCAGCGTGCCTGCCTATCTGATGTACGCCGTCAACGCACGTCGCGCATTTCCCAGTGATGGCCGGCCAGGGCCTGCATGCGCTGCTTGAACAGATCGCCGGGGATGCTGGTGGTGGCGACCAGATCGATGCGCAGATCGTCCTGCTTGCCGGTGACGGTGGCCGATGGATCGGTGATGCCCAGGCTGGGGTCCACCTCGTCCGGGTCGGCCTGCAGCTGGCGCCAGCGATCGAACCAGGCCGGGTCGCGCAGTGCGGCCTGCAACTGTTCGGCGAAGGCCTCGGCGCCGTTGGCGGTGAAGCTCACCGACGGCGCGCTGCCGCGGGCGAGCTTGGGGTCGGGCAGGCTGATCGAGTAGCTGACAGGCATGGACACACTCCGTTGAATGACGGCGGCACACTAGCCGAGGGCGGGTGAGAACGCCGTCGAAGGCCATGCGTCGTGACGCGCTTGCCTCATGCGGAAAAACGGTGCGGTTCGGCGGCGAAAGCCACCGCCAGCGCGCCCTTGCCTACGTTGACCATGCCGGTCAGGCTCATCACGCTTTCGAACAATTCCACGCCATGGCTCTGGCAGGCGGCTTGCAGTGGGGCATAGCCGGGCAGGGCATGCAGCTCGGCCAGCTCGCCGCCATAGCCCACGCACACGGTGGGTGTCATCAGGCCCTCGCGGAGCTTGCGCACGGTGAAGCCGAACAGCTTCTCGGCCGACGGCTCGAAGCCCTTGAGCTTGGCCACCGGTTCGGTGACGCCGCGATACGCGCGCAGCACCGGTTTGATATCCAGCGCGCTGCCTAGCGCCGCACCGATCAGCCCCACGCTGCGATCGCCCTTGGTGCGTGCACGTGCGCGCAGGTAATAGAGATCGCGCGGAATCATGTAGCCGTAGGTGTGCTCGGCCAACTGCTCCAGGCGGGTGCGGATCGCTGCAACACCCTGGCCTTGCTCGCGCAGGCGTACCGCTTCCACCGCGGTGATGCCCTGGCCGGCAAACAGGTTCAAGGTATCGATCACGCGCAACGCGAAGGGCGAGCTGTGACCTGCGGCCTGGCGAATCGGCTTGTAGTCGTTGAGGATCGCGAAGCTGGCCTGCATGGCGTTGTCGTAGATCTGGCTGCGCAGCTTGGAGATGGTCAGGCAGAACACGTGGTCGTAATCGATGACCAGACGCTGCAGAAACAGATCGCGGATCTGGTTGACCGAAAACGGTGTGGTCTCTGCCTCATGGCCGCGCTCGGCCACATGCGCCTGCAAAAAGCTCAGCGTGGCTTCTTCATCGCGATGATCGGCCAGCACGGCTTCGCCGATACGGACGCTAATCGGCAGCACGATCACGTTGTTGCGTTGGATGAAGTCCTGCGGCAAATCGCACGCACTGTCCACCACGATTCCGATGCGCATCGTCGCCCCCTCCGGCTGTTGCGTCGTTTCCAACTGCGAACGCTATCGCAAAACGGTCGCCGCGCGTAGTCCAGCAGTCGGGCCGGCCATGCCGGGAGGCGGCCAGCGGCACCAAAATCTGTCTATCGAAGGGCGATTCTTCACGATGCCCGCGTTATCTGCGCGTCGGGCGTGTGGTGACTATGCAGATGGACACGGCATGGTCGGTCCAGGTGGATTGGCAGCGACAGCGCCTCGCACGCAGGAACAACGAGACGGCAGCGTCCGACCAGTGCAGCCTCCGGCCACCGGCGTCCACACGACGACACGGGCATGTGGCTCTGCACCATTTGCGTGCGGTGCCAGGCCACGTACCTGAGCGGTACATGCCGTACCGACAGGAAGTTGGGAGCGAACTGAGGACCAGGGCACGCTCGGCGTGCAAGGTAGCGCCCGCTATCGCGCTTGGCACGGCTGTCCTGCCGGAATCGCTATAGCTCCTGCCGCAGTGCCGCTGCTAGGGTCGGCCGCAACCGCTGCAGGGCGGGTCCCGGGAGCGCCGCACTGGCGCCGCCGCGCTGAACACCATGGAGAGTCCACATGCACACCACCCCATCCAACACCCTCACACAAACCGGTGCGCAGGCGCCCACCACACGGCGGCGCGCATCGCGCTGGTGGAAGGCCGCGCTGGCGATCGGCCTGGTGGCGCTGGCACCGGCAGCACTGGCCGGGCCGTACAAGATCTTTGGCAATCACTATGCGTGGGTCAATAATTTCAACGATCCCAACAACATCATCCAGGGCACCTTCGGCACCGGTAGCACGCCGGAGCTCACCGTCACCTTCAACTTCGCCGACTACAACCTGTATGGATATCCGGCGATCGTGCGCGGCTGGCACTACGACTGGAATCCGACCAGCGACAAGCTGTTTCCCAAGCAGATTTCCTCGATCAACTCGTTTCCGTTCAAGTTCAACTACAGCGCCGGCGGCACCAATCTGGCAGGCGATTTTGCCTACGACATCTTCTTCCGCTGGGATACCGCCAAGGGCAACCCGCAGCTGGAAGTGATGATCTGGGGCGACCATAACTCCTGGCCGATCGGCACGGTGACCGCCACCAAGGTGATCACTGCAGGCGGGCGCACGTTCGATCTGTGGGAGGGTTTCAACTCCGGTGCCGGCTACTACGTCTACACCTTCATCCCGACCGGCACCGCCGGCCAGCCGACGCTCAAGACCAGCGGCAATCTCAACATCGATGCCAAGCCGTTCTTGACCTGGCTGCAGAACAACCGCTCCAAGGATGGCCGCTACAACAACAGCATGTATCTGCATGCGGCCGAAGCCGGCTTTGAAGTGGTGCGCGGCAATGGTTGGGCCAAGGTCAGCGCCACGATGGATGCCAAGTAACAGCCCCTGATGAGCGGCGCATGGACCGTCAGCGACGCGGTCGGTCCATGCAGCGGTGTGTCGTTGACGGTATGCACCGCCGCCCGCGCGCCGCTACCTGCACTGCTACTGGGTTCAGTCGCATCGCAACAATGACGTGGTCGTCTGTGCGGCGCATGCAACGCATGTGCCGCGCATCGGATGAGGCCACGGTGATCGGTCTGCAGGGATGTCCATGTCCGCGCCCCGTCAGTGCGCGGGCATCCGGTACGGCGCGAAGGCGTCGTTGCGCCGGATGCATCCACGGTCATCGCCCACCCGCTGGTGTGTTGGCAGCTGGCGAGCGTGGCCCGTCTATCCATCATCGGAGTTCACCTCATGCACGTGCACGAACGTTTCCGTTTGCCCTTGCGTCGCGGCTTACTGCTGCACGCCACCACGCTGGCCTTGGTGCTGGTTGCCTCCAGCGCCAGCGCGGCGACCGGCGAGACCAAGGTTTACGGCACGCAATACGCTTACAACAATAATTTCAACGACAGCAACAACAACATCAAGGCGACATTCGGGTCTGGCAGCACGCCCAGCCTGACGGTCTCCTACAACTTGCCCAGTGGGCAGTTGTACGGTTATCCGGCCATCTGCCGCGGTTGGCATTACACGATGAACCCGGCCACCGACAGCTATTTCCCGCATCAGGTCTCGAAGGTCGGCAGCCTGAGCGGCACGCTGGCCTTCACCACCAAGGGCAGCGGGCAGACCGGCGACTTTGCCTACGATCTGTTTTTCCGCAAGGACACCAGCAAGGGCAATCCGCAGCTGGAAGTGATGATCTGGGGCGCCAACAATTCGTACCCGCTGGGCACGTTGACCGCGTCCAATGCATTCACCTCTGGCGGCGTGACCTACGATCTGTGGGAAGGCAATAACTCGGCCGCCGGGTACTACGTCTACACCTTCATCCCACATGGCAGCGCCGGCAACAGCAACGCGCTTCCGGCCAAGGGCAACCTCAATGTGGACGTCAAGGCGTTTTTGACCAGGTTGCAGACGCTACGCGGTGGCGATGGTCGCTACAGCAGCGAGCTGTATCTGCAGGTGGTGGAAGGCGGTTTCGAGGTGACAGGCGGGATGGGGACGGTCTCGCTGACCGGCTCGATTGCGGCCAAGTAACTGCTGCGAATCTCCATCGATGCGATGTGGCGATGACGTAGTCGATGCATGCGTCGCGCGACGTGGCGTATGTGTGTGCGTCACCTGATGCGGCGCCTCAAAAGATGACACCGCCAGCTTGAGTCATGACCATCACTGCACGTGCGTGTGTGCAGTGGTGGTCATGTAGGTGCTTCCAGGGCGCAAGCGATTTAGAGCCGCTAACAAACCTGCAATGCTCACCGCCAGGCAGGCGCGGCCGACGCTCGGTGCGGCAGGTGCCATGCGTGCACTCCGGTTATGGGCGCGCCGTCCACATCCACCTGACGACTGCTCGCTGCGTTTTGTGGCCAGTCTTAGAGCAACTAAAAACGACGGTGCTCAGCGCCAGGCATGCGCGGCCAGTGCTCGGCACGGCATGTGCTCAGCATCCACTCCGGTTCTGGGCGTGCCTTACCCACCTGGCCACTGCTCGCTACGTTTTGTTGGCCGCTCCTAGAGCGCCACTAATTGGATGCTGTCGAACACCACCGCGGGGCTGAGGAAGCCGTTGTCCGGCGATCCCGATGCAAGCCCGATCTCGATGCGGTTGCTGCCGGCCTGCAGCGCCGAGGCGGGGATATCCACCTCATACAGCGTGTTGTTGCCGCGCGTGGTGCCACGGGTGATGCCGCGCGTCTTTGGTTGGTTGGGTGCGGCAGGAAGCGGGCCATTCCAGCGCGCGTTGACGGCGATCTGCGGGCGCGCGCCGACCTGCGCCAGCGGCACGAAGATACGCAGGCGATAGTTGCGGAGTTCATTGGAGGCCAAGGTGAAGTCGATGCGGCTGGGCGTGTTGATGCTGCGCCACTGCACGGCCGGAAAGCTTCCCACGCTGCTCGACCCGACGGTATAGGTGACCGGTGTCCAGCGCATGCGCGTGTCGGAAGGGTGCGCACGCGGCAACAACTCGGCATGGCGAAATCCGGCCGGCGTGCCATCGAGCACGCCGATCTGCCATTTCACCGTGCCCGGTAACGCCACCGCCTGCAAGGCCGCCTGCGCGGTGGCATTGGCGAATACTTCGACATCGCGTTGCGCCACTTCCAGTTCGCCTTGATACAGCGTCATGCGATAGCGGCCCGGCCGCACGCCGGCAATCTGGTAATCGCCGCCGCCGTTTGCAGTGGCCCAGTATTGCGCCTGCTCGTTGCGCAGGCCGATCACGGCCGGCTGGCCGGACAGCACGCCGCTGACCCGCCCGCCCACCGCACCACGCCCGCTGCCGGCCAGATAGCCGCTCAATCCCAGTGTGGCATCGACAAAGTCGGTGCTCAGCTGCGCACTGCTCGGTGCGCCGCCATCGGTAAACAACAGGCCGTACACACCCTGCAGGCCGCCGCGAAATGCTTCGGTCTGGGTATGGTCGGAATACATGTAGTTGTAGAGCTCATGCGTTACGCGGGTTTTCTGCGTGGCGATGTCCTTGAAGAACGGACCACCAGCACTGCGCTCGCGATTGCCCATCAGCATGAACACCGCAACGCCCGAGCCGCTGACGCCATGTACCTGGTCGTCGATCATGCGGCGCGCCGAATAGAACTTGGAGCTGGTGCGTCCGTCCGGCAGCAAAAACACGTCTTCGCCTTCGATCACGGTGCCGACATTGGAGTCGGGTTCCTGCTGCGCGGTGGGCAGCTTGGCGACGTTCAAGCGCGCGATGAAGCGCAGCTCGCCCACTGGCAGCAACGTCGGCGCATAGGTGGCCATATAGATCGCATTACGGCCCTTGCGTGCGATGTAGTAATGGGTCAGATCGCCGGCCTTGGCCGACACCACGATCGCCCCGCCCACGACGCGTGCCTCCACGTTGGCACTGCCCAGTCCCGAGGCGATATGCGAGCCCTTCGATTCGGTGGTCTGCAGCTCGTTGTCGCGGTAGCGCATCGACACGATGTCGCCGTTGTTGGCGTTGACCGAAAACACCAGCTCGGCGCCGGTGTCCACCACCACGCGGTCGCCGCTGCGGGTGAATCCGAAGGCGGCCATGGCAGGCGCGCTGACGCCCCCGTACAGACACAGCGCGCATGCCAGCGTGCGCAGGATGGAGTGGCGCATGTTCAGTTCCTTAGAGCAGCTAATCAACCTACGGTGCAATCGCCAGGCAGGTGCGGCCGGCGCTCGGAGCGGCATGTACCACTCGTACGCTCCAGTTCTGAGACGCACCTGACGACTGCTCGCTACGAGGTGTTAGCCGCGTTTAGTTGAGGGGAGGACGTGGCCGTGATGCCGATGCGCGATGCTAGGCGGGCTGGACCTTGGCTGCGACCGCCGAAGATGCAGAGCGTGCGCCCGGTTCAAACTTCAGCAATGAATCTAAGTGCGGGTCACGCTTGTACTGCGACCTGGAGACGGCGCGTTGCTGCATGACCGCGATGGCTGCGTTTGGTCGTAGCTGTTTCAGGGCTGCTCGGCTTGGCTCAGCGCGTCACGTGCGTTGGCGATGGCGTCAATCCATTGGTCGCGTTTGCCGATCACAAACCGGTGCTCGTCGCCGTTGTCCACCTGCACGGCCAGCGACGTCGGTGCCACTGGCAGCAGCCCGAACAGCCGTGTCCAGCGCGGTTGCAGCGACACGATCTGGCTCAGCGGAACGGTGAGCGAACGCGTTTGCACATTGAGCGCGTGCGGCTGGAACAACAGCGCGTTGGCGGTGAGGATCAGGCGTCCGCCCACCGCCTCGATCCCGCGCTGCAGATTGGCCGGTGCCTGGCGCAATACCACGCGCTGGATCGAGCGCAAGCCGCCGCCTTCAAACATCATGTCACTGGGAGGGGTCGGCGGCATCGCAAGCACGGCGCGGCTGCCAATCCCATGCACCTTGCGCGTTGGCCAGACGGACCTGCCAGTGCTGGGTGTCGTCGCTCAGACAGGTTGCGGTGGCCTGCAGTTGCGTGCCGAACCACTGCGGTGCGCTCAGTTCGGCGATACCGGTGGTGGCATCCTGGCTGAGCAGCATGCTGGTGGTGGAGATCAGCGTGCGCTTGTTGAAATCCAGGACGCGCCACTGCTCGCCGTCCATGCCGTCGACTTGTACAACGGCCAGATAGCGGCTGCGGTCCGGCGAAATCACCACCTGGGTACCGCCGGGGAGCTGCTTGCCGCTGCGGGTGTCGATCAACACGCCGGCAAAGCTGTCGCCATCACGGTGATGCAGCAACACATAGGCATCGCGGCGATCGCAATAGCGGTACTCGGCGCCATCCAGCGGCTCATCGTAGGGTGGGCTGTCGTCGAACATCTGCGTGCCCGCATCGGTTTTCACTTCCAACCGATGCGCCCCCACGCGCCGCACGCGATCGCCGGCGTCTGCGGCAATGGCGGCGGTTTCCTGCGCTGCATCGTCCAGATCTTCGCAGTGCAGCGTCAGTGCTGTGCGGGCAGGCGTCGTGGCGGCAGCAGCGATCGCCCCGGCACTCGAAGGCGCTGCAGGCGCGGTATCGCGCCCACAAGCGCTCAGCGCAAGTACGGTGGCAAGGGCGGCGCAACGGGTGATGGTCGAAACCAGAGGGGTAGGCATGGCAGTCCAGGGCGAACGGGATCAATCAACCAGCATCAATCAACCAGCATCAATCAATGAGGGGCGCTGCAGGCATTGCGCGTCGTCGAGGTCGCAACAGCGCATCGCAACCAAAGGACATCACGCCGCCGATGGCATACATCAGCACGTCGTGCAGCGTTGCGGTGTTGCCGAGCGCGATGTAGGCCGCACTGCCTGGGCGCAGGCCGAGCCGGTCGGCCAGATGGATGGCCTGCAATCCTTCGATCGCGCAACCGATGCCCACGGCCAGGAGGCAGGCCCATCCGGGCGGGCAGCCAAACACGCCACGCAGCCCGCAGTAGACCAGCGCCACGGCGAGTACATCGCCCAGGCTGCCGCGCACCCACTCACCGCCGATCCATCCGGCAGCGATCGCCACTTCGATCAGGAACAGCGCCACGCCCACCAACACGTAGCCCGCACGTGCACGGAATGACAGGTCGCTCATGGCGTTTTTGCGGCCGGCCGCTGACGGCCCATGGTGAAGGAACTGACGAGCGGAATGCGGATGCCGCGTTGGCGGTCGTTGACGGTGACCTGCACCTGCCAGCGGCCGGGCGGGTCGCTGGCCTCCGCGCGCACGCCCAGGCTGACCTGCGCCAGATAGACATGCCGCGGATCGCCCTCGATCTGCGTCTGCAGACACGGCGCATCGACGGTGTTCTGCTCGGCATGCCCGGTGGGGTCGATGACGCGGATGCTGCACACCACATCGGCGCGCCGTTGCGCATCCAGCCCCGGGTTGGACAGGAAGATCAGCACGAACAGCGTGTCGCCGGTGGCGACGTGGTCGACCTCGTTGAAGTGCGGAGCGGTGTCGCTGGGCGTGTTCCACTTCTGCTGCCAGTCCGCATCCGGGGTCAGTAGCAGGCTGGCGCCCATGTCCTGCACGGTCTTGCGGCTGGGCGATTCTGCAACCGATTCGCCCTGCGCGTTGATCCATCCCGATTGCGCCATGCCCGAGAGCGGCATCAAGCCCAGGGAGGCAGCGATGATGGATGGCATCAGGCGGCGCGGCAGGCGCATCGGCAGTCCTTGCAAATGGTGCCGGCACGCTGCCGGCGAGGGTGGATGCGCGGGCCGACGCATGCGCGGGCCTGCGCTGGCGAAACCATTGCGATACACGACACGCATCCACACAGGCGGCACGCACGTGGGGCGGTGAAATGTGCAGCAAGCGATCCCCAGTTGAGCGTGGCCGGCGCAGAAGAATCGCAGTGTACGAGGCGTCCATGTCGATTCCGAGCACCGGCCGCGCGCACCTGGCGGCCGCCCAGCTGTTGTGTTCGCTGGTCTTATTTCAAATACGCACGCGGTAGCGGTCCAGCCTGCTGCATGTAGCGGTCGCGCAGTTCGGTCTGACGCGAGCGCATCGGCATCTCGCGCCCACCCAGCCACACCTGCTCGGCGTAATGCGCCACATCCAGCGGGTCGCCGTCCCACAGCACCAGATCGGCCTGCTTGCCCACTGCGATACTGCCGATACGATCGGCCACGCCGAAGATCTCCGCAGGCACGCGGGTCAGCCCGGCCAGGCCGGATTCCCACGGCAAGCCATTGGCCACCGCATTGCCGGCCAGCTGACGCAGCTTGCGCGCGTTGTGCGAGGCATCGCCGCTCTGGGTGAAGCTGACCTCCACACCGGCGGCGCGCAGACGCGCGGCGTTTTCCAGCGTGGCGCCGATCTGATCGAAGGTCGATGGCAGATCCGCCAAGGCGTTCACCAATACCGGCACCTTGGCCTGCGCCAGTTGCGGCGCCAGCTTCCACGCTTCGGCACCACCGGCGATGGCGATGCGGACCTTCTCGCGCTGCGCCCAGCGCAACAACTGACGGATGTCGGCGGCGCGTTCCACTTGCACCACGATGCGGCCTTGCCCGGCCAGATACTTGGCCAGCACGCTGCGGCCCATCGGGGTCAGCAAGGCATGTGGCGAATCCGCCGGCACGCGGCCGCGCGCTTCGGCCACCAGCTGATCGAGCAGCATCCATTGCGCTGCACGCGAGCTGCCGGTGAGATCGGATGCTGCCGCGCCAATACGGATGAACAACGCATGCGGGCCGACCGGGTCCGGGCTGCCGTCCAGCCGCACGATGCCGCCCTGGCCGGCGATGAAGGCGCCGCTGGTGGTGGCGCCGAGCGCGGTGAAGCCGATGCCTTCCACACGCGCCACCGGCACCAGCACCGAGTCGGGGTTGTAGGCCAGGGTGACGTCGAACTCGGGGCGCATCGGTTGCTCGGCCAGCTTGAGGCCGCTGTCCACGGTGCTGTCTTCGCCGGACACTTCTTCGATACCGATCTCGGTGATGCCGCCGAACAAGGCCGGTGTCAGCGGACGTCCCTTGGCATCGACCACGCGGCCATCGGCAGGCGCGGCGAGGTTGCTGCCGATCGCGCGGATCACGCCGTTTTGCACCAGCACGTCGGTGTGTTGCAGCGTGCCCTGCGCGGTGGCGGTGTGCACGGTGGCATCGCGGATTAGCACCTGCTGTGCGACGGCAGGCAGTGCCAGCGCGGCCATGACCAGCGCGCTCAACGCGCGCAGACGCGGGCGGGCGAACCGGGCGCGGCTCATCGTGCCACCTCCTGGCCCAGCATGAAGTCCGACACCGGCTGCAGGGCGCGGTTATGCCGGTCGTAGACCTGCGCGCCGTCGATATACACCTGTTCGGCCAACGCATAGGAGCTGAAGGGATTGCCGTTCCACACCACCACATCGCCCATCTTGCCCGGCTCCAGCGCGCCGGTCTGTTGCTCGATGCCGAGCGCCTTGGCGGCGTTGCTGGTGAGCCAGCGGATGGCGCGTTCGGGCGCAATCTCGGTGCCGCTGCGGCGTGCGTTGGCGATCACCTTGGCGGCCTCCTGGTTCAAGCGCTGGATGCCTTCTTCCGAATCCGAATGCACGATGGCGCAGCTATTGGCCGGGCGGTCGACCATGGCGATGTTTTCCTGGATGCCGTCGAAGGCCTCCATCTTGAAGCCCCACCAATCGGCCCACAGCGCGCCGCAGACGTTTTCCTGCGCCAGCCGGTCGGCCAGCTTGTAGGCCTCCACGCCGTGATGGAAGGCGGCGATGTGGAAGCCGAATTCCTTGGACAGGTCGAGCATGGTCGCCATTTCGTCGGCGCGGTAGCAATGGATGTGCACGCGGATATCGCCGTTGATGGCGCCGGCCAGCGTGTCGAGTTTGAGGTCGCGCTTGCCGCCGGCATCGCCGCTGCTGTCGTTGTCGCCGCCGCTGCTCCACCAGTGGCGCTTCTTGGTGGTCTTTTCAGGCGCGTTCTTCTGCAGATACTCGGCCGCGTCAATGAACGCGGCGCGGTAGCCGGCCACATTGCCCATGCGCGTGGCGGGGCCGCCCTTTTCGCCGTAGACGCGCTTGGGGTTTTCGCCGCAGGCCATCTTCAGGCCCCACGGCGCACCGGGAAACTTCATGCCCTGGTAGGTGGTGGAAGCCACGTTCTTGAGCGTGACGCCGCGCCCGCCGATCAGATTGGCCGAGCCCGGCAGGATCTGCAGCGAGGTGATGCCGCCGGCCAGCGCGGTGCCGAAGCCCGGGTCCTGCGGCCAGATCGAGTGCTCGGCCCAGACGTTCGGGGTGACCGGTGCGGTCATCTCGTTGCCATCGCTATGCGCGCTGACGCCGGGGCTGGGATACACGCCCAGATGCGAGTGCACGTCGATGATGCCGGGGGTGACCCATTTGCCGGTGCCATCGATGCGGCGCGCGTCGGCGGGCGCTTCGAGTGCGCGGCCTACTGCGGCCACCTTGCCGTCGCGCAGCAGCACGTCGGCATCGTCCAGCCGCTGCCCGGTGCCGGTCAGTACCGTGGCGTGCTGGATCAGCACCGGACCGGACGCGAGCGCGTGGTAGGTGCTGGGGTAGGGGTCTTGCACAAACCGCGATGCCGCAGACGCAGGCCCGCACAGCAGCGCCGCGCCAAGGGCGGCGAACAGAATGGAACGCATGGATTTCCCCGGTGAAACGAAAGCGTAGGCCGCAAACCTAGCCGCCAGCGCCGTACTTGCCAAGTGCTGGAGGTCGGGGAGCGGTGGCCTCATCACATGCGCACGTGCATGCTGTGCCGTATTCGTCAGGGGGAACGTCGATGATTGCCAAAACAGAGCGCAACAAACAGGCCGATGTGGTGCTGGCCTTCTGGGAACTGGCCGGCTCCGCGCGCTGGTTCACGCATAACGATGCGTTCGATGCCAACTTTCGCCAGCACTTCAGCGAGCAGCATTTTGCCGCCGCCCGCGGCGACTACGCGGACTGGATGGCGCGTGCCGAAGACGCACTGGCGCTGTTGATTCTGCTGGATCAATTCCCGCGCAATGCGTTCCGGGGCAGTGCGCACGCCTACGCTACCGACGGGCTGGCATTGCGTTACGCCAAGCAGGCGCTCGAGCAGGGATTCGATCAACAGGTCTCGGCGCAATTACGGCTGTTTTTCTATCTGCCGTTCGGGCACGCAGAGGATCTGCAGGAGCAGGCGCGCGCCATGCAGCTGACCGCTGCATTGGACGATGCGGAAGCCACGCGCTGGGCGGCGGAGCATCAGCAGATCATCCAGCGCTTTGGCCGCTTTCCGCACCGCAATACGGTGCTGGGGCGCGAGACCACCGCCGAAGAGCAGCAGTTTCTAGATGACGGTGGGTTTGCCGGTTGAGAACCGGCGTGGCCTGTCCACGCCAAGTACGTTGAGACCGAATCTGCACCCCCTGCGCGATGCCGCAACCGGCATCGCACAGGGGGCGGCAACCGGATCAGCAGCCGCCCGGCAATCCTTCCGAGCGCCAGCCGGTGCCTTCGCCGAGCAGCAGATAGAAGCCGTAGCTTTCGTAGCCGCTTTCCGACAGTACGAAGTCGAGCGTGCCATTGCCGTCGATATCGCCGAACTGCAGCAGGTGCGTGCGCAGTGGCAGGTCCTCGCAATCGTCGCAGCCACTGGCCGCGCTGCCGCGGCGAAACTGCCAGCGGTTGCCGTCGTGTTCAAAGATCGCCAGCACGACGAGCACGCCGGTCGGGTTGTCCGGGTTGCCGGTCTTGGTCGGGTGGTTGGAGGTGAGCACCGCCACGCGCCGCTGCGGCTGCTGTGCATCGGTCACGATCTGCAATGACGCCGTGTCCTGCGCCCGGTCCGCAGCGAAGGCCGCCAGTGCTTTGGACAATTCCGCCGGCTTGACGGTCTTGCGCAACTGCGCGGTGTCGCCGGCCTGACGCAGCAACTCGGTCTGTTCGGCAGCGGTGGCGGCGCGGCCGGCGAAACGCTTGCCCGGATTCAGATCCACTGTCGACAACAGCGGCGAGTGCGACAGCGCGGGGTTGCCCTTCAAGCGCAGTTTCGAGGTGCCGCCGCACATGCTGTTGTCGTCCACGGTCAGTGCAGCAAGCCGCACGTTGGCGCTGGAAACGCCGTTATCGAAGGCCTGCAGCGGCTGGCTCAGCAGCGACTTGGGCAGGGTGGAATCTTTGGCCACGGTCTTGCCCAGCCACACCGGAATGTATTCCAGCGGATCCTCGGACGGCTGGCTGTCGTAGGTCTGTACCAGCAGCACAGCGCGGGTGGGTTCGGCGGCCTGTGCGGCCAGCGGCAACAGGGCGGCCAGGGCGAGCGTTATCAGAGAGGTTTGCATTGCGGCGGGGTCCTTGTGGGTGTTGATCCATGAAAAAACGGACGCTCCAAGGAGCGCCCGTTTCGGTATGCAGTGGTGCGTGGCGTGTCTGGCCGCGCTCAGTATTTCGCCACGCCGTTGTCCACCTCGTCCGACCAGGCGTCGATGCCGCCGGTGACGTTGTAGACGTTGCTGAAGCCCAGGCCGCGGAAATGCTCGGCCGCCTGCAGGCTGCGCCCGCCGCGATGGCACAGGAACGCCAGCGGGGTGTCCTTGGGCAGTTGCTCGATCGCCAGGCGCTCGTGCGCGTCCAGGGTGCGGAACGGTGCATTGACCGTCGCCAGTGCACGTTCGTCGGCCGGACGGACATCCACCAGGGTCAGGCTGCCGGCCTTGAGGCGGTCGTCGGCATCGCGCACCGACAGCTCCTGCACCGGCTTGGGCGCGTTGGGATTGTCGATGGCCAGGCCACGGCCACGGATGTCGTCCACCCAGTCGATGGTGATGCCGTCGGCGCGGCGCGCGCTGGCCAGGTCGAACTGCACGCGCAGGCCGTTGGATTCGGCCGCGATGGCGTTCGGGTTGGTCGGCGCCAGCTGGAAGTTCGGCTGGAAATTCGCATCGATGGCCAGCGTCAGCGACGCATCCGGGGCATCGGCCAGCGCGCCCTTGAGCATGTCCACCGCGGCCGGGGTGATGGTGATCTTCGGCGGGCTGCGATCCGGCGCCTGCAGGCCCAGCATCGTGCTCAGCTCGCCGCTGTCGGCCATCTGCAAAATGATGTCGCTGCCGCCGATCAACTCGCCATCCACGTACAGCTGCGGAATGGTGGGCCAGTCGCCGTACGCCTTGATGCCCTCGCGGATCTCCTGGTCGGCCAGCACGTTGACGTGGGCATAGTCGATGCCCAGTCCGTCCAGCACGCCGATTGCCTTGGCCGAAAAACCGCACTGCGGCATGCTGGGCTGGCCTTTCATGAAGAGCACCACGCGGCTGGATTGCAGCAGCGTATCGATACGGGAACGCAGGGCGGGGTCGAGGGACATGGCAGCACTTCGGTGAGAGCGTGGAGACTGGGCATTCTACGCCGCGTGGCATCATGCGGCATGACCACGCCGGAAACGCTGTATCGCATCCCCTCCCACCCCTACCGCTGGGTGGGCTTGTTCGCCCTCTCGCAGGTGGCGGTGGCGGTGCTGTGGTGGCATCTGGGCTGGGCCTGGGGCCTGCCTGCGCTGCTGCTGTCGCATGCGGTATTCGTGGTGCCGGTCTTCCTGCCGCGCGCACGCTTGTACTCGCCGGTGGTGGCGCGGCTGCCCGGTCACGCGCCGCAGGTCTGGCTGACCATCGACGATGGCCCGTCCGACGACACCCCGGCCATTCTCGAATTGCTCGATGCCTACGATGCCAAGGCCACCTTCTTTGTGGTCGGCGCGCGTGCCGAGCGGCGGCCGGAGCTGGTGCGCGAGATCGTGCGCCGCGGGCACGGCATCGGCAACCACAGCCATACCCATCCGCAGGCCTGGTTCTGGGCGTTGGGGCCGCGCCGTATGGCGCAGGAAATCGGTTTGGCGCAGCGCACCCTGGCCAGTATCACCGGGCAGGCGCCGCGGCTGTACCGCTCGGTGGTCGGCATGACCAACCCCTTCGTCGCCTCGCCGCTGCGTGCGCACGGGCTGACCCGCGTGGCCTGGAGCGCGCGCGGCTTCGACGGCGTGCGCTGCGAACCGGACGCCACTGTTGCGCGGATCGTGCGCGACCTGCGCCCCGGCGCGATCGTGCTGCTGCACGAAGGTGCCGCGCACGGCCATAACCTGACCATCCTGCGTGGCGTGCTGGACGCGATGCGGCTACGTGGGCTGGTGGGAATCGTGCCGATGGCCAGGGCGTCGAGCAGTTGCAACGACTCTCACAGTTCCTAGCTGACCGACATCCTCAGATTCAGCGGTGGCGGTGACGATGACCTGCCTTCGCGCAAGGGTGCGGTGGTGCGGCGCTTTTGCGGGGCGCTGCTGTTGATGCGATGGCGTTGAACCGGATCAAACGTGGCGTAGCTTCATCGGCATGGCGCTGGATCAGGCGCTGGGTGCCGCTGCTGCTGGAGTCGGGCGCGCCGCCGCTGCGGGAGGCGTGGTTGTGCTGGACGCGGGTGTGGGCGACTGGCGACCGGCCGGCATGCCGCTCGTTGCGCTTGCTCCGGTGGGTGCACGACTGCCGCCTGCCGTAGCTGCTGCAGCACTAGGCGCAGCCGCGGCAGGGCTGCGTGCGGCGGCCGCAGACGGTGCTGTCGGTGCGGTAGGTGGCGGGCGCGCCGCCGCAGGCGCGGGTGTGGCATTGGTCGGCGACGGGTTTGCCGGGCGTGGCGTGGTGCTGCCGGCGATCGCGGCGTCCATGCCGCTGCGCCGTTCGCGCTCGCCGGTGAGTTGCGCCTGCATGCGCGCAGTACGCGCCGCACTGGGGTCGGGGATGTCCGCAGAGGGATTCAAGGTGGCGCTGCGAATGCGATCCGCCTGGGCTTGCGCGGCCATCTGGTTGAGCGGCAGATAATCGCTGTGGAAGTTCAGTTCCACCGAAGAGCTCAGATCCAGATCGGTATTCATTTCTTCGGTGCGCTGCGAGCGCTGGGTGGAGACATAGCCGATGTTGTTCTCGATCTCCGCACTCGCGCCCCACGCCCCCATCCCGAATTTCCCCGAGGCCTTGACGCGGTTCTGCATGCTGAACTGGCTGCCGCGGTCTTCATTGGCGGCACTGCGCGTATCGATATGAAAGCGCATTGCGGCATTGATGCGGCCGCTGTCCACCACGATGCGCTGCATGCCCATCGCCACCATCGTGGCCAGCATCTGTTGGCGCTGGCGGGCCAGGTAACGGCGTGCCAGTGGAACCAGCTGCTCCGGGTTGGAGGCGTCCACCGATTCGTCGTCGGCCAGACCCAGCGTTGCGCGGATGTCGTCGGCCACCGGCATGCTGGCGCCGGAACGCAGGCGGAGCCGCTGTTGGTCCTGTTCGTCCGGGTCGGGCATATCGGCTGGATCCGGTGCGTCGTATTCGATCGCTTCGGGAAAATGCTCTGCCACCCACTGGCGAACCTGCGCAAGACCGAATTGGGTGCGCTCGAAACCGCTGGCCGAGGCCGAAACGGCGCCCAGCAGTTCGACGTATTGCTGCATTTGCTGGGCGTTGGAGTCGAGCATCGCGCGAAACACGCCGTTGATCAGATCGGTGACAAAGCGTGGAAACGACACCGCGTTGAGCACACCGCGCGTGGTGTCGGCAATCCGCTGCGCAGCGTCGCCGAATGCGGGTTGCTGCTCTTGCGCGCGCGCCAATACCGCCGGCGCAGTCCGAGCGATCTGTTGATCTGCGGCATGTTCCTCGGCAAGCAGATCGGCTGCCAACGCCGACACTGTCACCATGGAGCGTGCCAGCGCCTGACGGTCGTGCGGTGTCAGTGCCTGGTAGTGAGGCGCGCGTTCGAGCACCTCGCGCACGGCGGCGCGAACCCAGGGCTGTGGCGCATGCCCTGGCGGCATGCTCGATGCGGTGAGCGAGATCGGCGGCAGGATGCGGGCGGCAGGCATGACGGGGCCTCCAGGCCTAGGCCGCCGGCTGCGGAAGCGACAGCAACCAGCGCTGCGCAGCCGCCATCACTGCGCCATCTTCGGCGCGTGCGGCCTCCAGACCGAGCGGCATGGCCAGGTCTTGTGCGGCCAGCCATGCCAGCACTTGCTGACCGTTGCGCCCCTGCTCGGCGAAGGCCTGTGAGTGCGCAGTGCCGGGATTGGCAACGCCGATCAACATCCATAGCGACTGCACGCCGAAGGCCAGTTGCAGTTGGCGGTCGCGCAGCATGCCCAACGCAGCGTTGAGATTGTCCACGATCTCGCGCGCGGCCATCGCTGCCATCGCATCGGCACGCTGCGACAGAAACTCGCCCATCGTCTGCGCGGTGGCGGCCAGGGCGACGTCTTCGCGCATGTCGCGGCCATCTGCTTCGGCGACAATCGCAGTGCATAACGCCTGCATCAGACGATCGAAATGCGGTTGTTCGAAAACGCGCTGGAAGATCGCATTGCGCTCGGCTGCGCTGAGTCGTTCGCGGCGGCTGCGCCAGAACGTGGCCAGCGATTGCGTGCCAGGCCCGAGCGGCTGGGTGATCGCGCCGCTGGCAAACAGCGCGGCGATTTGCTCGGCAGCCGGCAAAACGCCAGCCTGTTCCAGCGCAGCGGCAAAATACAATGGTGCAACTGCCAGCAGGCGCGGCCGATCCTGCGCATCCGGTGCGCCGGGCGGCAGGTCGATCTCGCCCAGTTCGGCCAACGTGCGGGCCAGCGCCGCGTCGTGCACCGCCACGTTTGCCTGTGCCAAGGCCAGCGCCTGCAGCAAGGTCGCGTAGGGATGCGGCCAGGCTGCAGCGATGCGGGGTGCAGAGGGCGGGCGCATGCGGCGATTCCTCAGACGGCCGGTGCGGCGGCAGGACGACCAGCGGCCGGCGGCGGATTCGGGTTGAACGGCGTGGCATTGCCCTGGATGCTGGCGATCATGCCGGGCGAGGCCAGTTTTTCCATCGGGAAGTAATCGGATTTGAAGTTCACCCGCACCTCGCCGGTCAGTTTTGCCTTCATCTCCTGATCCGAGGACGACTCTTCGTTGACCGAGGATTGCACCGTGGTCATGTGCCGCTGCACATTGGTGTTGACGGTACCGGCAGCCCCCCAGCCCAGGTTGATGCCGGCGCCGGATTTGCGGCGGTTGTAGCTGGATTGCGTGTCGTATAACGAAGCGCCCGCGGTGCGCTGCGCAGAGTCGGAGGCACGGAAGTCGAACACCACCTTGGCATTGATCGCGCCATCGGTCACCACGATGCGGTTGATGCCCAGGATCACCATCGACGAGAGCAGCTGTTGGCGGCTGCGTGCCATCTGCAACCGCGCGCCTTGCACCAAGCGTGTTTCCTGCTCCGGGTCGGACAGGTCGGTGATGGGTTGGGCCAGCTGCATGTCGTCCTTCATCTGCGTCAGCACCGCGCCTGCCTGATCTTCGTCGCGCACGCCCACGCGCGGGCCGGTATCGCCATCGGTCTCGATGGTCAGCGCCTCCGGAAAGCGTTCCACCAGCCAGTCGCGCGCATTGTTCATGCTGATGTTGTCGGTAGCGAATTGATCCACCGTCTGCGCCACCGATTTGAGCAATTCGCCGTAGGCATTCATCTGCTGGATGGAGGCATCGACGATGGCCTGGAACACGTTCTGGATCAACCCGCCGACGAAGGCAGGAAAATCCACCGAGCCGATGTACTTCTTGAAGTTGTCGCCGCCTTGTTCCACCGAGGCGGCAGTGAAGTCGCTACCGGCAAACGTGCCGATCTTGTCGGATGCCTTGTTTTTGGCCTGGCCGACGGGGTCGGCGAGTGCGCGCGCGCTTGGCGGCGTGTCGCGCGCAAGGATGCCCCCATCGGTGGAGAGCTCCTGTTTTGCCAGTCCGTCGGGGTTGGACATGTAGGACGCAACGCGCACCATATTGCGTGCCATTTCCTGCTGCTCGGCCACTGGCAACTGGCGGAAGCCAGGCGAGGATTCCAGCAGGCGTCGCACCTGCGGCCGCACGGCCGCCAGAGTGTCGTCGTCGAGCCAGGCGGGATGACCGGAGGTTGCACTGAAACTGTCTGTGGCAAGTGCATGCATGGCAGTGGTGATCCCAGGTCATGCCGCAGGTGGAGCGGAGGGCGCAGCAGCGGTGTTACTGCCAGGGCGGTTGGTGGCCAACGATTTCACCATGCCCGGTTGCGCATTCATCTGGATCGCCGCAATCGACTCGGGATTGGCCAGTTTTTCCAGCGGCAGGTAATCGCTCTTGAAGTTCACCTCGACTTGTCCTGCCAGGCTTGCCTTGGCTTGCAGCGAAGAATCGCTCTGCAATTGCGAGGTGCTCATCATCTTGATGATTGGTTGTTCGTTGTACTTGTAGCTGCCCTTGGCGTAGTAGCTGCCATCGCGCTTGTCGCTGGAGCCGTCGGCACTCTGGCTAGAGGTGCCGCCATCGCTCTTGTAGTCGTAATCGCCTTCGTAACCGCGCGTTTTCTGCACGTTGCCGAACATATCCTTCTGATGATCCATCTTGCTGGCACTGTAGCGATAGCGGCTGTCGTCGCGCGCCTGGAAGTCGTACAGCACCTTGGCCGAGATGCGCCCGTCGGTGACCACGATGCGGTTGATGCCCAGCATCACCAGCGTGGCCAGCAACTGCTGGCGGCCGGTAGCGATCTGGGTACGTGCAGCGGGCACCAATACCGCTTCGACCAGATCGTCGTTGAGCGTAGTGACCGGTTTGTCCAGCGGCAGCGATTGATTGACGCGTGCGATGGCGGCGCGTTCGTCGACATCCTGGCGCATCACCACGCGCGGTTGCGGTGGCGCACCGGTGTCGCTGCTGCCACCGAAATCGCCGAATGCATCGTCTCCCATCTGCAGCTGAAAGATGTCCGGAAACTGTTCCACCAGATGATCGCGGCCCTGATTCTGGGTGGTGTTGTCGTCGCGAAATTGATTCAGGCTTTTGGACACGTCGGCGACCAACTTGGCATACGCCTCCATCTGCTCGATCGACGAGGTGACGATGGAGTGGAACACGCCATTGATCAGCCCCGAGACGAAGGTGGGGAAATTGACCGCTGCCATCAATGCGCCGGCCTGCTGTACGCCGGTCTTCAGGGCCTGTCCGAACTCTGGCTGTTCTTCCTGTTTCAAGGGCGTGGAATCTTCGCCAGCCATCGCGCGCACGGGCGCGCTCTGCTGTTTCAGGCGCACGCCATCAGGTTCGGCGAGATAGGCGCCGATCTGCACCAGCCCCTTCGCCAACACTGCGCGCTTGTCGGCAGGCAGCTCATGAAACGCGTCGCTGCGTTCCAGCAACTGACGTACGGCCAGGCGTGCGGCGTCGTGTGTTTCGCGGTTGCCAGGCGGTGTGGCCGTGCGCGCGCTGGATCCGGCTGCGGGAAAAATAGCACTCATGGCAACTCCTGCACGACAGGGGGGCGATGGAAAGGCGATAGGTGATGCGACTCACTGCAGGGCGCGCGCGTCTTCGATGGCTTCGCGCATTTCGAACTCGATCGGTCGTACGTACAGGCTGATGCGTGCCGGCGAATTCGGCGTCACCCGGATACTGAGCACGGAGAAATGCCCTTGTTGCTCGGCATCGTCCATGCCGAAGGCATCCAGCCAGCGCGCCAGCGCAGCCAGTTGCCGGGGGCGCTCGGCCAGGCCGAGTTTGAGCAGATCCAGAAAGCGCGCCGGCAGGTCCGGAATGGCAGCGAGCAGGACTTCCAGTTTCAACTCCGCACCATCGGGCGCATCGCGCAGGCCGATCAGCACACCACCGGCCGGCAGTTCGAACCGCCCGCCCAGGGCGACGCCAACCACGCGCATCAACCCCGGCAATTGATGGCCGATGCCAAGCCGGTTCATCAACGGGCCCAGTCCATTCACCGCCAATGCGCCGCGATGTAAGAACGTCACCCGCTGACTACCGGTATCGCGCTTGCAGCCGATCGAGGTGAAGATCGGCACCAGTCCGGGAAGTTCGTCGCAGGCCAGCTTGGTCAAGCGCGACAACGCGGGCGCCAAGGCATCGATCTGATTGGGCAGCAGCTCGTAGTAGATCTTGGTGGCGTAGAGCCCATCCTGATCGAACGCGCTACCGAACCAGGCGCCGTAGTTCATCCAGCTCAAGCCGCCGAAGCCGCGCCATGCTTCGCTGCGCCTGTCGAACCAGCGCAAGGCATCCTGGCCGAAGATCGGCGCGATCAACCTGCGTGCCTCGCGGGTGGCTTCATCGCGTCGTGCGACCGGTGAGGCCTCCGGGCCCAACGGTTCGATGGTGAAGCGCAGCAGGTTGGGTTCGGATTCGGAAAACGAGGGTTCGTAGGGCACCGCACCGGGTGTGAGCGAGTTGCGTGCGTACGACACATCGTCGTCGGGCAGGTAGAAGGTGCGGTCGATCAAGCCATCGACGTAGGGCAACGGGTCGCGGGTGCCCAGCGCCTTGGCCGCCGAACGCAGCGATTGACGGACCAGATGTTTGACCGCCTGCGGGCGATCGTCATGAGTGCGCATGCGCGTGCTCCTTACAGACCGGGCAGGCTGATGCCCGCCTGGTTGAGCAGATCGCGCGCGGCCTGCGGCATCTCGATCGGACGGCTGGTAATCACCGGCGATTCGGCTGGTTGTGCGTACTGCTCGACGCTGTTGTCCTGTACGCCGCCCACCGCAAGCCATTGTTCGCACGCCTGCAGCAGATCCCAATCGGTGGGATCGACGGTGGGTTGGTCGCTGCCGCGTAGCTGCGGGTTGGTGAGTGCGCTGATCGAAATGACTTCGCCATAGCGGCCTTCCAGGCGTTGTCGCGTATTGGCGATCCAGCGAATGATCACCGCACCGGCGCGGGCCTGGGTACGGAAGCGGCTGGTATTGCGCGGGCCTCCCAGGTAATTGGCGTTGACCTGGTCGATCACCTGCCACATGTCGCGTGCGCCGAACGCGCCACGCACTTCCGGGTCGCTGAGCAGGTCGCGGTATTCCAGGATCATCTGCTGCAACTCGGTGGCAGCGAAGTAGGCGATGCCATAGCCGCTACGCGACAGGCTGGCGCCCAGGTCGCGTGCGGCCTTGCGCACCTGCTCCTGCGAGACCGCCACCGGTACGTTGGTGCGCAGCATGCGGTCCACACTCAGTTGGCGTCCGAACGAAGACACCGCCGACAGGAAGCGCAACCACAGCTCGTTGAACTCGCGATTGGGTTCGTTTCCGTTCGGGTCGCCACCAGGTGCGCCGAAGCAGCGCATGTACAGGTCGCGGCGCTCGCCTTCGGTGATGCGTTCGGCGGCCGTCTTGTAGTAACGGAATAGATAATCGCCGGCTTTGCCGCGTCCCAGCGGCAACATGCCGCTGCGGAACAATTCGACGATGCGTTCCACCACCTGCGGCATCCGCGTCTCTTCCAGCATGTAGGCGAAGTAGATCGCCTGCACGGCGTTGAGATTCTCACGCACGATTTCCACATCGGTGGAATCTTCCAGATCGGGCAGGATGATTTCCATGGCCGACGGGGGCGCGCCGGCCACCACGCCGGTCTGCATCTCGTACCCGTTCTGCAGATGACTGGCCAGCCAGGCGTTATCGGCACCGATGCCGTTGCTGGCAAGCCGGCGCACGGTGGCGGCGAGATTGCGCGAACTCAACGCGCAGACGGTGTCTTTTGCGGAAGGTCGGAAATCGGTGTCGGTGCTGTAGCGGTCGCGTCGGTCTTCGGGATTGTCGTCGGGCCACTCGCAACCGACGATGTCCGCATCGATCAGCCCCGAGGCGATCTGCGACTGGATGGTGACCTGGTAACGCGGCACCAGTAGCTCGAAGGCGGCGTCGAACAAGGCGCGGTTTTCGCGGTACTCGCCTTGTGCGGCGCTGACGCGTTGCACGAATCCGCGCAGGCTGGCGTCGGTGTAGCCATCGAGCTGCAGCAGCCCGCAGATGCCGATGATTTCGCGCTCGTCGCAGCCAAGCGGGCCGCGTAATTCCTTGGGCGAGCGTTGCGAGCCGATCAGGCCGTATTTGTGGACGTTTTCCGTCGCACAGGCAAGTTTGTTCCAGTCCTTCTGTTGCTGGGTCGCAGTCACCAGCTGGTAGAACGGATCGACCACCACGTCGCTGGACAGCTTGGCCTTGATTTGCGCCAGTTCGTCGAGTTGCCGCGGACTGAGCCCGCCGCTGGTATCGGCAGTCTTGTCGATGGTCTGCAGCACCTGACGGCGTGCACGCAGTTCCTGGCGCTTCTTGGTTTCGCGCTCGCCGAGATCGACCAGCAGGATGCGATTCATGGTGTTCACTCCGGGATCGGACGGTTTGGGTGAAGGAGGTTTGCTGGAGGCGGTGCTGCTGGCCGCGGCCGCCTTGCTGCGACCGTTGGAGCGTGGTTTGGCTGCCGGGGCGACCGTCTTAGGGGTGGACTTCTTGGTAGTGCGCTGGGTCGCCATCGAACGTTCCTCGGCAGCGGGTGGGAGGTCAGGCCGCCACCGGCGTGGACGACGCCGGGACGGTGGGGGAATCGGCTGCGCTGTCTTCGTCGCGCAGTTGCAGGTCCAGATAGGCATCGAGCGCGCGGAGCGCCGCATGCGCATCGAGCACGCCGGCACCGCAGTCGGCGACGCCGGCACCGCCAAACGGGCGCGCGCTATCGCACAGCAACTGGCGGGCGGTTGCGCCATCCAGTGGCCAGGCGCGGCGTTGCGCGCGCGCTGCGAGCAAGCCGCACGCCGCCGCAACGAAGGGAGCGGCAAAGCTGGTGCCCGAGGCGCTCTGGTAGCCGTCCAAGGCACAGGTGCGGATATCGCGTCCCGGCGCGCACAGGGCAACGTGCGCACCGCGCGTGCTGAAGCTGGCGGGCACCAGGTGCGCATCGATACCGCCCACGGCGATCACGCCGTCGTGTGCAGCGGGATAAAAACGCTCATGCAGCCCGGAGTTGCCGCTGGCGGCCACCAGCACCACGCCACGTGCCAGCGCGTAGCGCACGGTCTCTTCATGCGGTGCGGGCGCATCCGGCAGCAATGCCGATTCCGGCGTGCCGAAGCTCATGTTGATGACTTTCACGCCCAGATCGATCAGACGCTTCATGCCGGCATCGATGTTGTCCAGCGCACCGACACCGACGCGGCGATCGCCAGCCTCCAGCGCGGCGCCCAGCACGCGTGCCGGGGTGAGTCCGCATGCGCCTGCGCCACCGGGTGCGATCTGGCGACCGCTGGCCACCAGGATGCCGGCACAACCGGTGCCATGGCCTACTTCGTCCTGCGGACGTTCGCCGGCACGGCGATAGTCGCCGACCAGCGACAACCCGCCGACCGTTGCCGGGTCCAGATCCACGCTGTCGAATCCTGCGCGCAAGTGTCCGGCCAGTTCGGGGTGCTGCAGCGCCACGCCGGTGTCGGCAAGGCCGATCAGCACCGCCGGATCGCCCGGTTCCAGTTGCAAAGCCTGCGGCAGACGAATGGCCTGTTGCGCCCAGCTCTCGTGTGCGGCCAGGTGCGCTGCCGGGCCCGCAAGCGTGCGCGGGGTGCTGCTCAGATAATCGGCACCGACCCGCTCCACGACCGGGATCTCGGCCAACGCCCGCAACAGCGCAGGCAGCCGGGCGCCATCGCGTAATTCCACCCGCAAGACCCGCGCGACGCCGCTCAGTTGTTCGATGGCATCGAAGCGCTGTGCGCCACTGCGGCGGCTTTGCTGGCGGCCCAGGCGCGCGCTATGCAGACGCACCGCGCGGAAGGCATCGCCGTGGTGACGCAACAGCCGGTCGATCGGCCCGTGGTCCACCGCGTCGCTCATCGGTGTGCCGTAACCCTGCACTGCACGCAGCCCCGGCAGATGCTCGGGCACTTCGCCTAGTCGCAGCGTCAGCAGCAGGCGGCGTGGCAACAAGGCGGCATGATGTGAGACGGTCATGTCTGCGCACTCCATTGACCAAGACTGCCTGCGCGCAATGGCACGCAGGCGCTGCGCCCATCCTCGAAGTCCAGCTGCGCATCGCAGCCGAGTTGGCTGGCCAACGGTGCCAGCACCAGCTGTCCGTCATCGGCCGAGACGATGGGAATGTCGATTCCCGCCGCACGCACCAGCGGTAGCCTGCCGCTGCGCAGTCCCGGTGCGCTCAGGTGCACACGCGTGCCGCTGTTGCCATCGCCATCGCTCGCCTGCACACGCGTCACACGCGGTGCTGCGGCACGTAGCAGCGCCTGTTGCAGGCGATTGACCGGCATCCGCGACAGCCGTGCGATGACATCGGCGCCCGCGGTTTCCTTGAGCTCGTTGAGCTGAGTAACGGTGCGCACTCCGATCCGTTCGAGCTGGCGTTGTTCCTCATCGGAGAACTGGTCGCCAAGCGCGGTCTTGAGACTGAATTCGGATTCGTCGGCGCGGAAATCTGCCGCGTTCTCTTCGATCATCGGTTTGGTGATCGTGGTCAACGCCAGCCGCACGGTACTGGCTTCGCTTTCGCCGGGACCCGCCGGGCGCAGATAGACATCGTCGTCGAGCATCTGCACGAACACGCGCAAATCCAGCGTCACGTCTTTCACCGCGAAGGTCAGCGGCAATTTGCCCACACGTGCCTTGATCGTCATCGCGGCCTGCGCCTTGTCCAATTGCTCGGTCAATGCCTGGATGAACAGGTCCAGTGGAACGCCAAGGGTTTGTAGCAACGGGGGCAGTTGCGCGCTCATGACTGTTCTCCCAGCTGCCAGACCACATGCAGTAGCGACGGCGCAGCGTTCCAGTGATTGATGGCGAAGCTGCGCGGCACATCGGCCAGCAGGCGGCAACCGCTGTCGCGCAGGATCGGGCGCAGCTCCAGCGGCAGGCGCATTTCCACATGCGTCAACTGCATGCCAGCGCGGTCTTCGATCGCCAGCAGGCCAGCGTGCAGTTCTTCCAGCAATCCGGACAGTTCGCGCAACATCACGCCGCTCCTTCAGCGGGCGATGGTGCAGCCGGCGGCGCCGCGGCGGGCGCGAGGTTACCGGCGGCGGCACGCATGGCAGGTGCGTTGCGTTGCACCAGCGCCACCTTGGCGGCATCTGCCAGGCGCTCCAGCGGCAATGTCTCGCTGACGAAATTGAGCTTGACCTCGCCGAACAGATCGGCGCGCACGTTCGATTCGTTCTGTGCATTGACCTGCAATGTCGACACCATGGTCGAGGTCTGCCCGGCATAACTGGAGGAGCCGCGCTCGCCCCAATTGTCTGCCTGCGCGGGATCGCTGCCGGTGGCATAGCCGACCTTGGCCACATCTTGTGCAGCGGCGCGAAACATCACCTTGCTGCTGATGCTGCCATCGCGCACCACCACCCGGTTCATGCCCAGCAGCACCATCGTTGCCAGCAGTTGCTGACGTTCGCTGCCGACCTTCAACCGCACCTGCGGCAGCACGCGTTGTTCGAGCAATTCGGCGGTGAGTTCCTCGTCGGCCAGCCCATAGTCGGCCAGCCATAAGGGTTGGCTGCCAGTCGTGCGTGGCACCAGCTCCGGCACGGTGCGCGCGCCGCCATCGGGGAGCAGCAAGACGATATCGCCGGGATAGTGCGTGGCCAGCCAATCGCGCGCCTGATTGAGCGAGACGTTGTCCTCGGTGAACTGATCCACCGTCTTGGACACCGCCGCCACCATGCTGGAATAACTTTCCATCTGGCGGATCGAGGCATCCACGATGGCGTCGAACGTGCCATGCACCAGTTGCGCGACGAAGCCCGGAAAATCCACCTCATTGACCATCGCACCGGTACGCCGCGCGATGGTCTCGGTCGCCTGAGGCTTGACCGTGGCCGTTGCGTCGCCAGCCGGCGGCGTTGCCGCGGTCGGGCCGGCCAGCGCACGCGCTGCCGCCGCAGTGGGGCGCTGCGGAAAGATCAGGTTGCGGTGGCCTGGAGCGCTCATGACCCGCTCAGCCCGCGACCACGGCGTCGGCCGGTTGCGCGACCCAGGTGTTGCTGCGCTCATGCCGCCCATCGCCGAGCAGACGCAAGGCGATCCGCGCCTGCGGGTTGCCCTGCGCGAGCCCGCTGAAGCGGTAGTCCACGATGACGGCCAGCGCCGCAACACCGCTCACTGCATCCGCATCTTCGATACGCGCCGTCACCTCGACGCCATGGCTCAGCAGGGGCGGGGTGCCGGCGGTGATGCGAACTTCGCCGACGCTGCCGTGATCGGCAACAAACTCCAGCGTGATCGGCAGCAGAGTTGCTGCACCCTCCAACGCCGGCCAGTCATCGAGCACAAGACGGACATCGATGGCGGCGTTGCCGGAATCGATCGGTGTGGAAACGGCAGGCTTGCGGCCTTCCAGCTGGTCGAGGGTCCAGCGACAAGCGCCCGCACTGCCGCGCACCACACTCATGCGGGTACCGGTCACCCGGCTGGGCGTCACTGGCTCGCGCTGTTCGCCGGTGGCAGACGTTGTCTCCAATGCCTGCGCACGCACCGACGCTGGCGGCCTGGCCAGGCGCAACTGAGCACCGCCAAGCGATGCGGCGTGCGTGCTCGCTGCCGGTAGGTACAGCACACGCCAGTCGCCATAGTCGTCGGCAGCCATTTCACCGAATGCGCTTGCAAATTCCTGGAACGGCAACCAGTCGGCATAGCCTTGATTGGGTGGGTTGAAGACGACCGGATCGTTGTCGAAGGTCTGCCGGGTATCCCAGGGATTGAGAATGTTGACGATTGCGCTCGACGGATCGGCCAGATCGCCAGAGATACCGCTGAGCACCACCGCATGCGGCGCACCCACGATGACCACCCATAGCGGGCCATGCCGGTTCAACCAGTCCGCCCACTGTTGCGGCGTGTGGTACAGGCTGGTGTTGGAAGGTTGTTCGATAGCGTTAAAGCCGTAGCGCTGTCTGACCGCGTCCAGCAACTCGAAGCTATAGGACGTCGACAGGGTGGTGCCGACCTCGTTGGCCAGCGTTTCCGGGTCGATCGACGCGTGGCGCCGATACGACAACAGCATTGCCATCGCCGCCGCCCAGCAAGCGTGCTTGTCCGGTTGCGCGATCAAGGGCACGTCGTATTCGTGGACGGGCGCATCGCTCAGCGAACGCGTGGACAACGACTGCGCAGTGGTCGGGTAGAGGATGCGCACCACCTCCGGATGGAAGCGTTCGCTGAAGGGAGCAGGCGCGCTGGCGCTGCCGCCGCCATCGCCCGCCATCAGCCAGCTAACGAGCTTGTCCTGGAAGCTCTTCCAGAGCCGGTCGGCAGCAAAAAAGCCGATAAACGCGCCCGGTCCACCGGTCCAGCGATCGGCACCACGGGTGTAGAACACGGTGGTGCCGTTGTCATCGCGGATTCCGAATTCACGGTGACCGCTCACTGGATGATCACCGGACCATTCGGTATGCACAGTGGTGAAACGCCAACGTGTCGGCTCTACCAGGCTTACGACAACCGACGCATTGTCGGGACCACCGATATTGACTTTGAAGACGGTACCGACGGGAGTGGACGACTCCCATCGAATGTCGTCCACACCGCTGTCGTACGGGATGAATTCGCTGTAGGCAGTATCGACAAAATCGTTGAGATGCAGTCGCAGGTGTTCAAGAACCTCAGGACCGCTCCAACCATCGGGTAGACGCTCGCAACGCACTTCATAACGGTCCAGGCTGAGTTCGCCCTGTGCATCTGCGATGCGCTGAACCGACATCCCGCGTGCGCTGACGGCCTGTTCCACCGCGGCCGGTGCGCGCCAATTGAACAGGTCGGCCCACTGCGGCGCGTAGCGCTGCGCGCGTTCGACATCGTCCGGCCCGATGATCAGTGCGCGCGCGTTGGTGGTGCTGCGTGGTGGTGCGGGTCGCGCATGCGGTGGGGACATTGCCTGCCCGGTCTGCATGGCGGAGCCAGACCGACGCGGCGTGGCGCCGTTCTGCGAGTCCTGTACGCCCAGCGAGAAGCTGACCGCCTGGCTCCAGTCCAGTGCTTGCTGGCGGATCCAGGCCAGCTTTGCGTCAGTCATGCGGCAACCCAGATTGGTCGTCGCGTCATGTTGGGCCACATGCACGCCGACCACGTGGGCACGCGGTGCCTCGGTGGTGTCGATGTAGTAGACCGGCGAGCCGCTGGTACCGCCCAACGACTGCACATCGTAGGCAAACGTGTCGTCTGTCGGGAGCTGACGGATACGCCCGCCGTGCATATGTTGGCGATCCGGGTCGATAACGGCATTGACCACGGTGCCTGCAGTGCTGCTATCGAGCGAACGCGCTGCATAGCCGCTCACGACGATCTGTTCTTCGCGCGATTGGGTCAGTTCTTCCAGAATGTCGAAGTACTGCGGGTAGGCAACCGCGTTGGCCTCCGGCACGCGAATCAGTGCCATATCGAAATCGCGTTGGGATGCGTTGTATGCGGGATGGATGACCCATGCATCCGAAGTGACCTGAAAGCGCCCGAACGGCTCGCTTTCGGTGGTTGTTCCTGCATCGTGTTTGCCGGGCACGATGATCAGCGCACGCTTGCCATCTACTACGTGGGCGGCGGTCAATAGCAGACGCGGCGCGATGAAGAATGCGGTGCCAGCCGGTTCTCCTTCATCGCTGTCATTAAGACGTCGCACCTGGCAGATCGCGCTGTAGGGCGCAACGGTGGTATTGACGACGCCAAACACCCAGCGCGCACTGCTGGCAAAGAACGCCAACTGCGCCAGCAGCGCTTCGCCCAACGTTGTGGGGCTGTCGTATTGATCGATCACGCGCAGTGCGTTGACTGGGGCCGAGCCATGACGTGGCGTCTGCGTCGAAGACGGCGCGCGCACAACTGGCGCCGAGCGTAGCGTCGGCACCGCCTGCGATGCCGGGCGCCAGCTCTGCGCGGCTGCGGTTGCTGCTGCGGTATCGGGCGATGGGGACGCGGCCGGCGTTGATGCCTCTGGTGACACGGTGGCGGCCGGCGTGGTTTGCGCGGGCGGCGTCGCGGAGGCAGGGGTTTGCCACAGCTCATCCGAGTACCCATCGCTGTAGCCGCCGCGGCCCGGATCGTTGGCTGGCGCAACTCCCGCCGCGGGCGCCGCGCCGACCACCGCATCGGCGCCCCATGCCAGCGACGCGCTGTCGCCGCCGTAGCCGTTGTTGCCATCGCTACGCGCGGTACGTCGCAGGCTGCGTTCGGTCAGCCCGGACAGCGAGACGTACATATTGCCACGATCGGGCATCTGCACCTCGATCGGCCGCGCGCGGTCGCGTTCGCTGTAGGTCGCCAAGCCAAAGTACAGCCGCGGCTGCCCGACAAAGCGCGCAACCACACTCGGCGGTACCAGATACATCGCATCGCGCCCCTTGGTGCCGGGCTGCACAAGACTGGAAAAGAACGTGCGCGAGGTGCGGCGGGCGCGGTTTTCCGGCTTGAGCAACTCCGGGTCGGTGGCCAGCCCGATTTCGAACAGCGGGGTGTCGCTGCGCACGCTGAAGCTCAGCACATTGAAGCGGTCGTTGACGCTGTCGCGGGTGGCGCGGATGCGGGCCATACGGAACTCCTAGCGGCGCTTGCGGGGTGGAAGAGCGGCGTGCGGCGGTGGCGTGGAGACGGGAGAAGCGGGCAGAGCTGCAGTGGGATTCGGTGCGCTGTCGATGTCGGTCGCGATGTGTTCCCAGAAGCGTTGCTGGGTGTCGATGCCGATACTCTCCAGATGGGGTTGCATGAAACTCATGGCCTGCTCGAGATGACGGAAGAACGTGCGTTCGCCGGATTGCACGTGCTCGATCGAGCCGCGCCATTCCCGTACCGTGTCGTCGCCGTCGCCACGCTCTCCCCAAACCCGGACGATGAAGGCGGCGGTTCGGTCCTCCAGCAGTGCCATGCCCGCGCTCCGGGTGAGGTGGATTCACGCTAGGCCGCCTGCATCACCGATGCATCACCGCCAGATCACCGGTGAATCACCGCGCCGTCTTCCTGTGTGATGCAGCAGTGATGCATCGCGACGTGCAGCCCAGGCAGCGTCGGTCCATACGCCTGGTTGCCGGGGCGCGTACGGGTTGGGAAAGGGACAGCATGGGCAAGCGATGGCGCGTCACCAGCTAGTCGCCACGGTGGCTCCAGCCGGTATCCCAGTCGGGCAGCGCAGGTTGCAGAGAGGGTCGGTCGCGCGCATCGCGCAGCAGCGGCACCTCGGTCGGGTCGCACGCCGGGACGGCGGCATTCGCCTTATGCGGCAGGCCGCACTTCGTACGCCATGCGCCGGGCTCGCCGATACTGCAGCAAGGCAGCTGCGCGCGATGGACCAGGCTGGTTGCAGCAGCGCGACGCCGCAACGAACACGCAGATACCTACGCGCTCGGCATCGGGCAGCGCGGCGGGCGCCAGTGTTGGAGAACTCAGGGTTCCAGGAACTGCAGGCTCAATTGCAGTTGCGCATCTGCCGCGGCCAGGCCACGACGTGCGTTTTCGATCAGCATCTGTGCGTGCTGGCCGGCGCTGTCGGCAAACGGGAAGGGGCGTGCAGCAGGTGAAGGCACCGTGTCTTCTACGCTCGTCCCGATGGCACCGTCGGCAATGCGGTGATAGAGCGTCATGGTCTCGCGCATCGGTTGGATCGCCAGCTCGCGCCGCAACAGCTCGCGGCAGCGCTCGAACTGGCATAAGGCATGTGCGCGTTGTCCGTTGAGCACAAACAATTGCATCAGTGCGCGGTGCACATCTTCGCGCAGCGCGTCGCTGTCCAGAATCGCTTGTGCATGCCGGATTCCTTCGCCGTAGTCGCGCCGGATCGTGGCGATCTGAACCAGGCGCCAGAGCGCGTTGAGATAACTGCGGCGATGTTTTTCGCGTTCGCGCAGCGCCCAATCGTCGGAGACATCCATCAGGATGTCGGAGCGGTACAGCGCGACGCCGCGTTGCAGTCCGGCGATTTCCGCCTCGGTCATCTGCTCGGGTGGCTTGCTCAGGCCTGGCGCGATGTCCTTGCTGAATTCGGCGACATCGAGCCAGACGTCCATCGGGCCATCCAGGCCGATCGCACCGCGCCGGTCGCACACGATCAGATCGCCGTGATCCAGTGGCGGGGACTCGACGATGCGGCGCAGGCGCCACAGGGCGGTATTGAACGATCCCGCCGTCGCGCCGGCATCGCGTTCGGGCCACAGGCTGGCAATGAGCTCGCTACGACTGAAATACCGATGCTGGCCGATGGCCAGATAGGCCAGCAGACTGCCGCAACGTCCGGAGACCGCAACTGCGCGTCCTTCGTCCTGGGCAACGGAAACCGAACCGAACAACCAGATCCTGAACATCCTCGCCATCCTCGCTCGAATGCAGCCAATGTCCATTCGGCACACCTACGCCTGCGGCCCCTTCCGCGAGCGCCCCATGGTGGGCAAAAAGTCCGATCCACACCGATACGAGACATCCCCTTGTTGTCCCGGCATCCCGTGCCGTAGGACGGCCGGCGTGTGAGGGCGCGATCATGCCACGGCTGTTCGCGCAGGCGTAGCGATGGCGGACAGACGGCAGTCGCGTGTCAACCGCGCAGCGGATGCGCTGCGTCAGCATCGCTGACCATGCAGTCGACATCCTGCGGTCGACACCATGCGACGATCGTCCTCCAAGGCCGTTTCCGGCGGCTGCACGCGACGGCTTCCCGGGCGAATGCGCGGCATCGCGCGCGGATTACCAGGCACGGCCTGCGCGGCCGTTTTCGACGGGGCGGCTGCGCGCGAAGGCGGGTAGGCGATGCGCCTGCGTATTGACAGTGATACCGACTGGAAAAACACTCATCAGCTTGTGTCGGCAAATTCGTCCGAGCGTCGCGGCCGCATCAGGCCTTACGCCGGTCTGATGTTCGATCTGCACGATCGCCATGCGCTGTAGGTCAGCTACACCGGCATCTTCAAACCACGGAACAACCGCGACCGTGGTGGCTGCTATCTCGCCCTGCTGGAAGGCAATCGCTACGAAGTCGGAGCCAAGGGAGTTCCAGGCACCACGTTGCGTGCGTCGCGTGCGCACGTCAGCGATAGACGGTGCATGCAGAGGGCGCATCTGCTTGCACCGTTTTCGCCAAGACGGCAGTGCTCAGCGCGGCTCGGCCACGATCAACCAGTTGTTGAAGGGCGTGTTGCCGTACAGCGGCGCGAAGGTCGCGCGCAGGCCGGCCGCATCCAGGTGGGCCTGCAGGCTGTCGCGGGTGGGGTAGCTGCGCGGCATGCGCTGCATCCAGCCGCTCAGATGCGCCAGCACGTCGGTCACGCGGCTGGTGCGTCCGCGGCCGCTGGCATCGCCCAATGCGCTACGAATCACCAGCTTGGCGCCGGGTGTGAGCATCTGCGCCACGCTGCGCAGCAGGCTGGCCTGCATGTCCGACTGCAGATATTGCAGCACGTCCAGAATGGTGACGCTGCCCTGATGCTGCGGCCATGCGATGCTCAGATCGACCACTTCGAACTTGGTATTGCCCAGATGGGAGCGTTGCGCGATGTGCTGCGCGCGGCGGATCTTGGAAGCATCCACATCCACGCCGTGATACGCCAGCGCCTGGCCATCGGCACGCAATGCATGCGCCAGCAAGCCCAGCCCGCAGCCCAGATCCAGCACCGGAGCAGTGGTGCTGCGCAGCTCGGCCAGCACACCGGGATACAACGGGTCGGTGCGCAGCTTGGCTTGCGTGTAGTAGTAATCGTAGCGGTTGCCGAGCGGATGCTTGGGCAGAAAAGCGCGTGCGATCGCCAGCGCTTGGGCGCGGCTCATCGGTTGGGTGGCGGTGCTGTGCAATGTCGTTCCTTGGCAATCAGGCGTGCTGCACGGCTAGCTTAGAGCCAGTCGCCCCGATTGCGGTAGGCCCGGTTGGCGGTTTCGCGATGCGCGGCTGCGCGTCGTGGCGCTTTAGGCAGGCGTGTCCACAGATCCGACAGCGCCCAGCGCATCGCGCGCTGCAGGCAGCGCCATCGCTGCCCAACGCGCATACATCGCACCGGAGGGATGCAGGCCATCGTCGACCAGCATGTCGACAGCATCGCCGCCATCGCGACTGATGGCGGTGATGTCGACAAACCGCACTGCGCGCGCTGCGCAACGCTCTGCCGCCACGCCGTTGAAAGCATCGATCTGCGCCGCGATCAGTGCCGCATCGCCACCTTGCGCATGCGCGAATGGTGTCAGCCCCCAATCCGGAATCGACAGCACTACCACGCGCGCGGCATGACCGCCGGCAAACCCGATCGCGCGCTGCAACAATGTATCGAACTGGCTGCGGTATTCGTCCAGCGAGCGCCCGCGGTACTGGTTGTTGACGCCGATCAGCAGACTGACCAGATCGAACGTGCCCTGCGGTGCGGCCGCGTCGATACCGGCTTGCAATTCGTCGGTGGTCCAGCCAGTGGTGGCGATGATCTGCGGTGGCGCCACGTTCCAACCGTGGGCACGCAGACCATCGACCAACTGCATCGGCCAGCGCTGCGCAGGCTCGACGCCTTCGCCGATGGTGTACGAATCGCCCAGCGCCAGATAGCGCAGCGGCGTACCAGGCGCCGCCATCAAGCGACGCTGCGCGACTTGAGTGGCACCACTTTGGTCACGGCCTCGGCACGGCGTGCCAGTGCGCGGTCGATGCGCGCAAATACATCGCGCATGACGCTGGCTTCCGGCATCAAGGTCACGCGGAAGTGATGGCGGTACGGCACGTTGAAGCTGGAGCCGGGCACGACCAGCACGCCTTCTTCGTTCATCAGGTCCAGCGCAAATTCGTGATCGTCGAAATTGCGTGCGGCCGCGCCGACCACCGCCGGAAATGCGTACAGCGCCCCGGCCGGTGCCACCAGCTGCAGATGCTCGCTTGCCGCGCAGGCCTCGATTACCGCACGGCGGGTTTCGTACAAACGGCCACCGGGCGCGCACAACGCGGAAATGGTGTCTGGCCCGTTGACTGCGGCATCGATGGCGTACTGGCCCGGCACGTTGGCGCACAGGCGCAAGGCGCCGAGCAGGTCCATCGCGTTACGCAGGTCGTTGATGCGCGATTGCTCGCCCGACAGCAGCGCCCAGCCCACCCGCCAGCCGCAGGCGCGGTGCACCTTGCTCAGTCCGCCGAAGGTGATGCACGGGTGCGCACCGGCCAGCGGCGCCACCGGCACGAAAGCCGCGCCGTCGTACAGCACCTGGTCGTAGATTTCGTCGACCATCAGCAGCAGGTTGTGCTTGGTCGCAATCGCCACGATGCGCTCCAGCAACTCGCGCGAATAACTCGCGCCGCTGGGATTGTTGGGGTTGATCAGCACGATGGCGCGGGTGCGCGAGGACACCAGCGTCTCGATCTCCACCGGGTCCGGCTGGAAGCCGTTCTCCGGCGCGCAGCGGTAATACACCGGGCGGCCATCGTTGAGGATGGTGGCCGCCGACCACAGCGGATAGTCGGGCGAGGGCACCAGCACTTCGTCGCCGGGGTTGAGCAGGGCGCGCAGTGACAGGTCGATCAGCTCGCTGACCCCGTTACCGACAAAAATACGGTCAGGGTGGGCATCGGGGTGCTGACGACGCGAATACGCTTTGGCGATCGCCTCGCGCGCTTCCGGCAGGCCCTGCTGATGGGTATAGGGATCGGTGCGGCCCATGTCGTCGGCAATCGCGCGCTGCAGATGCTCCGGCGCGCGGAACCCGAATGCACCTGGGTTGCCGATATTGAGCTTGATCAGCTTGCGGCCCTGCGCTTCCAACTCCCGCGCTCGTCGCGCCAGCTCGCCCCGGATCTCGTAGCGGACTTCGGACAGACGCTCGCGGATGGCGAGCGGCTTTTGCGGGGTAGTGGACATGCGACGGGCCGGTTGTAGGCGTGAGGCTTGGCATGGTAGCGGAAATATGACAAGCGGACATGCTTGCATCGGCAACGATGTCAAGTGGGGCCACCCCTGCTGCTCACTATTAGTAGGTATGGCCATTAAGGAATGACCCGACCGCCATCGGTGGCTGCGTCTCAACCTGAGAGACGCCCGATTGAGAAAATAGATCGTCAGCGAGGGGTTGGCTGATTGACAGTTTCTTAACATCCCAAGATTCTATTCCGTCACTTGAGCCTGTCGGCTCTCAGCAAGGATCGCGTTATGTCAGGGGGAAGTGCGTCGCTCTCGTTAGTCGAGGGCGGCTCGTCGGTGGATGGTCGACCGGATCTGGGGCTGCAGGGACTCGTCCTTTTGGCGCAATTTCACGGAATTGCGGCCGATGCGGCGCAGCTGGCGCATGGCTTTGGCCGTGCGATGGGCGATCATCAATATATTCTTCGTAATCCTGAAAATAACGTTGGTAGAAACATTGTGATCGAAAATATTTTTGCAGGGCATGGGTAAGTGGGCGCTAAAATCAGCTCTGTTGCATTAATTAATTTTGGATTTTTGATTAATTGTGCGTTGCCGTTAACTGTTTTTTCTGTATCAGGGTACTGTATCGAATTCATTGCATCAAAAATGGTTGGTTCAAATAATCATATTTGGTTGAATTCCCTCAAAACCAGCTTCCCGGAAGTTGCGTTTTTAGTTACTATCTCAGGGCTTGTTGCTATCACGCTCTCGCTAATTCCTTTGTTCATTGCTGCTTCGAAAATATCGCTTGTTAGGTTGGCGATCTTCAAAGATACGGTAATGATTTCAATCCACAAAGAAGGTAGGCCTTATAAATTTTCTGGGTTGATAGCTCCTCTGGCGACTTCTGCTATTTCATTGATGGTGGTAGTTTGGGCTCCTGTGTACGGCGGAGGTGCATACTGGTCGGAAAATCCTGGAATTTTCTTCATCGCCCAAACCGTGATTTTTTGTCTTTGTTGCGTTTCCAACTTGTGCGTCATGGTTTGGGGGGGGCGGCATACTTTAAACTGAGGGGAGTCAAGTGAATTTAATCCGCAGGGGAGTATTGGGCGTGCAACGCGATTTTGGAAAAGGAAACGCCAAGCTGATTGCCATCCAGATCGATTGAGCCAATGTGCGAATTAAGGTGGCGATAAGTTTGGACATCGAGGTTAAAATGACTGGGTACCAAAGGTATGCTGATAAATCGGCGTTGACGCCGCAAGGAAAATGCACGTCGGCCTAGTTGTGAGCTTGCTGGGTCTGCGTCAACGCATGGGATCTCTAATGAAGTCGAGAATGAATTGGCTGGAACGATGGAGCGGATCATTTCCCTGGATATTCTTTCTTGTTCCATTATTATTTAGCAAGACTGCAGTAGCGTTGGGAATTGCTGATTTTTGTATTTTTCCTGGATGGAAGTTGTTTTACGAGGAAGTCTTAGGGAGTTCTGAGGGCTACGGTTTGACTACGACAGCGTCGCTGCTTTTGTCTCCCCTCATAGTGCTGTGGCTTTATTCGACCTCGGATGTTCCTGAGGTTTACAGCAGGCCGAAAGCTTTTTTAGCTGCTGCATTGGTATTTGTTCTTTTTCTCGGATTTCTTCTGGCGCTTTTATTCGGGCCTCCGATTGAAGCAGCTGAAAGTTCAGGAAAGGGCATGTTGCTAATCATCAAGCTGGGGCGGTTTCATCTATTGTTTAGCTTGGGGTACGGGTTATTCGTTGCGGTATGTGCTGTTTTTGGCTATTGCTCATGCGCCATTGTATGGGCTGCACTGAATCGATTTAATAAAGATGGAATGGACTTGTAGCTGCTTCGCTGGCACTAGTCGGAATAATTACCCGCAGTAGCAATGTGGTTTTCGAGATGTAGGGATGTTCAGCACCAAAACTGATGGCTCGCCTGAGGGCGCAACTGCTATGGGCCGGTGTGTCTTACTCTGTTCTGCCCAAAACACCGAGCTTGGGTTCGTGCTCCGAGCGAAACGTGGCAAAACAGGTCGTACCCCCTAGAATCCCCCGATGAGCGACACACCCCCCAACTACCCCACCCTCCAATCCATCGGCTGGCCCTGGCCCGGTCCTCCTGAGGAGGCTGCCTGGCAGGCGGTGTTTGCCGCGCATCCGCAGGCGCTGCCGGCGCGGGTGGTGGAGCAGCACCGCACCGGCTATGTGGTGGCCGATACGCCGGAGGCCAGCCTCAAGGCCGAGTCGTTGCCGGAGTGGCAGCGGCCGCGCTTCCCGAGTCATGAGCGGGCGGCGGTGGGCGATTGGGTGCTGATGGAGGGCAAGCGCATCGTGGCGCTGCTGCCGCGGCGCACCTCGATCAAGCGCGGGGCGGCTGGTGAGCATTACCACCAGCAGGTGATCGCGGCCAATATCGATACGGTGTTCATCGTGTGCGGGCTGGATGCGGACTTCAATCCGCGCCGCATCGAACGCTATCTGCTGCTGGTAGGGGGCGGTGGCGCGCAGCCGGTGGTGGTGCTGACCAAGGCCGATCAGACCGAGTACGCCGAGGATGCCTTGGCGGTGCTGGAAGAGCTGGAGGCGCAGAACATCCCGCTGCGTGCGGTCAATGCCAAGGATCCAGAGAGCGTGGCAGCGCTGCGGCCGTGGTTGGGCGACGGGCGCACGGCGGTGCTGGTGGGCTCGTCCGGTGCGGGCAAGTCGACGCTGACCAATACCTTGCTCGGCACGCAGAAGATGAAGACCAATACGGTGCGCGAAAACGATTCGCGTGGCCGGCATACCACCACGTACCGTGCGTTGATCCCGTTGCCAACCGGCGCCTGCCTGATCGATACGCCCGGCATGCGCGAGCTCAAGCCAACCGGTGAGGAAGATCTGGCTGAAGGCGGTTTCTCTGATGTGGAAGCGTTGGCGGCGCAGTGCCGCTTCAACGATTGCGCGCATATTGCCGAGCCCGGTTGCGCGGTGCGCGCGGCGATCGATGCCGATACGCTGGATCCGGAGCGTGTGGCCAACTACATGAAGCTGCGCGAGGAAGTAGCCAGCGCGGCCGAAAAGCTCGCCACCCGCGTTGCGCAGAACAACCGCGGCAAAGGCTCGGGCAGGCGGCCAGCCAGCGTCGATCGTCCCGGACGGCGCTGATGCCATCGCGCAAGGGGCCGCCGGACATCGTCCATCATGCGGCGCTGGATGCGCGCCTGGTCAAGGCCGTGCGCGGGGTGCGCCTGCTCGCCCTGGCGAGCTGGCCGCGCTCGCTGCAGGAGCCGTTTCTGCAGAGTGTGGCGCGCGGGCAGCCGGAGCTGCCGCAGGTGGACTACCCGGCGCTGGATTTTGGCGACACCCGGCGCGAGCTGGCCGCGATTGCGAAAGCCGCCGACCCGCATCACCCGATCGGCGCGTATCTGATCGATTCGACGCATAGCTGGAGCCTGGCGGCCGGTCTGCTGGAATCGCTGGGCACCAGTGCGGTCAGCGACTATTCGGCGCAGTTGTTCGGCGTGCCTGACGACCCGATGCCCGGCAACGGCCCGACTACGCGCGAAGCGGCGCGGCATTTCATCCAGATCGCGCAGGAACTCGATCGCGAGTTGCTGGCGCCGGAAGAGCAGGTGCCGGTGTCTGCCACCGCCTTGCGCATGCAGCTGCAGAACGACCTGGATGCGTTTTTTGAAGGACGCGTCATCACCGTCACGCTCGATCCGGATCTGCTCGCCAAGGCCGCGGCCGGTGCGCACCGGATCCGTTTGCGCACCGGCGCTACCTTCAGCGATTACGACCGTGCGCAGCTGTTTCATCACGAGGCGTTGGTGCATTCGCTCACTGCGCTCAATGGCCGCGCGCAGGTGCATCTGCCCAGTCTGGGCATTTCATCGCCACGCACCACCGCAACCCAGGAAGGCCTGGCGACGTTTGCGGAGCAGATCACCGGCAGCATCGATATCGAACGCATGAAGCGCATCAGCCTGCGCATCGAAGCGATTGCGATGGCGCGCTCGGGCGCCGACTTCATTGAGGTGTTCCGCTATTTCACCGAGAGCGGGCAGAGCGCAACCGAAAGTTTTTCCTCGGCGCAACGCGTGTTCCGCGGTGTGCCGACGGAAGGCGGCGGTGCGTTTACCAAGGACACCGTCTACCTGCGTGGCCTGGTCGCGGTGCACACCTTCTTCCGGCATGCCTTGCAGCGCGACCAACTGCAGCTATGCCGGTATCTGTTCGCCGGCAAGATGGCGCTGGGCGATGTGGCGCGCTTTGCACCCTTGTTCGATAGCGGCGTGCTGGTCGCGCCGCGCTGGCTGCCGCCGTGGGTGAGCCGGATCAGCGGGCTGGCCGGCATGCTGGCGTTTTCGTTGTTTGCCAATCGCATCCGCATGGATCAGCTGCAACCGCCGGCAATGAATGTCTGAGATGGCACACAGCGTTCGATGAAATGCGCGTGCGCGATCACATGTTGATCGCGTCGGTGAACCTGCGCATGCAAGGCCGCGCGTTCTACACGATGTTGCAACGAACCGGACTGCACACTGCATGCCTCGCCCGTTCTGGGCCATAACACGAGGCAATGCGATGAAAATCTTGATGGTGCTCACGTCCCACGACCAGCTGGGCGATACCGGCAAGAAGACCGGCTTCTGGCTGGAAGAATTCGCCGCGCCGTACTACGTTTTCAAGGACGCTGGCGCCGACATCACCGTGGTCTCGCCGAAGGGCGGCCAGCCGCCGCTGGACCCGAAGAGCGACGAGCCCGATGCGCAGACCGAGGCCACCAAGCGCTTCAAGCAGGATAGTGATGCGCAGAAGGTGCTGGCCACCACGCATCGTCTTGCTGACGTCAAAGCCGACGATTTCGATGCGCTGTTCTATCCGGGCGGCCACGGCCCGCTGTGGGATCTGGCCGAAGACAAACAGTCGATCGCGCTGATCGAAGCCTTCGCCGCCGCCGACAAGCCGCACGGCCTGGTCTGCCATGCGCCGGGCGCACTGCGTCACGTCAAGGGCAGCGATGGCAAACCGCTGGTCAACGGTCGCCGCGTCACCGGTTTCACCAATGGCGAAGAAGAGGCCGTCGGTCTGACCAAGATCGTGCCGTTTCTGGTGGAAGACGTGCTGACCGAACTCGGTGGAAAGTACGAAAAGAAGGCCGATTGGGCAGTACATGTGATTGCCGACGGCACCCTGGTGACCGGCCAGAACCCGGCGTCGTCTGAAAAGACCGCAGAGACCTTGCTGACGCTGTTGAAGGCTTGAGTGAGAGCGGCCAAGAAGCGTAGCGCCTAGCTGTCAAGCGTGGAAGGTGTGCGTGGGAACCGACGTGCACGAGTGGTGCATGTCGATTCCGAGCATCGTCCGCGTCTGCCTGGCGACTACGCGCTAGCTTTGTTGGCTGCTCTTTGCTGTCGAAGCGTTGTCGAAGCGCTGTCGAAGCGCTGTATTGGTGGTGTGCGTGGTTTGTGCAGCAGCTTTCGCGGATGCGTGTCGCTGCTGCAAACTCAAGCTCGGCTGAGTGAATAACGCTATCGCACGCGTGATAGCGGATCGGCACCTCTGCATGGGTGCTGCCGAGTACTGGGAGGCCTAGCCATTCCCGCGCAAGACATTCCAGCGCAGTGGCTCAAGACATTCCGGCGCAGTGGCTGTAAGACGCGCCGACGCGGTGACGTAAGCACGCGTGGTACCAATGCAGTAACGCTAGCCCCTCTCCCGTCGGGAGAGGGGTTGGGGTGAGGGTACGGTTGACGCATCGCCAAGACCCCGCACCCGCATCGTTCAAACAAAACGCGCCAACCAGCTCCCGTACTGCAGGCAGTGCACGGCGGAGGTCATCGACCAAGACCAGCAAGTGCCTTCTCAAGCAAAACGTACCAACCAGCGCCCGTACTGCAGGCAGCGCTAGGCGCAGGTCATCGACCAAGAACCGCAAGTGCGACACTCAAGCAACATGCTTCAACTAGGCCCCGTATTGCAGGCAGTGCAGAGCGCAGGTCATCGACCAGCACCCCGCACCCGCATCGCTCAGTCGATACGTTGCAACCAGCGCACCGCATACCCAGGCAGCGCAAGACGCAGATCATCGCCTAGCGGTTCTGCAACTGCATCGTGCTTGTCGGCCAACACCTGCCACCGGCCACTCAGCTTGCCGGCAAACGCCACATCGAGTAGTTGATCGCTAAAGTTGTGGACGGCGACAAAGCTGTCGCCACGCGTCAGCGCAAACAGGTGGACGTTATCCAACGCCACACTGCCCAACGGTTGATCCGCAGCAAGTGCCGCTAGTGCCGTGCGTTGCTGGATTAATGCGTGCAACCGCTGATAGACCTGCCCGCTCACGCTGCTGTTGTCGTGGCGCTGCGCGGCACGTTGCCAGTCCATTGCCGGACGATGCAACCAGCGGCCTTCGTGCTGGCGCTGCGTATCCATGCGGTAGCTGATGTCGTTGGGCAAGGCGAGTTCGTCGCCCATGTAGATCAGCGGAACACCCGGCATCGCCAGGGCAACCGCGTAGAGCAGCACCAGCCGGTCCACTGCCATGGCCAAAGCTGCCGCATCACCCGCATCGTGCGCCGCCTGGATACCGGCGAGTGCCGCCGCCATGCCGTTGGTGCCGTGCACACCATCACCGCTGCTCTGGAAGCTTTCGCCACGCGCGTAGCTGCCCGGTAGCGCATTGGCGTAGAAGCGCGCGACATCGCGCAGCGAAAACGCCGGTTGCGTGGCATTGCCCGCGGCTTCGTGCTGCAGCACATTCCAGCCGATGTCGTCGTGGCAACGTACATAGCTTAGCCAAGCGCAGTTGGACGGCAGCGGAGGGCTGTGTGCAATGACCTGATGCAAAATATCGCCTCGTTGCAGCGCCAGTGCCGACCACCCGGCTGCCATCAGCGTGCTGTGGTAGGCCAGGTGGCATTCGTGGCCTTGATCGGCGCCGCTGCCGAAGTAGGGCGGCAGTTGACTCATCGGCACGATGGCTTCGGCCTTCATCGCCACCGACGGCGCAACGATGTCGGCGACCGCACGCAGCGCCACCAGCAAGGTATGCGCCTCGGGCTGGTTCATGCAGTCGGTGCCGGTGCGCTTCCACAGATAGGCGGTGGAATCCAGGCGGAACGCTTCCACTCCGAGGTTGGCCAGCTGCAGCATTGCCAGCGCCATGTCGCCGAACACGGCCGGGTTGCTCCAGTTCAAATCCCATTGGTAGGGATAGAACGTGGTCCACATCCATTGTGCGGTGTCGTCCACCCAGGTGAAGTTGCCCGGTGCGGTATGCGGAAACACCTGCGCCAGCGTTGTTTCGTACTGATCGGGCAGGCTGCGGTCGGCGAAGTGATGGTAGTAATCGAGATAGCGTGCATCGCCCGCGCGTGCGGCTTGTGCCCAGGCGTGATCGTCGGCGGTATGGTTGAGCACGAAATCCGCACACAGGCTGATGCCCGATGCGCGCAGCCGCGTGGTGAGCGCAACCAGGTCGTCGTTGCTGCCCAGGCTCGGCTCCACCTGGCCGTAGTCGCTGACCGCAAAGCCGCCGTCGTTGTCGCCGGCGCGTGCGCGCAGAAACGGCAGCAGATGCAGATAGCGCACGCCCAGTTCCTGCAGGTACGGCACGCGCTCGGCCACGCCCTGCAAGGTGCCGGCGAAGCGGTCCACGTAGGCACTGTAGCCCAGCATGTGCTGTGCGCCGAACCAGCCCGGCTTGCGGGTGGCGTCTAGCTGTTGCAATGCCTGCGGGCGTTGTTGCGCGCTGCTGCCGAGCGCGCTCAACCACTGCGTCAACCACGCTGCGTAATCGGGGCGTTGCCCATACAGCGACTGCAGTGCATCCAGCAGACGTGGTGCATGTTCGTCAAAGCGTGCCAACAACGGCTCGGCGCGCCGTGCATCCAGCGGCGCGGCAAAGGCCGCGCGTGATGCGGTGGAATCGATGGGGGAGGTGCTCATTGGAAGCCGCCGGGCCTGGGCCCGGCGCGGGGTCCTTAGAAGTCGTAACGCAGGCTGATGCTGGTGGTGCGGCCGGCAATCGAGCGCGCGCGGATGATGCCGTTGGCCGGAATCGTGGCTTCTTCGGCTTCGGTCAGACCAAAGGTGTTGAACAGGTTGTTGACGTTGAGCGCGACGGTGAGCGAATCGGTCACGCGGTAGTCGCCGAACAGGTTGACCTGCGTATAGCCGGGCATCTTCAGCTGGTTGGAATCCTGCGTATAGGCGTCGGTGGTGCCGATCAGATTCACGCCGAACTGGTAGCCGTCGCCGCGATAGCTCGGGGTGAGCTGCCAGATCACGTCGGCTTGGCGACGCGGCACATTGCCAGTATTTTCCGGGGTGATCTGGTCGCGGGAAATTTCTGCATCAGTCCAGGTCAGGCCGCCGTTGACGGTGAAGCCCTCGTAGCGGTAGCTGGCTTCCAGCTCCACGCCGTGCGCTTGGTAGCTGCGGTTGAAGAAGCGCTGGCTGGTGACTTCGAAGTTCTGTTCCTGGGTGCGTGCAGAGAAGGCGGTGGCGAACAGGCTCAGCCCGTCGCGACGCCACTTCAGGCCGGCTTCGGCCTGCCGCACCACGTTGACGCCTTCATCGGACGACACCGAGCCGTCGTCGCGCACCACGCCGAACAACAGGCGATCGGCATTGGCGCGTGCGCCGCGGCTGATGCGGGCGAATGCGCCAAGGTCGTCGCTGATCAGGTAATTGCTGCCCAACGAATACGACAGGTAGTTCCAGTCGTAGTCCACCGGGCGTGCGTTGGCGGTGTCCACGGTGGCCACGCGCTGTTCCACCGGCTGGATCACGCCGTCGCCGTTGACGTCCAGGTTTTGCGCAATCGCAGTGCCGCTGTAGTTGCCACGCGCATCGCCCATGTCGTAACGCAGGCTGCCGTCGATGCTGAACTTGCCGCTGTCGAAGGTGAGCGCGACATACGGCGCGTTGACGTCGTAACGCACGTCGTAGCTGCGGGTGATGCAGCAATCGCCCCAGAACGGCGTGCCGTAGGCATACAGGCCGTTCTGCGAGCGCGACACGCCTGCTGCGTCGACCACGTTGAGCAGACGCGAGTCGCGACCCAGGCTCTGCACGTAGGAGTTCCAGGTCCAGTCCATGTCGATGGTCTGGCGCGAGCTGTAATAGCCCATGCGCAGATTCAGCGTGCGGCCGTCGCCATCGAACTCGCGCGAGAGGCTGAGGTCGTTGGTGACGTTGCCCAGATCGTTGATGGCGACGTTGAACAGATGCGTGCGGATGGCATTGCCGGTGTAGGCCTGGCCGGCATTCGGGCCACCGGCCTCCACCAGCTGCGCGCCGGCGCCACCGATGGACGATGCCAGCGAGGTGGCGTCGGTGACTTCGGCCGGGAACGGGCTGACGAAGCGGCCACTGTTGTCGGCGATGCGGAACTTGTCGCTCAGGTTCCAGCCATTGCCCAGGTCGAACCAGGCTTCGGCGCCGATGGTGCGCGAGATCGGGTGCATGCCATCGCCCAGATCGGTGCGGCGCGGCTGATTATTGCCATCCAGGCCGAAATCGGTGCGGAAATTACGGCTGTACAAGGTGTCGTTGCCAGGATCGAAACCGGGGAAGCCGCCCAGGTCCGGCGAGCCGTCGCGGCCACGCACCGAGGTAGGCACCGGCAGGTAGCCAGCGGCGCGGTCGTTGAGGTATTTGCCGTACACACGCACGTAGCCGTTCTCGAACAGACGGGTGAGGTTGGCCTTGAGTTGGCCGCCCTTGTCGGTGGTGTAGCCGGCATCGCGCACGCCGTCGCCCTGGCGGAAGAAACCGCCGATGTTGAACTGCCAATGCTCGGCGAACGGCGCGCCGTAATTGAAGTCGATGCGGGTGTTGTCGTAGTCCAGACCGCGACTGACGCCGATGCTGCCGCCTTCGGTGTCGCCGGTCTTGCTGATGAAGTTGATGATGCCGCCGGGCGCATTGCTGGTGAACGTCGACGCCGAGCCGCCGCGGATCGCTTCGATGCGATCCATCGTGAAATCCGAGCGCAGGAAGATATCGGCGTTGCCGAAGGCGATATCGCCGAACTCCATCACCGGCAAGCCGTCTTCCTGCAGCTGCAGGAACTTGGCGCCACCGGAGGCCACCGGCAGGCCGCGCACGGCGATGTTGGCGTTGCCTTCGCCACCGCTGGACTCGGAGCGGATGCCGGGAATGTTGCGGAAGATTTCAGCGGTGCTGCGCGGCGCCGATTGTTCGATCGCCTCGGCGCCGACGGTGCTGACCGACACGCTGGACTTCAACTTGGTGGTGGCGGTGGAGGTGCCGGTGACGAACACCGAATCCAGATTGACCGCGGCGCTGTCGGCAGCCGGCGGAGTGGCGGGCGCGGCAGCGGCGTCCTGAGCCAGCGCGGCGGGCGCGCACAGGCAGGAAACGACCGCGCAGGCCAGGGCATGCAGGCGCAGGGTGTGCAAGGTGGACATCGCGATTCTCTCTCTCACAGGTGGTGGTATGCCGACGCCTGCATCGTCCCCTCCCAGGGAATGGCCGTGCGGCCTGCAGCGCGAGCGCAGTAATACGCTCGAATACAATCGATTGCAATCTTGCGTTGCAGCATTTGATCTGGATTCGCTAGTCTCAATTTCCTTAAAGACTGCGTGTTGCGGCGCAGCGTTACAATCGATTGCATAAGCCGCAGGGTACAGTGCGCTGCGGCCACTGGGAGCCGCACCGATGCCCAGGGCCTTGCATGTCGTCGACCGCTCCTCCGCTTTCTTTCGCGCGCATCCTGGCGCTCAACGCCGGTTTCTTCGGTGTGCAGTACAGCTTCGGGTTGCAGCAGAGCAACATGAGCCCGATCTACAACTACCTGGGCGCCGACCACGCCAGCCTGCCGTACCTGTGGCTGGCCGGGCCGATCACCGGGTTGGTGCTGCAGCCGTTCGTCGGCGCCTGGAGCGATCGCTCGGTGACGCGCTGGGGCCGCCGCATGCCATACATGGTGCTGGGCGCGCTGGTGTGCAGCCTGTGCCTGCTGGCGATGCCGTTCAGTACCGCGTTGTGGATGGCGGTGTGCCTGCTGTGGGTGCTGGATGCTGCCAACAACGTGGCGATGGAGCCCTACCGTGCGTTGGTCAGCGACGTGCTCGCGCCACCGCAGCGGCCACTTGGGTATCTCACGCAGAGCGCGTTCACCGGCCTGGCACAGACGCTGGCCTATCTCACTCCGCCGTTGCTGGTGTGGTTCGGCATGAATCAGGATGCCGCCAACGCGCACCATATTCCGTACATCACCATTGCTGCGTTCGTGATCGGTGCGGGGTTTTCCGCCGCGTCCATCCTGATCACCGCGCGCAGCGTGCGCGAGCCTGTGATTGCGCCGGCCGAGATTGCGCGCATGCGTCAGACCGGTGCCGGCCTGGGCGCGACCGTGCGCGAAATCGTCAGCGCCCTGCGCGCGATGCCGCCGACCATGCGCCAGCTGGCGCCGGTGATGTTGTTCCAGTGGTATGGGATTTTCTGTTACTGGCAGTACATCGTGCTGTCGCTGTCGACCACCTTGTTCGGCACCACCGACGCCACCTCGCATGGGTTTCGCGAGGCTGGTCTGGTCAATGGGCAGATCGGTGGGTTCTACAATTTCATCGCGTTTCTGGCGGCCTTTGCGATGGTCCCCGTGGTGCGCCGTTTCGGCCCCAAGTACACGCACGCAGCCTGTCTGTTGGCGGCCGGCGTCGGTATGTGGGTGTTGCCGGGCATCGAGAACCGTTGGTTGTTGTTGTTGCCGATGATCGGCATCGGGCTGGCCTGGGCCAGCATGATGGGGAATCCGTATCTGATGCTCGCCGACAGCATTCCGCCCGAGCGCACCGGCGTGTACATGGGCTTGTTCAACCTGTTTATCGTGCTGCCGATGCTGATCCAGATCGTCACCCTGCCGCTGTATTACGAGCGGTTGCTGCACGGCGACCCGCGCAACGTGATCCGTCTGGCCGGTGCGTTGATGCTTGCCGCAGCGGTGGCGATGCTATGCGTGCGAATTCGCAAGCCCAAGACTGTAGCGGTGTAACTGCTGCGTTTGCGTTGTTGTGCCGGCCACAGTAGCAAGTATTATCGCGCGGCCGCCGCCGCACAGCGCGCACGCTCTTACGATTCCCGATTCCCGATTCCCGATTCCCGATTCCCAGCCTCACGCCGACTCGCGCACCACCAGTTTCACCGGCATTTCAACCGATTGCACCGCCTCGCCTGCGATCAGCGCCAGCAGCCGGTCCACCAGCAGGCGCGCGGCCAGACCGAGATCCTGCCGCACGGTGGTCAGCGGTGGCTGGCTGTAGGCGGCCAGCGGAATATCGTCGAAACCCACCAGCGAGATGTCCTGCGGAACGCGATGGCCGGCTTCGACCAGGGCGCGAATGGCGCCCACGGCGATCACGTCGGAGGCCGCAAACAGCCCATCCGGCGGGTCGGTCTTCTTGAGCATGGCGCGGGTGAGGCGGTAAGCATCCTCGCTGACGAAATGGCTGCGCGCATGCAGGCGGGTGTCGAATTCCAGCCCGTGCTGCTCCAATGCGTGACGGTAACCGGCAAAACGCGGCGCCACTTCGGGCAACTGGTCGTCGCCCAGAAATGCGATGCGCTTGCGGCCGCTGGCGATCAGGTGTTCGGTGGCGAGCGCGCCGCCCTGAAAATTGTCGCTGCCCACGCTGATGTAGGCCTGCCCATCGATGCGGCTGCCCCACACGGCCATCGGCAGGCCATCGCGCGCGGCTTCGTCCAGCGCGGCATGTTCGGAACTCTGCCCGAGCACGATCACGCCATCGGAGCGGCTGCCGCGCGCAAGCTGTTCCACCCAACCATCCTGGTGCCGGTCCAGCTTGGACAGCAGCATGCTGTAGCCGCGCCCGGTGAGTTCTTCGGCCAGCAACGCCAGCATGGTCATCAGAAACGGATCGGATAGCGGTTGATCCAGTGCGTGCATCATCGGCACCGCAACGCTCACCGTGTTGGAGCGTTTGGCGCGCAAGCTGCGTGCGACCGGGTCGACCTGATAACCAGCATCGGCGGCAATCTGCTTGATGTAGGCGCGGGTGCGCTCTGCCACCACCGGGCTACCGGCAAGGGCACGTGACACGGTGGACTCGGACACGCCCGCCATGCGTGCGATGTCGGCCATCTGCGGGCGTGCATTCTGCGAGGTGCGTTCTGAGGGTTTGGCCATGGCAGCGCACTGCGGAAAAGCCAGAGTGTAATCAGTTCGCACTAGAGGCGGGTTGTTCGCGTAGTGGCGGCCGCTTGTGCGCAACGGCGCAACGCCATCGCGCACACGGGTCCTAGCTTTGTGATCGCGGTTGGGTGTCGCGTGCCGGCAGGGTGCTGGGGCTGGGCAGCGCGTCATTGTGCATCCGCACGTGCGGGGCCAAGAACCGACAACAACACGGAGCGAGCGGCTGCCAAGCAGGTGTGGGCGGTACACAGCAACCGGAGTGTGACGCCTCAGACCTGCCGATGCCGAACATCGACTGCTCCTGTTTGCCGGTCGCGGAGTCGTTTTGTTGGTCGCGTTGCGTGATCGCGGCTGGCGTGCCGGGGTGCACTCCGACAACCGCTGCGGCCCACGGTCCGTGTCAGCCCATGTAGAGGCCGCCGTTGACCGCGTAGTCGGCACCGGTCACATAAGCGGCATCGTCGGAAGCCAGCCACGCGCACAGGCCAGCGACTTCAGCCGGCTTGCCCAGCCGACGCATCGGCACCGAGGTGGCCAGGCGGTCGAGCACGTCCGGCGGAAAACTGCTGATCGATGCACTGGCGATATAGCCGGGCGAGATGGTGTTGACGGTGACCCCGCGCGAAGCGACTTCCTGCGCCAGCGCACGGCTGAAGCCATGCATCGCGGCCTTGGCGGTGGCGAAGTTGATTTGCCCGATCTGACCCTTGTGCGCACTGACCGAGCCGATGTTGACGATGCGTCCCCAACCACGCGACGTCATGCCATCCACCACCTGCTTGGAGATGTTGAACAGCGAATGCAGATTGCTGGCGATCACCGCATTCCAGTCGTCGCGCGTCATCTGCCGGAACAAGGTGTCGCGGCTACCGCCGGCGTTGTTGACCAGGACATCGATCTCGCCGACTTCGGCCTTGACCTTGGCGAAGGCGGCAACCGTGGAATCCCAATCGGCGGCATTGCCTTCGGAAGCGACGAAGTCGAAGCCCTGCTCGCGCTGCTCGCGCAACCAGGCCGATTTACGCGGCGAATTGGGCCCGCAACCGGCAACCACGGTATGCCCGCTGCGCGCCAGCTTCTGGCAGATCGCGGTGCCGACACTGCCCATGCCGCTGGTGACGTATGCGATGCGAAGCGTCATTGGTGTAACTCCTTTGGAGTTGGGAATGGGGAATCGGGAATCGGGAGTGGGGAATTGGTAGAGCAGGAGCCGCCTTTGCGGCCTGCGTTCTCCATGTGGAAGTCAGGAGTCGAAACGACAGCACAGCGCCGCCATTACGATTCCCCACTCCCGATTCCCCATTCCCGGCGGCGATCAGCGCGCCAACGGAAACAGACCAAACAACAACCCGCCGCCAAGCATCAGCATCGAAATCAGCACCGCCCACTTGAGCGTGAAGCGTTGATGGTCGGCAAAGTCGACCTTGGCCAGGCCGACCAGCAGATAGGTCGATGGCACCAACGGGCTGAGCAGATGCACCGGTTGCCCGGCGAGCGAGGCGCGGGCCATTTCCACCGGGGTGATGCCGTAGTGGCCGGCCGCTTCGGACAGGATCGGCAACACGCCGAAGTAGAACGCGTCGTTGGACATGAAGAACGTAAACGGCATGCTGACGATCGCCGTGATCACCGCCAGATACGGGCCCCAGCTATCCGGGATCACTGCCAGAAAACTGCGCGACATCGCCTCCACCATGCCGGTGTTGGACAGGATGCCGGTGAAGATGCCGGCGGCAAAAATCAGCGACACCACCGACAGCACATTGCCGGCGTGATTGACCAGCCGGCGGCGTTGCTCGGCCAGGTTGGGGTAGTTGATCATCAGTGCCAGCGCGAAGCCGATCATGAACAGCACCGGCATCGGCAGGATGCCCACCACCAGTGCGGCCATCAGCGCCAGGGTCAGGATCAGATTGACCCACAGCAGCTTGGGACGCTTCATGTCCTCGGTGTCTTCCACGCGCGGCAAGGCGTCGTTGTCTTCGGGGATGCTGGTGTCCAGCCAACTGCCATCGGCCGGCAGGCGCACCACGCCCAGGCGGCGGCGCTCGCGCATGCCCAGATACCAGGCCAGCGCGATGATGCCGGCAATCGCCAGCAACATCGCCGGCACCAGCGGCACGAACACATCGGCCGCATCCACGTGCAGGGCAGTAGCGGCGCGTGCGGTCGGGCCGCCCCACGGTGTGAGATTCATCACGCCGCTGGCCAAGATGGTGACGCAAGTGAGATTGAGCGCATTCATGCCCAGGCGCTGGTACAGCGGCAGCATCGCCGACACGGTGATCATGTAGGTGGTGGAGCCGTCGCCATCGAGCGAGATCAGCATCGCCAGGATCGCGGTGCCCATCACGATCTTCAGCGGGTCGCCCTTGACCAGCCGCAGGATGCGCCCGACCAGTGGATCGAACAGCCCGGCATCGATCATCACCCCGAAGTAGAGGATGGCGAACATCAGCATCACGCCGGTGGGCGCGATCTTCTTGATGCCCTCGAGCATCATGTCGTTGATGCCGGTGCCGAAGCCGCCCAGCAGTGCGAACACAATCGGCACCGTGATCAGAGCCACCAGCGGCGACAGCCGCTTGCTCATGATCAGGTACATGAAGGTGATCACCATTCCGAAACCGAGCGCGGTCAGCATGCGGGCAAATCCTTTGGGGCGTGCAGCAGGGAGAGGGTGGAGCGCACCGCTGCGCAAGGCGCGCTGCGGTGGTGATGCGAAAACCTAGGAGCGCGAGTCATTGCGCGACTGCCAGAACAGCAAAGGTGAACGCCGTTGCACGTGTAAGGCGCTCGCGCTGCATCGTTGCGACGCGTGCCAAAACACCTTGAAAACCTGGCGCGTCGAAGCAGCGCATCAGAAGTCGTACTGAAACCGGCCGGTCACCGCCAGCGTGTGATCGACCACCGCATTCATCGTGCGGTCGCGGTTGCGGCTGTCGATCACGTTGAGCATCACGCGCAGGTTGGGCTTGAAATACCAGTTGCCGCCCAGCGTCCACGACTGCGTGCTGGCATCGATGAAGTTGGGCTGGCCATCCAGATTTTGGTCGCCGCGCATGTAGTCGTAGCGCAATGCCAGCTCGAACGCGCCGCTGGGGCGATTGGGCGTCTTGATGCGGCTGAAGCGGCCGGTCTTGCGATCGTATCCGCGCGATTCGCCGGTAACGAACCAGCTGACCAGGCCATAGCTTGCCAACACCTTGGCATGCTGGCTGCCATCGTCGAGCAGGCCGCCGCTGAATTCGCTCTGCCACGACCAAGGGCCCAGCACTTCGGCATATTCCAGCGACCACTTGTCGAAGTCGGTATCGCGGCCATCGGCAAACCGCGCCAAGGTGATGCGGCTATTGTTGGCCAGATCGTTTTCAGGGCGCGGGCGGATCAACAGGGATGCCGCACCATCGCTGCCCGGATGCGAATAGCGCTCATGCGCCAGTGAAATGCCGAGGTGGCGCAGACGCGCTTCGCCCATCTCCGGCGCAAAGGTCAGACGTGTCCCCAGCGCACCGCCCTTGGTGGACGAGTTGTCGATGCTTTCCAGGCTGTAGAGCGCCGTGGACCAAGTGGCATCGGGGCGATTGGCTTGCCAGGAAATAGCCTTGCGATAGATCGGCGCCAGCGTGGTGGAGGCATAGCCGCGTTCCAGAAACGGGCCATAGTTGGAGCCGGTGCGATCATCCAGCGAAAAGTACTGCTTGAACTGGCCCACGGTCAGCGTGCCGGCAGAAAACTTCTTGGCGATATAGACATCGCGCGCCAGGATGCCGCGGCTGCCGGATTCGTACTGCAGGCCGGCAAATTCCGCCTCGGCCTTGTAATTGAAGCCATAGAACTTGCCTGCCACATCCAGCCACACGCGGCGGAACTGGGTGTCGTTGCGCTCGGGCGTGCCGCGTTCGTCGTTGTCGAATACGGTGAAATCCCAGTGCACGCGCCCGCCTACCTCGGCAGTGACCGGGCCCGCGTCATCGGCCGCGTGCGCCGCCGGTGCCAGGCAGATCGCCGCGCAGGCGGTGAAGGCGCGCAGACGCAAAGTGTCGTTGATCACAGACCCTCCCAGGCACATGTGTGAATCACGTTCAGCGATGCACCACGACGACTGCCGTGGCGCGTTGGCTGCAGCCTAGTCCCGCAAAGCTGTCATGGACCTGTCGTTTGGGGCGGGGATTGGGGAGTGGGGATTGGGGATTCGCAAGAGCTAGAGCGCAAACGCGGCAAGCTTTTGCTTTCGTGGCCTGTTACCTTCCGGCGGCGGCCAACCGCCGTTACGAATCCCCAATCCCCACTCCCTAATCCCCGCCCAATGCGCCTGCTGCTAGTCGAAGACAATGCCGATCTCGCCGATGCCATCGTGCGGCGCATGCGCCGTAGCGGGCATGCGGTGGATTGGCAGGCCGACGGGTTGGCGGCGGCCAGCGTGCTGCGCTATCAGAGCTTCGATCTGGTGGTGCTGGATATCGGGCTGCCCAAGCTCGATGGGTTGCGCGTGCTGGCCGGGATGCGCGAGCGTGGCGATACCACGCCGGTGCTGATGCTCACCGCGCGCGACGGCATCGAAGACCGCGTGCAGGCGCTGGACGTGGGCGCGGACGATTACCTGGGCAAGCCGTTCGATTTCCGCGAATTCGAAGCGCGCTGCCGTGTGTTGCTGCGCCGCAATCGCGGGCAGGCCAGCGAGGTGGTGCAGATCGGCGGATTCGTGTTCGACAACGCTGCGCACACGGTGATGCTCGACGGTGCACCGATCGAATTGCCCAACCGCGAATACCGCCTGCTGGAAATCCTGATCGGGCGGCTGGGTCAGGTTGTCGGCAAGGACGAAATCGGCAACGGTCTGTTCGGCTTCGACGACGATGCCGGGCCCAATGCGATCGAACTGTATGTGGGCCGTCTGCGCCGCAAGCTGGCCAGTGCGCCGTTACACATCGTCACTGTGCGCGGTGCCGGTTACAAACTCGAAGAAGCCGACCCGCATGCGCCGGTGGAGCCGGGTAGCGATGGCTGAGCCGCTGACGGTGGCGCCGTCGATCCGGCGCACCTTGCTGCTGTATCTGGGCAGCCTGTCGCTGCTGGGGGCGGTGGTGCTGTTCTTTGCGGCACGCGATTACGGCGAGCGTGCGGCCAACCGGTCCTACGATCACCTGTTGGTGTCCTCGGCGCTGTCCATCATCGATAGCGTGGCGCTGGTCGGTGGCGACTGGCAGGTGGATCTGCCTTACGCCTCGCTGGATCTGCTTGGCATGGCGCCGGAAGATCGCGTGTTCTACCGCGTATTCGATGCGCAGGGTCGCACCATCACCGGCGAAGACACGTTGCCGTTGCCGGCGCGCGCGCCCAGCGATGAGCGCCCGTTGTTGTTCGATGCACAGTACAGCGGCGAGCCGGTGCGTTTTGCGGTGGTCATGCATCGCGTTGCCTCGGCCTCGGGGCAGGGCGAGGTGCGCGTGCAGGTGGGACAGACTAGGCGCGCGCGCGATGCGGTGGCGCGCGATGTGGTGCTCAATGCCTTGGTCGCAATCGGTGTGTTGTCGCTGCTGGCGTTGGGATTGGTGTGGCTGGGCGTGTACCGCGCCTTGCGGCCGTTGCAGCGCATCGAGCGCGACCTGTCGCGACGTGAGCCATCGGATCTGAAGCCGCTCAACGTGCCGGCGCCGCAGGAAATGCAGTTGATGGTGACCGCGCTCAATCGCTTCATGGCGCGGCTGTCGTCCAGCAACGAGACCTTGCGTGCGTTCATGGCCGAGGCCGCGCATCAGATGCGCACGCCCTTGGCCGCGTTGCGTGCGCAGGCGCAGCTGGCCATGGACGACGATGACCCGCGCGACATGCAACGCAGCCTGGCCGCGATCGAGCGCAACGCCAGCCACATGAGCCGCCTGCTCAATCAATTGCTCAGCGATGCCAGCGTGATCCATCGCTCCAACCTGCAGCGCTTTGCCACGGTGGACCTGGCCGAGGTGCTGCACCAGGCATTGCATGAAGCGCTGCCGCGCAGCGAAGGCGCGCCACGTGTGCAACTGGCCATCGACCCGCAACCGGCGCTGCTGCGCGGCGACGCGTTGCTGCTGCGCGAAGCGCTCAAGAATCTGATCGACAACGCCTGCAAATACGGTGGCGCCGCGCCGCTGCAGGTGGCTTTGACCAGCGACGGTAATCAGCACGTGCTGACCATCGCCGACCACGGGCCGGGCATTCCGGCCGCCGAAGCCGAGCGCGTGTTCGAGCGTTTCGTGCGCGGTCCGGATGCCCCTGCGGGCGGCGCGGGCCTGGGGCTTGCCATCGTCAAGCGCGTGGTCGAAGCGCATGGCGGGCGTATCGATCTGGCCAATCGCATCGGTGGCGGATTGATCGCCTCGTTGCATTTCCCCGGAGGAACCGCGTGATGCGCAGGCTGTGGGCGATGGTGTTGCTGCTGGTGCACGGTTTGGCCTGGGCAGCGCCGGGCGATGTGCGGCGCTTCCCCGCACAGGGGCCGATGCATGCGCAGCTACGCGTGCAAGGGTCCACCGATCTGGAAGTGTTCGGCGCGGTCATTCAGGACTACCAGCGCCTGCATCCGGGCACCGAGGTGATCTACGAAGATGTGATTGCCTGGGACATCTATGCGCGCTACCTGCATCCGGGTGCCGGTGCGCCGATGGCGGACATGCTGATCAGCGCCAGCATGGATCTGCAGACCAAGCTGGTGAACGATGGGCACGCGCTGGCCCACCGCTCCGCGCAGACCGAAGCGCTGCCCGCCTGGGCGCAATGGCGGCACGAGGTATTCGGCATCAGCTACGAGCCGGTGGCCATCGTCTACAACACGCGCAAACTCGACCCATCACGCGTCCCGCGCACGCGACGCCAGCTGTTGGCCTTGTTGCGTGCGCCGGATGCGCCGTTGCGCGGCAAGGTGGGCACCTACGATGTGGCGCGCAGCGGGGTGGGCTATCTGTTCGCCACCCAGGACGGGCAGGTGGGCAGCATTGCCGGCGCGCTGCTGGCCGCGTTGGGCGCAAATCAGGTCAAGCTGGAAGAGCGTACCGGCACCTTGCTCGACCGCGTCAGTCGTGGCGAGTTGCTGCTGGCCTACAACGTGCTCGGTTCCTACGCGCAGGCGCGCATCGATGCCGGTGCGCCGCTGGGCATCGTGCAGCCGCAGGACTACACGCTGGTGGCGCTGCGCACTGCGGTGATTCCCAAGACCGCACCGCACGCTCCGGAAGCGCGCAGGTTTCTCGACTATTTGCTGTCGCCACGCGGGCAGCAGGTGCTCTCGCGCGAAGCGCGGCTGATGCCTATCCTGCCGGCCGCCGGTGGTCGTGGCGGATCGGCGCAACCGCCGTTCCGGCCGATTCCGCTCGGCCCCGGCCTGCTGGTGTATCTGGACAAGCTCAAACGCCGCCAGTTCCTGGAAGCGTGGCGTGCGAGTACGCAGCCGCCGCGGTAGGGCATGGCATTCGCGGTGACGCAGAGCGTCATGCTGGTGTGGTCGTTGCCGGCCAGCATCATCGGCGGTCGCGCAATGCCGATACAGTGGTCGCCTGCTCCGCACAGTGTCAGCGGGCCTCAGCCACCAGCCGTGGGCAGCCAGCCAGGCGCAGGTGCGGCACACCGACGCGCCCATGTGCCAGACTTGGCAGATGGCCGATCTCACCATTCTCGTCGCCGACGACCACCCGCTGTTCCGTGCCGCCGTGATCCACGTGCTGCAGCAGACCCTGCCGCAGGCGCAGGTCGTGGAAGCCTCCAGCGCCGCCACGCTGAGCGCGATGCTGCGTTCGCACCCGCAGGCCGAGCTGGTACTGCTGGATCTAGCCATGCCGGGCGCGCGCGGCTTCTCCGCGCTGTTGCATGTGCGCGGCGAGCATCCGGATATCCCGGTGGTGGTGATCTCCTCCAACGATCATCCGCGGGTGATCCGGCGTGCGCAGCAGTTTGGCGCGGCCGGCTTCATTCCCAAATCCACGCCGGCCGAATCCATCGGCACCGCCGTGGCCAGCGTGTTGGATGGCGGCACCTGGTTTCCGCCCATGACCGCCGAACGTTCGGAGGCCGACGCGCAGCTGGCCTCCAAACTCGCCCAGCTCACCCCGCAACAGTTCCGCGTGCTGCTGAGCCTGGCCGATGGCCTGCTCAACAAGCAGATCGCCCACGAACTCGGCCTGGCCGAAAATACCGTCAAGGTGCACGTCACCGCCATCTTGAAAAAGCTCGACTGCTACAGCCGTACGCAGGCCGCGGTACTGGTCAAGGCGCTGGAGCCGGAAGGCGAGGGCTGAGTGCGCGGCATCGCTGACGGGCTTGAGGCGGCAAAAGCGTCGCGAACAGTCGTCAGTTGAGTGTGGACGACGTCCTCATCATCGAAGTGTGTGAGTGGTGCCTGCCGCAGAGAGCACCGGCCGCGCAGTCATTGTGTTGGCCGTTCTTGGTTGAGCAGGGCAGGCCGCGGACTGAAGATCGACGCGGCCGGGCGCACCGCGATCTCGAAATGCGAGGTGCCGTCCATGACGCATGTCAGTCCGCTCGCTGGCGATAGAACACCATGCCGCCGTGGTGTAACTCGTCTGTGCTGACAAAGCGGCCGTCGGCAGTGAATCCGCTGTCGTCCCAGTAATGGATGGTGTTGCCGGTCACTTCATAACGGCCCTGGTAGGCGCTTTGCCGTGCATGGCGTGCTTCGTCGTACCGACCGTTGGCCAACAAGGCTTGGCGGATCTGCCCATCGCGGGTGACCCACATGCCGACGTAGGAATGCTGTTGCATGGGCGTATCCCTGTGGAGTGGGGAAGGCGTCGCCGCCACATGGCGTGCAGTGGCAGCAAGCGGTGTGGCGTTGCAGAGCACGGCGGCACCTGCGCCGAGTGCAACGGCAATAGCGGCGCTCATACGTGTATTGGTCATGTGTCTGTCCTGCGTTGCAGTTGGGCGGGTGCACGCTGCAGCACCGCGTCGTAGGCGGCCAGATCCAGGTACGCATCGACCTGCACGGCCTTGCCGTCGCGCATGCGCAGGATCCACACGTAACGATTGCGATAGCGACCGCCGTTGGGCAGGTCGGCGGCGCCTTGCCATTGCACGATGACGTGTTCGCCATCGGCCCAGAGCTGCCGCTGCAGTGGGCGCAGCGGCGACGCCAGGCGCTGGGTCAATGGGCGCACGGCCGTGTCGATCAATGTGTCGCGGCCCCGCAAGGTGCCGGCGCTCGGGCCGGAGCCGTGGATGGTCCACACCACGTCCGGCGACAGCAGTTCTTCGAAGAATCCGGTGCCGCCTGCCTGCCAGCGCGCGAATGCGGCATCGACGCGTTGCGTATTGCATATCTGCTGCGATGTGCCGGCGCAGCTGTTGGCGGCGGCTGTGGGCACCGGAGCGATTGCCCCGGCTGCGGTGAACGCGCTGGCGGCGATGAACAGTGTTGCCGCGATGGCGGATGGTCTGGTCATGTTGTGCTCCTTCGCGTCAGCTGCGCAGTTGCAGCGCGTGCGTGCCGTAGATCAGCTGCTGCGCCATCGGCCGGCCGATGAAACGCTCCGGGAAGATCGGCGACAGGCCGCTGACCCGATCCAGCTGCGCCAGCTGGTCGTCGCTGAACACGATCTCCAGCGCGCCGAAGTTGTCTTCGGCCTGTTGCAGCGTGCGTGCGCCCATCACCGGCGAGACCACCGCCGGATTGCGCAAGGTCCAGGCAAGCGCCACCTGAGAGCGCGAGGCGCCCAACTCGTCGGCCACCGTGCCAACCACATCGGCGATCTCCAGCGAGCGTGCAGTGAGATGCCCGGTCGAGGCGATCACGCCCTTGCGGCTAGTGGACACATCCGCCGCGTTGTCGTCGGACAGATCCGCGCGGCTGTACTTGCCGGTCAGGATGCCGCCGCCCAATGGCGACCACGGCAATACGCCCAGTCCCAGCTCGCGCGCCATCGGTAGCAACTCATGTTCGACGGTGCGCTCGACCAGGCTGTATTCGATCTGCAGCGCGACCAAGGGCGACCAGCCACGCAGATCGGCCAGCGTCTGCAATTGCGCCACGCGCCATGCCGGCGTGTTGCAGATGCCGATGTACAACACCTTGCCCGACTGCACCAGATGCTCCAGCCCGCGCATCACTTCGTCCGGCGAGGTGGTGAAGTCCCATGCGTGCAGATACAACAAGTCGATGCGATCGGTGTCGAGTTGACGCAGGCTGGTCTCCACCGAGCGGATCAAATTGAGACGGTGATTGCCGCCAGAATTGATGTTGTCCGCATCGCGCGCCATGGTGAATTTGGTCGCCACCACAAAGCGCTCGCGACGCGGCTTGATCAGGCTGCCCACGATGCGCTCCGAGCCGCCGTTGGTGTAATTGACCGCGGTGTCGATGAAGTTGCCGCCGCGGTCTGCATAGGCATCGAAGATGCGCTTGGCTTCGCCTGCATCCGCGCCCCAGCCCCATTCCTCGCCGAAGGTCATGGTGCCCAGCGACAGCGGCGAGACGCGCAACCCGGAGCGGCCGAGCAGGCGATAGTGGTCCAGAGAAAGTGTCTGACTCATGCGTTGTATCTCCCGGCAGTGGTGTCGTGCGTCATGCGATGTACTGTGCCGCCGACCGGTGAGTCAGCGTGAGCCTGGTGATCCGGCATCCTTGCCTGATCGTCCGAATCGTCAACGCAGCATCGTCACGCAGCTGCAGCTGCAGCCGCAGTGGCTTGCATGCACTGCAGTGTTCGGTTCGATGTGCGCGGGTCGTTGCCACGTCGATTGCAAGGCGCCAACGATCACGCACCAGCGGTCGCACGGCCCCTGCAGTGGGTGCGCGTATCAGAGACAAGGCGGTGCGCCTTTGTTGGGTTGGAGAGTGAGCGACCAAGACGCCAAGATCTGCGACTTCGCTGCGCAGTGCCCTTGCCCGCCCACCCTCGCGTGTCACGCTGCAAGTACGTCGATGTGGGCTCTTCTGCGGCATCCATGCTGCGTAAGGTCCCGCGACTGTGGGCGGGCAGGGGCTAGTCGAGTTGATCGGTGTGCATAGCTTTCGATAAAATAGTTAGACAAACTGTCTGATGCGGTGTCATTGCAGAACTCTCGACGCTGTGAGTTTGCTGCAGGGCCCTTGCCCGCCCACCATCGCGGGACACGCCGTGAATCCATCCCTGGAGGATCTTACGCGGCATCGATGCCGCGTAAGGTCCCGCGACGGTAGGCGGGCAATGGCTAGTTGAGTTGATCGGTGTGCATAGCTTTCGATAAAACAGTTAGCAAACTGTCTGGTGCGGTGTCATTGCCGCACTCTCGACGCTGTGAGTTTGCTGCAGGGCCCTTGCCCGCCCACCATCGCGGGACACGCCGCAAGTACGTCCCTGTAGGCTCTTACGCGGCATCCATGCCGCGTAAGGTCCCGCGACGGTGGGCGGGCAAGGGCCAGTCGAGAGTGTCGGTGTGCATGGTTTTAAAAAAAGAAGCGACCGACCAACTCTCTGGTGCGGTGTCCTCGCCGCTTGCGGGACCGTGTGGTGGCATGGATGCCGCCACCGAGCCTACAAGGACGTACTTGCGGCGTGTCCCGTGAGCGGCGAGGGCACCGCGCATTCGACCGACTTGGAGGCATCTAACGACGCGACGACTCAACATCGCTATCGTTATCGCCGTGAGCGGATTGAACGATGTAGACACGTCGGTTGCTGAGCGATAGCTCCTTGCCCGCCCACCTCCACAGGACACGCTGCAAGTACGTGTGTAGGCTCTATTGCGGCATCCATGCGCAGCAGCACGCTTGCGCAGGCGTACCGTGCGCATGCTGCTGACAATCACGCGACGCCCTCAGAAATCCAGCGAATACCCCAGCGTCAGCGTGCGGCCGCGCCCGGCGAAATAGCGCAGCGGCTCGACCAGCGCCGATTGCGAGTAGTAGGTGATGTACTGCTTGTCGAACAGGTTGGACACACCCATGCGTAGCGCACCACGCGGCAGCGCGTAGTTGAAGGTCGCATCCACCAGCGTGTAGCCGCTGAAGCGCTTGTCCGCTTCGTCGAAGGATTGGCTGAAGGCATGCTGGGCCTGCACGAACGATGAAAGCTTCGGCGTCCACTGCGCCGACCATGAAGCGATCACGCGATTGGGCGCCACGTTGAGCCCGTCCAGGCGCGCATCCAGTTGGCCATCGTTGTCGCTGTCGTAGCGGCCGCGCGTGTACGCGTAGGACAGGCGCAGGCGATGTGCGGCATCCAGGCGATAACCCAGGCTGGCGTCCACGCCCTGCACGCGGGTCTTCTCGCGGCTCATCATGAAAGCGCCGTTGATCGGCACCACGCGCGTGCCCAGATCCGAATTGGACTGGAAGTAGCTCAGATCCGCATCGAACGCGCCACGCGTGAGGCGGGTGCCGGCTTCCACGCTCTTGGTCAGGATCGGCTCCAGCGTGCTCAGGTTGGCCACACGCGTGCCCGGCGTATTGATTGCACGCAGCACCCGGCCCACATCCGGCATGCCGAAGCCTTCGGAATAGCTGGTGAAAAAGCTCACGCCTTCGACTGGTGTGTAGACCAGCCCCGTGTTGTAGAGGGTCTGGTTGAAGTCGAGCGTGCCGCCTTCGACATCGACACGGTTGTAACGCCACAAGCTCTGGTAGCTGTCGATCTTCAACTCGGCTTCTTCGCGGCGCACGCCGGCGTGCAAGGTGAGTGTGGGCAGCAGCTTGTATTCGCCCTGCACGAACAGCGACAGGTTGCGGTAGTCCGACTCGGGCACGTAGGTGCGTCCAGTGCCGTAGAGATCCTGCTTGCCGGTGTCGGCGAGCAAGTCGATGCCGCCGGTGAGTTTGAGCCGGCTGTCGAACAGATCGTCCTTGGTCAGGCTGACCTTGCTGCCCCACTTGGAGGCGACCGACCGCGATTGGTCGTACAGCGTACCGACCGGTGCGATACGCGGGTCCTGAAACGTGGACGAATTATCCGCGCCGAACAGCCCTTCGAATTCCTGGTTGAACACCATCGCGCTCAGCTGCATGCCGGCCAGGTCGTCATCGGTGTAGGACAGGCTGGAGGTCAGCACGTCGTTCCATGGCGCGGTGCCCTGCGGCGTACCGCGCACGGAGGTGGTGGGAAGGCCTTGCGCGCGGTTGCCGGCGATGCCGATGTAGTCGTTGTCGTTCTTGATGCGGTAGCGGTTGACGCTGACGCTCAGGCGCTGCGCATCGGTGAGCGCGTAACCGAGCTTGGCCAGCACGTCGTAGCTCTTGGAGGTCATCAGGTCGCCCTGGGTGTTGTCGGCACCGATCGGCCGGCCCTGTCCGTCCACATACAGGCCTTGATCGCTGTAGCTGGCCGAGAACAGGTAATCGAGCTTGTCGGTGCGGCCGTCCACGCGGTAGCGGGTCTCGACGCTTGCGGTTTCTGCACGCGTTTCCGCGGTGGGTGCGGTGGCCTGCACGTCGATGTGCTGATTGAGCTCACCGTCCTGCGGACGCCGGGTGATGATGTTGATGGTGCCGCCAGTGGCGCCCAGCCCGTTGATGGCGTTGGCGCCCTGGATCACCTCGATCCGCTCGACCATCGCGTAGTCGATGGTGTGCGCCTCGCGCCCGGTGGGACGGATCGGATTGGACTGCGGCACGCCGTCGATCAGGATCAACGGTGTGCGCCCGCGCAGGGTTTCGCCGCTACCGTTCATCTTGCCGCGGCTGGGCGTGTACGACGGAATCAGGTTGGCGAGCACGTCGGACGAGTTGCTGGAGATGGTCAGCTGCTGCTGGATCTGCGCCTTGTCGATGATCAACACCGTTTGCGGCGACTCGGCCACGGTCATGTTGGAGCGCGAGGCGGCCACCGCCACCGTATCCAGCGTATCGGCGACATCCGATTGTGCGGATGCGCTGGCAGACGCGAGCAGGCAGAGGGTCGCAACGAGCGGCACGCCGGCCGATCCGGAGAGGGGAGATTTCATGGGGCAAAGCACTCCAAAACGCGCTCGGCATCGATGCAGCAGAGGCAGGGCGACGCAAAAAAGACGACAGTCAAATGGGAATCATTATCGATAGTCTAGCAGGCGTGAGCCTCGCCGTTTGGCGCGTCAGTCCAATGCGATGTGTACATGCGCGTGCGTCGGCAGCACTGCTGCGGTGCCGGAGCGAGGCGATAGCAGTGCACGCATCGCGCATGTCCAGGCCTTTCGCATGCCCACGCATGCGGCTGCCTGCATCAAAGGGCGACGTACCGAACATGGGGTGAACACGCGCGCGATGGATTCCGCACGATCACGCGCGCGCCCGCGGCGCTTTCCGTACGAACACGCAGGTCTCTGCAGCGCGATGGGTCAGCTGCTGGCGTCCTTACCGACGCACGAAGCCCGTCACCGAATCACCCACGCCGCAGCAGCATCTGTGTCATCAGCGCGCGCAGCGCAGGCGGGCGGACCGGCTTGGACAGAAAGCCCCAGCCCAATTCCTGTGCGTGTTCGCGCAGGGCCGGGTCGGGCTCGGCGGTGACCAGGATGATGCGTGGCTCGCGCTGCCAGCGGCTCACCAATTGCGGCAGCAGCATCGGGCCGTAGTGCGTGCCCATACGCACATCCAGCAGCAGCAATTCCGGTGCTTCGTCGGCGCTGGCATGGGCCAGCGCTTCGTCCGGGCCGCCGGAAAAATCCACGCGGCATTCCCAGCGTTCCAGCAAGGCGCGGGTGGCCTCGCAGACACGCGGGTCGTCGTCCACGCACCACACCCGGCAACCGTGCAGGATGGGGTCGTTGCCGTGCTCGGCGGTGGGCGGCGGCAACTGCGTGGCGATGGCGGCGCGTTCGCCGATCGGCACGGTGACCGAAAACACGCTACCGCTGCCAAGCGTTGAATGCAGGCCGATGCGGTGGCCCAGCAGGCGGCCGATACGTTCAACAATCGCCAGCCCCAGCCCGGCGCCGCGGTCGTTGGCCACGCCATCGTCCAGACGGCGGAATTCTTCAAAGATTTCGTGCTGCAAGGCATCCGGAATGCCGGGGCCCTGGTCATGCACTTCGATGCGCAGCCAGCCACCGCGCCGACGGCAGCCGATCAGCACGCGCCCGCGCGGCGTGTAGCGGATCGCGTTGGACAGAAAATTCTGCAGGATGCGGCGCAGCAGGGTTGCATCGCTCAACACCACCGCCGATGTCGGCACCCACTCCAGCACCAGGCCGCGGTCTTCGGCCAGGATGCCGAACTCGCGCGCCAGCGTTTCCAGCAAGGGTGCCAGTGCGAAGTCGCGCACCTGCGTCTTCAGGCTGCCGGCTTCCAGGCGCGAGATGTCGAGCAGGCTGTTGAGGATGGCGTCCTGCGCGGCGAGTGCGCCGTCGATGTTGTCGACCACGCGCGCACTGCCGGGCTCGCGCACCTGCCCGCGCAACACCGACACGAACATGCGCGCGGCATTGAGCGGCTGCAGCAGGTCGTGCACCGCCGAGGCGACAAAGCGGGTCTTGTAGCGGTTGGCGCTTTCGGCCTCGCGTTTTGCGGCGGCCAGATCGCGGGTGCGCTCGGCCACGCGATGTTCCAGTGCATCGGCCAGCGAGCGCAGTTCGCGGGCGGCGTTCTTGTAGCTGGTGATGTCGGCGTAGCTGGTGACGAACCCGCCATCGGGTAGCGGGTTGCCGCGGATTTCCAGCACCGTGCCGTCTTCTTTCTCGCTTTCGCGCATGTGCGGCTTGCCGCTGCGCAGGTGATTGAGCCGCCGCTCGATGGCCGCCTCGATCGGCCCCGGCCCCAACAGGCCACGGCGGGCATTGAAGCGGAACAGGTCTTCGATCGGGCGGCCGATCTTGAGCAACTCCGGCGGGAAGCGGAACAGCTCCACATAGCGCGAATTCCACGCCACCAGATTGAGCGCCTCGTCGATCACCACTACGCCTTGCGGCAGATGTTCCAGGCTGCGGCTCAGGCCTGCGTTGGACTGTTGCGCGGCGGTGACCACGCCGTCCTGGGCGGTGCGCAGTTCTTCGGCATGCTGTTGCAACAGGGTTTCCAGCTCATGCCGGCTGCGCTGACGCAGTGCCGACAGCCGCCGGCGTTGTTGCACGAACAACCACAGCAAGGCCAATGCCAGCCAGGCACCCGCAGCGGCGATGGCTGCGGCGCGCCCGGCGGCGGCGCTGGCACGGGTGTCGTGCAGCAGATGCAGGCGCCAGCCGCTGTCCGGGACTTCCAGCGTTTGCCACAGCACTGGCGCGCCGAGTGGCGGGTCGCGCACCTCGGCCAGGACGCCACCGTTGCCGGTCTGCTCGATCAAGCGCCGACGTAGTGGCAGCAGCCCTTGATTGGCGTATTGGCGGGTGGTCTGCAGTTCGGTGCGGTCGCGCGGGGTGAGCGGCGCCAGCATGCGATAGCGCCAGCTGGCGCGGCTGGCCAGAAACACCACGCCATGCGCATCGGAGGCCAGCACGATGTCCGGCGTCTGCAGCCATTCGCGCTCCAGTGCGGCCAGCGCAATCTTGATCACCACCACGCCCTGCACCTGGCCGGCAGCATCGACGATGGCCTGCGAGAGGAAATAGCCTGGCTCGCTGGTGGTCATGCCGATGCCGTAAAAACTGCCGCTGCCGGTGGCCAGCGCCTGCTGGTAATACGGGCGGAAGGCGTAATCCACACCGACATTGCTGCGCACCGCGCGCCAGTTGCTGGCCGCCAGCGCAATGCCGCTGCGGTCGATCAGCGTCAGCGTGGACGACTGGGTGACATTGTTGGCACGTTCGAGTTTGCGATTGAGCTGCTGTACCTGTGCGGGCGACAGCGGGCCGGATACTGCGGCGCGCAGCTCCGGGTCCAGCGCCAGAATCTGCGGCAGCGTGCGATAGCGGTCGATGCGTTGTTGCAGCGCTTGCGCATACAGGCGCAGCTGCCGGCGCACGGTGGCGCTTTCCTCGCGCAGCGCGTTCTGTTCGACAAAGTGCCTGGCCGCCAGCATGGCCACGACCATTCCGCCCAGCACGATGACCAGGGTGAGCAGCAGACGGCGGCGATGCGAGACATACATGCGGCAAGTATGGCGTTCCGCTCCCGCACGCGCAGCCATCGCCCGATCGCGCGACAGATACGCGCGCCAAAACGACAACAGCCGCACCCGTGCCAGGATGCGGCCGTATCGGAACACCGGCTGCTGTCTAAGACGACAGCAGCGCGTGGATCACACCAGTGCGCGGCAGTAGATTGCCCGCGCGCTGGGTTGCGTCAGCGATGCTTAGAACTGCACCTGTGCGCGCAGCTCCATCACGTGCGGGGTTTCATGCACGCCATTGCGCGAGGAATCCACCCAGCTGTAGTTGGCCTGGAACTTGAAGTGGCTGGTGAGGTACCAGTTGGCGCCGATGGTGGTGTCGTGCTGACGGCCGCCGTGGATGTTGTTGTCTTCCAGATTCAGGCGGCTGTAGCGGGCAGTCAGTTCGACCGCGCCGTAGTCGTGTGCAGGCTTGATGTTGCCCGGCACGCCACCGGCATAGCTGCGCGACTCGCCGGTCAGCGACCAGGTGCCGTAGACGTACTGGCCCTGGGCGATGAAGTGCGGCTGGCCGGCATTACGCGCCACTTCGGCACGCAGGGCTTCGCTCTGCAGCGAGAACGGGCCGTGGATCCAGACCGCTTCCACGCCGGTGCGGATCACGTGGTCCACATCGAGGATGGTGCCGGTGTCGATCAGGCGCACGTCGGTCAGGCCGGCTTCCGGGCGGGCACGCAGGCGCACACGCGGGCTGAAGGACACGCCGCGGCCATCGCTGAAACCGCGCGGGTTTTCGACCGAGCCGGCGATGCCTAGATGCAGCACGTCGCCTTCGGCCTTGAACGGGGTCCATGCCGCATGCACGGCCTGGGTGGTGCCCGGGTTGTCGCCCTGCAGATCCTTGCCGCCATACGCGCCGGCCTGCAGCAGGTACTGCGGACGCTCCAGGGTCCATTCCACGCCGGTCCGGCGACCCTGGAACACTGCCTGCACCGGCAGGCCCAGTTCCATGAAGCTGCCCGCGCGCGAGCTCTGCACCGCTTCCAGACCCACCGGCACCTTCATGTAGCCCAGGCGCACGCGGCCGTAATCCTGGCCCAGCAGCGCCTTGGTCTCGACGCGGAAGAACACGTCCAGCCACAGCTTGGCTTCGAAGTCGAAATACACCATGGCGTCGTAGACGCCCTTCTTCTTGATGGTGGCGCCGAATTCCTTGCGGCGGAAATCGTTGCGGTCTTCCAGGCGATCGTCGCCGGAGAAGTTGTTGTCGTCGTAGGCGTAGTTGCCGGTCAGACCCAGCTCGGTGCCATCACCGAAGGTGTACTTGGTCGGCCAGTTTTCGATCGAGGTGGCTGCATTGGCAGCGGCGGGGACGATGGCGATAGCCAACGCCAGAACAAGCAGATTGAGGCGCATATGGAATGGTCTTCGGCAATGAAAGGGGTCGGGCGTCCTGCCATGGCGATCGCGGTGAACGGCTTCAGCAAGCGCGCAGGTCCGGGCTGCGACTGCACAGAAACGTCGGTGTCTGCGTTAAATGGAATTAACGGCCGGCGGCGGCGCGGCTGAAGTGTAAGGCGACGTTCAGCCCGCCGACAGTGCGTAGTACCAATGGGTTATCGGCCCTGCCTGTGACGTGCGCCCAGAATGCCTGCACCGGGTGCCTGCTCAGGCACCCTCCAGTTCCTTCGGAGTGGTGTCATGCACATCAGCAAGCCTGCCGGCCCGGTGCCGGCGTCCGTGCCCTTCTACCGCCAGCTGTATTTCCAGGTGGTGGTGGCGATCGTCCTCGGCGCCCTGTTGGGCCACTTCGAGCCGGCCTTCGCCGAAAGCCTCAAGCCGCTGGGCGACGCCTTCATCAAGTTGGTGAAGATGATCATCGCCCCGGTGATCTTCCTGACCATCGTCACCGGCATCGCCGGCATGACCCACCTCAAGACGGTGGGCCGGGTCTTCGCCAAGTCGATGACCTACTTCCTGTTCTTCTCCACGCTGGCGCTGATCGTCGGCATGATCGTCGCGCACGTGGTGCAGCCCGGCGCCGGCATGAACATCAACCCGGCCGAGCTGGACCAGAGTGCGGTCAACACCTACGTGCAGAAATCGCACGAGCTGAGCCTGGTCGGCTTCCTGATGGACATCATCCCGGCCACGCTGATCAGTGCGTTCGTCGATGGCAACATCCTGCAGGTGCTGTTCGTGGCGGTGCTGTTCGGTATTGCGCTGGCGCTGGTGGGCGAACGTGGCCGCCCGGTGCTGAGCTTCCTGGAAGCGTTGACCGCCCCGGTGTTCCGCCTGGTACACATGCTGATGAAGGCCGCGCCGATCGGTGCGTTTGGTGCGATCGCCTTCACCATCGGCAAGTACGGTGTGGAATCGCTGGTCAATCTGGCCTGGCTGGTGGGCTCGTTTTACCTGACCTCGCTGTTCTTCGTGCTGGTGATCCTGGGGATCGTCTGCCGTCTGTGCGGCTTCTCCGTGCTCAAGCTGATCCGCTACCTCAAGGCCGAGTTGCTGCTGGTGCTGGGCACCTCCTCGTCGGAGTCGGCGCTGCCGTCGCTGATGGAAAAGATGGAAAAGGCCGGCTGCGAGAAGTCGGTGGTGGGCCTGGTGGTGCCGACCGGCTATTCGTTCAACCTGGACGGCACCAATATCTACATGACCCTGGCGGCGCTGTTCATCGCCCAGGCCACCAACGTGGACCTGACCCTGGGCCAGCAGATCACCTTGCTGGCGGTGGCGATGCTCAGCTCCAAGGGTGCGGCCGGCGTGACCGGTGCCGGCTTCATCACCCTGGCGGCCACGCTGTCGGTGGTGCCGGACGTGCCGGTGGCCGGCATGGCGCTGATCCTGGGCGTGGACCGCTTCATGAGCGAGTGCCGCTCGCTGACCAACTTCATCGGTAACGCGGTGGCCACGGTGGTGGTGTCGCGCTGGGAAAACGCGCTGGACCGCGACCAGCTCAAGCTGGTGCTGGATGGCGGCGAGCCGCCGTTGCAGGCGCCGGTGGCCTCGGCCAGCGTCGTCGCCCCGATCAGCGCGCGCTGATGCTTCCTACGGCCCTGTTCTCCGTCGGTGTATCCGGCGGGGTGCAGGGCCGTTTTCGGTTCCAGCCAACACCGGCCGCAGCGTACGACGCGCTGCAGCATGCAATCTCCCTGCCGCGCTGACAGCTGCGCGACAGGCCCTTGTTCAGGCAGGAGGGTAGAATTCAGCCCTCCTGCGCCTTCGAGACTCACACAGCCGATGTCCAACGACGACTTCAAACAGGCCGCCCTCGACTATCACCGCCAGCAGCCGGCCGGCAAGATCAAGGTCACCGCGACCAAGCCGATGCTGACCCAGCGCGATCTGTCGCTGGCGTATTCGCCGGGCGTGGCCTTCGCCTGCGAGGCGATCGTCGAAGAACCCACCCAGGCCAGCGAGCTCACTGCGCGCGGCAATCTGGTGGCGGTCATCACCAACGGCACCGCCGTGCTGGGCCTGGGCAACATCGGCCCGCTGGCGTCCAAGCCGGTGATGGAAGGTAAGGGCGTGCTGTTCCAGAAGTTCGCCGGCATCGATGTGTTCGACATCGAAATCAACGAGAACGACCCGGACAAGCTGGTGGACATCATCGCCAGCCTGGAGCCGACCTTCGGCGGCATCAATCTGGAAGACATCAAGGCGCCGGAATGCTTCATCGTCGAGCGCAAGCTGCGCGAGCGCATGAACATCCCGGTGTTCCATGACGATCAGCACGGCACTGCGATCATCGTCGGCGCCGCGGTGCTCAACGCGCTGGTGGTCACCGGCAAGAAGATCGAAGAGGTCAAGCTGGCCACCACCGGAATGGGCGCGGCCGGTATTTCCTGCGTCAACATGCTGGTCTCGCTGGGCCTGAAGCCGGAGAACATCCTGGCGCTGGACCGCGACGGCGTGATCCACACCGGCCGCACCGATCTGGATCCGGACAAGCAGCGCTACGCACGCGACACCGACAAGCGCACGCTGGCCGAGATCGTCGAAGGTGCGGATATTTTCCTGGGTCTGTCGGCTGCCGGCATCCTCAAGCCGGAAATGGTCGCCACGATGGCGCGCCAACCGGTGATCTTCGCGTTGGCCAATCCCAACCCGGAGATCACCCCGGAAGCGGCCAAGGCGGTGCGTCCGGATTGCATCATCGGCACCGGCCGTTCGGACTATCCGAACCAGATCAACAACGTGCTGTGCTTCCCGTATCTGTTCCGCGGCGCGCTGGACGTGGGTGCCACCGGCATCAACGAAGAGATGAAGATCGCCTGCGTCAAGGCGATTGCGGCGATGGCGCGGCGCGAGGCCTCCGACCTGGGCGCGGCCTATGGCGGCGAGACCCCGAGCTTTGGCCCGGAGTATCTGATTCCGCGGCCGCTGGACCCGCGTCTGCTGGTGGAGCTGTCGTCGGCGGTTGCGCAGGCGGCGATGGACTCGGGCGTGGCCACGCGCCCGATCGCCGACATGGAGGCCTATCGCGACAAGCTCAGCCAGTTCGTCTACCGCACCAGCCTGATGATGAAGCCGGTCTACGACCGCGCGCGTGCCGACAAGCAGCGTGTGGTGTATGCCGAAGGCGAAGAAGAAGTGGTGCTGCGCGCGGTGCAGAACGTGGTCGACGAAGGCCTGGCCTTCCCGATTCTGATCGGCCGCCCGGACGTGATCGAAGCGCGTATCGAACGCATGGGCCTGCGCCTGACCGCTGGCGTGGACTTCGAGATCACCAATATTCTTGACGACCCCCGCTTCAACGAATACTGGCAGTACTACCACGCGCTCACCGAGCGTCGCGGCGTCACCGTCACTGCCGCCAAGGAGCTGATGCGTTCACGCCCGACCCTGATCGCCGCGGTGATGGTGGCGCGCGGCGAAGCCGATGCGATGCTGTCCGGCGTGGTGGGGCGCTTCCACAAGAAGCTGGGCTACGCCCGCAGCGTGATCCCGCTGGAGCCGCGCGTGAGTTCCACCTCGGCGATGACCGGGGTGATCAACCAGCTGGGCGTGTTCTTCTTCCTGGACACGCACGTGCAGGAAGACCCCACTGTCGAACAGGTGGTCGAAGCCACCCTGCAGGCCGCCTATCGCCTCAAGTTGTTCGGTATCGAACCCAACATCGCGCTGCTGTCGCACTCCAACTTCGGCAGCCACGACTCGCGCGACGCGCTGAAGATGCGCCAGGTGCGCGAGGCGCTGCTCAAGCGCAAGCCCGAGCTCAACATCGACGGCGAAATGCAGGGCGACACCGCCTGGGACGAAGCGCTGCGCAAGCAGATCATGCCCAACAGCACCTTGAAGGGCCGCGCCAACCTGTTCGTGCTGCCAAACCTGGAAGCGGCCAACATCGCCTACAACCTGGTGCGCGTGTTCACCGACGGCGTGGCGATCGGCCCGATCCTGATGGGCATCTCCAAGCCGGTGCACATCCTCACCACCAGCGCTACCTCGCGCCGGGTGATGAACATGACCGCGATCGCCGCGGTAGATGCGCAGATCCGCAGGCAACGCGATGCGGAAAAAGCGGCAGCTGAAAAGGGCAACGCTTGAGTTGATGCGGTAACGGCTGGGTTGTGCTGGCAAGCATTCGATCAACGGGGCAATGGTTGATCGAGTGCCAGCAGTCGGCCGCAAGGCGACGGTTATCGACGTGCTAGCAATCAGCCGACGCGGCAATGGCTGAGCGACGTGCCAACAGTCGGCCGACAAGTAGCAGTTGATCCGAAGTGCCAGCAGTCGGCCGACAAGCAACAGTTGAACCGAAGTGGCAGCAGTCAGCTGACAAGCAACAGTTGATCCGAAGTGCCAGCAGTCAGCCGACAAGGAGCAGTTGATCCGAAGTGGCAGCAGTCAGCCGACAAGCAACAGTTGAACCGAAGTGGCAAGCGCTCGGTCGACAGGGTAGCGACGGAAACCTGTCGAGAACCTTGTTGCTACAAGACATCGAGCAGCGCAACACCAAGCGTGCAGTCACTGCCTGAAAGCCCCTCTCCCCTCGGGAGAGGGGTTGGGGTGAGGGTACGATCCACCCTCAGCAGCGAATCAGCGTTGCCACCCCCCGAAACGCTGATCAACGACGCAAGCAACAACGCTAGCGATCCCGCATCACTCAAAAGCGATCACGCCAGCAAGCATCCCCTTCTCAACGCGCATCCGGAACAGCACCCAATAGCTCGATTTCGGCCAACTGCGCGCGCGCAGGCAACGTCAGTCGCAGCCGATACTCCGCATACGCGCCAGGCGTCGCAATCCGAAACGGGCGCGTCTGCAACGACCACTGAAAACGCTCGTCGCTACGTTGATCGACAACCCGCCACGCACCACCTGCATTGCGCGCTTCCAACGTCCAGCCAGCTGCAGCAATCGCCGCACTGCCATTGGTCAAGGTATATAGCGTCGCCTTGCCAGGTTCGAGCCCACTCAGCGTCAACGTCGACACGGCCGATAGCGCACTGACCGTGCCTGCATCGTCATCATGCAGCGCCGCGATATCGCGGCCATCGTCCATCACAATGCGCGCGGTAGCACCCAGCAGATCGTGCAGCGGGGCAGGGCGCTGCCCGGCCGGCGTCAACGATGGCGGCACATCCTTCGGTCCGCTCCCCCAGCGCGATGGCGTGGGGCCCATCACGAACTCCAGCGTCGCGCCCTTGGCGATGTCCGCATGCGCCAACCAGGTCTTGTGCCACGGCTTGCCGTTGAGCTTGAGCGATTGCACGTACACATTTTGCGGCGAGTTCTGCGGCGCATTGACGACAAGCGTACCGCCATCGGGTAACCGCACGCTGGCATGCTTGAACAGCGGCGAGCCGATCACGTACTCCGGTGCGCCCATGCGCAACGGATACAGCCCCAGCGCTGCGAACAGATACCATGCCGACATCTCGCCGTTGTCTTCATCGCCGGCATAGCCCTGGCCGATCTCGCTTCCCAGATACAGGCGCGACAGGATCTCCCGCGTCAGCTGCTGGGTTTTCCACGGCTGGCCAGTGAACAGATACATCCACGGAATATGGTGCGCGGTCTGGTTGCTGTGCGCATACATGCCCAAGCGCACGTCGCGCGCCTCGGTCATTTCGTGGATGGTGTCGCCGTAAGAGCCGGCGAATTTTGCCTCGGCGGTTTCCGGGGTGGCAAAGAAAGTATCCAGTTTTGCCGCCAATGCGGCGCGCCCGCCGTAGAGCGAGGCCAACCCTTCGCCATCGTGCGGCGCGGTGAACGCGAACGTCCAGCCGCTAGATTCGGTGTAGTCATTGCCCCAGACGCGCGGGTCGTAGTGCGCCGCATCCACCCGCCAGCGTCCATCCGCGTTTCGTCCCTGAAAAAAGCCGATCGCCGGATCGAATAGTGCCGAATACCCGGCCGCACGCTGGCGGAAATACATTGCCTCGGTCGCATAGCGCTCGCGCACGTTCGCGTTGGTCGCCTGCCTGGCTAATCCATCGGCCATGTTGGCGATGCCGAAGTCGTTGAGCGCGCCTTCCATCGACCACGACATGCCTTCGTGCGTATCGGTATCGGCGTAGCCGCGGAAGGTCGAACGCGCCATGCCTTTGCGGCCTACGTGACGATCCGGCGCCACCACGGTGGCGTTCTTGAGCGCAGCGGTGTACGCCTCGGTCGGGTCGAAGCCTTGCACGCCCTTGAGCCAGGCATCTGCAAACGCCACATCGGAACTGGTACCGACCATCAGGTCGGCGTAGCCGGGCGAAGACCAACGCGCAATCCATCCCCCCGCATGCGCTTGCTCGATAAAGCCTTGCACAAAGGTTCCGGCAGCGTCGGGCGCAAACAGCGCATAGGCCGGCCACGCGGTGCGAAAGGTGTCCCACAACCCATTGTTGACGTAAACCCGGCCGTCGCGGATCGGTGCAAAACTGCGCACCGCGCTGCCGTCGATGTTGTCGTCCGACCAGCTGTTCTGGCTTGCGTAACGCCAGTCGGGTGCGTCTGCATTCCCTGCGTTTTCATGCGCGGAGTTCGGGTACAGATGCAGCCGATAGAGATTGGAATACAGCGTGGTTTTCTGGTCGGCAGTCGCATCGGGCACATCGAACCGCTCCAGCAATGCGTCCCACGCGTCCTGCGCTTGCGCGGCGATCTGCTCGAAGGATGCTTGCGGTGCGATTTCCAGCGCCAGGTTGTGTCTGGCCTGTTCCAGCGAGATCAACGAGGTGGCGATGCGCATCTGCACCTGGCGCGCATCGCCTGCATCGAACTTGATCCAGCCGGTGGGTCGCCCGGTATCGATGCGACCGCTAGACGTCCACGGCCGATCGAAGCTCGCAACCACATACATGCGTGTCGCACCGGTCGACAGCCCGCTGCGCACATCGGTGTAACCGGACAGGGTCTGCGTCGCGGCATCCAGACGTAGCCCGCCGCGCGCATCCACATTGTCGAACAGCAGATTGGCATCGCCGTGATCCGGGAAGCGAAAGCGGAACAGCGCCGCATGGTCGGTCGGTGCGATCTCGGCATGCAGGCCATTGTCGAACTGCACTGCGTAGCGGTAAGGGCGCGCTATTTCATTGGCATGCGAAAACGCCAGCGCACGCTTGCTGCGATCCGCTTCGGGAACGCCCGCGGCGAGCGAGGGCATGACTTGAAAGGTCTGCCGGTCGCCCATCCACGGACTGGGTTGATGACTCAGCGCCAGCGCCTGCAGGCGTGGCCGGTTGTCGGCATCGTTCTGCTCGTTCCAGCGGTACAGCCAGGTCAGCGTTCCCGCATCGGTTACCGGCGTCCAGAAGTTGAATCCATGCGGCACCGCCGTGGCGGGGAAATTGTTGCCGCGCGAAAACGTGCCGTTGGACTGCGTACCTCGCGTGGTCAATACCCAATCCGACGGGCGTGCCGGCGTCAGTAGCGGTACATCGCCCAGCGCGATGTCGTCGATCCAGCCGGACGCTGATGCGCCCGCAGGCGGCGCGAGCTCCAGCTCGATCGCCCGCACGCGTCGCCCACGCAGGCCGGCTACCTCGCCCAGTCGCACTTCCTTGCGCGCCCACTGCTGCGGATACAAGGTCTTCGACTGCCCTTGCGCACGCGCACCTATCGCCACGCCATGCTGGTCCTGCGCCGACGTGCCGGACAACCGCGTGCCATCGTCAAAGACCAGATCCAGCGACACATAGGTCGAGGCGACATGATCGGTGCCGACGCTCTCCGGCAGCACCATCCACGACAAGGTGGTGTGCGCATCGATCACGATGTCGGTGGCAAACAAGGTGCGCCTTCCCGTACCGCTGCTGTCGTAACGCAACGCATGCGCGCCGCTGTAGCCGGCACTGGGCTTGGCCGCGTAGGGCGCGGCAGGGCCGCTGCCGACCGCGATCCGCACATCGCCAGGCATCGCTTGGACCGGCATGGGCTGCCCTTGATCGAAGGAACTGGCAAACCCGCCTGCCGCATCTGCGTGCGCAGATGCGAGTGCCAACGCAACAACCAACGGCAAACGCCGCACAACGACCGACAGACTCACGTGGTGGTGTCTCCTTGATGGCGGACCAGCAGCAGCGCGTTCATCGCCGCCCCGGTTGCGTCGCAAGGACGCTGCGCTGCAATGCCGGCAGCGGGCGAGAGGGATGCGTGCTGTTCGATCCGCACAGATTCGGGTGCCGGCCGATCGTGGACAAAACACCGAGCGCACGCAAGCGAGCTGTGCGCTGGATGCTGCGCCGCTGGGCATGCGGGAGGTGAGAGTCATCCAAATGCCGCTCTTCCATATCGACGTTTGCGCAGTCACCTCGATGAGCGCTCACCGATGACCGTTCACCATGCAAGGCACCGCACATCTCGACCGCTCCGGTTGCTACCGACAACGGCGAGACCTGCGTAACGACTCTGTGGTGGGCAAGCAGTTCTGCCTTGCATCAACGCGAGCGACCATCAATCGCGCTTCGCGTCCGGCAGCAAGGTGCATTGGTACGCGGCACCGGCCAGCGCCCGTTGGGCATCACGACTCGGTCATCCGTTCCCTGGCGGAGCCCTCCGGTACGCTTTGTTAGCGCTCCCAACCCCACGATCCCGATGCCGCCCCTGGCTCGGCAACTCACGCTCATTCATGTGGGCCACGCCCGTCTTCCCGGCTGCCAATCGCATGCGCAAGCAAAACGCCCGCAACGGCGCGGCCCTGCGCATGCAGGCAGGCTGCTAGAATCCGCGCTCTGTCTTCGTTTACCGATCGCACCGCCATGAGCCAGACCGCCACCGCGCCCGCCAATGCCGAAAAGCGTTACACCGTGCAGCGGGCAGACCTGCCGCTGAGCTGCCCGACGCCGCAGATGGCGCTGTGGAACTCGCATCCGCGCGTGTATCTGCCGATCGAAGACGAACCCAACGGCGAAGCCAAGTGCCCGTATTGCGGCTCGCTGTTCGTACTCGCCGACTGATCCTGGCTGCATGCACCGCCTGACCGTGGTGCAATTGCTGCCGGCGCTGCAGTCCGGCGGCGTGGAACGCTCCACCCTGGAAGTGACTGCCGCGCTGGTGCGCGCCGGCCATCGCGCCGTGGTCGTATCGGCTGGCGGGCGTCTGGTCCCGCAGTTGCTGGAAGCCGGCGGTGAGCACCTCACCCTGGACATCGGCCGCAAGTCGCTGCTGACCCTGCGCCACGTGGTCGGCCTGCGTCGTCTGTTTGCCGACCTCGGTGCCGACATCGTGCATGCGCGTTCGCGGCTGCCGGCCTGGCTGGGGTGGTACGCGCTGCGCGGGATGCCCGCAGCCACGCGCCCGCGCTTCGTCACCACCGTGCACGGGCTCAATTCGCCCAGCCGCTACAGTGCGGTCATGACCTATGGCGAACGCGTCATCTGCGTCTCGCAAACCGTGCGCGACTATGTCTGCACGCACTATCCGCAGACCGATCCGGCGCATCTGCGCACGATTCCGCGTGGCGTCGACATCGCCCAGTTTCCGCGCCGCTTGCGACCGGATCGGCGTGCGCGCAGCTGGGCGCAGACCCTGATGCCTGGGCTGCCGTCCGACGCACCGCTGCTGCTGCTGCCGGGGCGCGGCACGCGCTTGAAGGGCCATGCCGATGGTCTGCAACTGCTGGCCGATGTGCGCGCTGCCGGCGTGCCGGCCTGGCTGTGGCTGCCGGGTGCGCGCGAACCCGGGCGCGAGGCGTATGTGCGCGAGCTGGAAGCCGAAGCAGCGCGGTTGGGGGTGGCCGAGACGGTCGCCTTCACCGAGCCCACCACGCGCATTGCCGATGCCTATGCCGCCAGCGATCTGGTGCTGCAGCTGTCGCGCAAGCCCGAAGCCTTCGGCCGTACCGTGGTCGAGGCTTTGTCGGTGGGCCGGCCGGTTCTGGGCTGGCAGCATGGCGGCGTTGGCGAATTGCTTGCCGAGCTGCAGCCCGACGGTGCGGTGCCGGCCTTCGATGCCGATGCACTGCGCGCTCAGGCACTGCAGCTTCTGCAGCAGCCGCCAGCACCGACGGCGGTTCTCCCCTATACGTTGCAGGCCATGCAATCGGCCACCTTGAAGGTCTATGACGAACTCCGCCGCTGACGTTCCAATAAGCGCGCCCGCATTGACGCCCGATGCCGGGCGCTGGGCGCCGCTATGGGTGCTCCTGTTTGTCGCGCTGTGGCCTACGCCCGGCTTGGCCGAAACCGTGCTGTCGCTGGGCGCACTGTTTGCGGCGTATCGCTTGCTGCACGCACGTTTTCGCGGTGGCACACGCCTGCTCAGCGGTGCGGCCTGGGCGCTGACCAGTGTGTTGTTCTTTGCGTACTGGCTGCCGCAGATGCTGTCCGCGTTCGATGCGATGGATGTCGGTCGCGCGCTGCGCAAATCAGCCACCGATCTGCGCTATCTGCCTTTCATGTGGCTGTGCGCGATTGCGGTGGCCAATGCGCAGCGGCGACGCCGCACCTTCATCGGCCTGGCGGTGATCGGCGGGGTGTGGACGCTGGACGCGCTGTTGCAGGCCGCCATCGGCAGCAGTCCCTTGTTCTTCGCGCTGGATCAACTCAAGCAGCTGATCAGCGGCCACGGGCTGTGCACGCCGCAGGAGCTGGCGCTGGCCGACCGCCTCAGCGGCGTGCTGGGGCCGTGCAATCTCAAGTTCGGGCAGACCCTGGCCAGCCTGTCGCCGTTCCTGCTGCTGGCACTGGGGCGGCGCAATGTCTGGGCCTGGGCGGGCGCGGCGGCGGCGGTCGGCGTGGTGCTGGTGTTGGCGGGGTCGCGCGCCTCGTGGATCACCTACGGCGTGATCGTGCTGCTGTCCGGCTGGCAACTATTGGGCGGCCGGCGCCTGCTGGCAGTGGCGGTGGCTGGCGTGCTGCTGGCTGGTGGCGTTGTGGCGGTGGCACCACAGGCACGCGAGCGCATCCAGCGCACCACTCTGGCGTTTGGCAATGGCGAGCAGGGCGTGGATCAGGCCTTGTCCGGGCGCGGCCAGATCTGGGGCGCAGCGCTGTGCATGATCCGCGCGCATCCGCTCAATGGGGTGGGCGCGCGCGGGTTTCGACAGGCATATCCAGCCTGCAATCCGGCCCCTGCACAGGCGCCGGCCTGGGGCGATGGCCCGGCCTTCCACGCGCATCAGATCGTGCTGGAAATCCTGGCCGAAACCGGTGTGATCGGCTTGCTGCTATGGCTGGCCGGTGCGGCGCAGGCCTGGCGTGCGTGGCGCTATTCCAGCGTGGCTGCGCGCGAGCAGGCGCGGCCTGCGATGATCGCGTTGGTGGCCACCGTCTTCCCGCTCAATACCCATCTGGCGTTCTATTCCAGCTTCTGGGGCGGCTTGAGTCTGATGCTGGCCGGGTTGTATGCCGGCGCGTTGCTCAACGACGACGCGGATCAGCCGCCGCTGGGTTGAGTCGCCGGCATCGTGATCGCGGGTGCCGGGCAGGGGAGACCTGCGTGCCACACGCCATCAACGGCTCGCCACCTGCGGCGACAGCTCACTGATAGAACGCGCTGCGCCCACCCGGCTGACGCTTGAAGCGACGATGGATCCACAGGTATTGATCCGGCGCTTCGCGCACCATGTCCTCGATCGCCGCATTGACCTGCGTGGTATCGGCGATCACATCCTCCGACGGAATGCCTGCCAGCGGCGGCGCAATCTTGAGGATGTAGCGGCCGCCTTCGCGGCGATGGAAATACGGCACCACCGCGCAACCGGTCAGCCGTGCCAGCTGATGGGTGGCTGTGATGGTGGAGGCCGGATGCCCGAAAAACGGCACGAACACGGTGTCCTTGCCGCGCATGTCCTGGTCCGGCGCGTACCACAGAAAACCGCCGCGCTTGAGGTGCTTGATGGTGGCACGCAGATCCTCGTTGGCGAACATGTGCGTGGCATAGCGCAAGCGGCCGCGCTTGACCGCCCATTCAAACACCGGGTTTCGGTGCTTGCGGTACATGCCGGCCAGCGGTATGTGGTCGCACAGTAGCCGCCCGCACATTTCCAGCGTCATGAAGTGGCCGGACACCAGCAGCACGCCGCGCTTTTGTTCCTGCAGCTGCTGCAGATGCTCCAGTCCTTCGATCTGCACGCCTGGGCGAATGGCGTCGATGCTGCCCCACCACGCACGCGCAAATTCGAACAGGCCCACGCCCAGCGCATCGAAACTATCCCGCAGCAGTCGCGCTCGCCATGCATCGTCCTGCTCGGGAAAGCACAGTTTGAGGTTGACCTCTGCAGCGCGCCGACGCGTGCCCGCCACGCGCATCGCGATCCAGCCCACGCCACGGCCCACCGCGCGTTGCAGCGTCCAGGGCAGGCGCCCGGCCAGCACCATCACCGCAAGGCCCAGGTACATGGGCCAATGCTTGGGGTTGCGCAGGGAGGGGCGGACGGCGACGTTGGCGGACTCGGACATGGTGCGATTCTAAGGGATCGGGCGCATCGGGCAGCGTGCACATGCGCACGTGCAGGCGCTCCCGTATCCTGCACGCATGCGGAAAGACCCGATCGAATGGCTGTTGCGCGGGCTGTACTCGGCGCTGCTCTACCTGTTGTTGCCGGTCACGGTGTACCACCTGGTGTGGCGCGGTTTCCGCGTGCGCGAATACTTCAACCGCTGGAACGAGCGCTATGCGTCGTACACGCATGCCTGCGGCCGCCCGCGGGTGTGGGTGCATGCGGTGTCGGTGGGCGAGGTCAATGCGGCCGCGCCGCTGGTCAACGCCTTGCGCGCGCAGCGCCCGGATATTCGCTGGGTCATCACCACCATCACGCCCACCGGTTCCGAGCGCGTGCGCGCGGTGTGGGGCGATGCGGTCGACCATGTGTATCTGCCGTACGACGTGCCCGGCAGCGTAGGGCGCTTTCTGGAACATTTTCGCCCGCGGCTGGCGCTGATTCTGGAAACCGAGCTATGGCCGAACATGTTGTTTGGTTGCCGCGACCGCCAGATTCCGCTGTACATCCTCAACGCACGTTTGTCGGCGCGCTCCTTGCGCGGTTACCGCGTGCTGGCGCCCTTGATCAGCCGCGCGCTGCGTACGGTGACCTGCGTGGCGGCGCAGTCGCAGGACGATGCGGAGCGCTTCATCACCCTTGGCGCGCGTCCGGACCAAGTGGTGGCGCTGGGCAATCTCAAATTCGATATCGCCGCCCCCGAACAATTACAGGCCCTGGTCGCGCAGTTCCGTACCCATGTGCCGGCAACGCGGCCGGTGTGGATTGCCGCCAGCACGCATGAGGGCGAAGAGGCGGCGGTGGCCGATATCCATGCGCAGTTGCTGGTGCAGTTTCCGGACCTGCTGCTGCTGTGGGCGCCACGCCATCCCGAGCGGTTTCCGAAGGTCGAGGCGTTGGCGCGCGAGCGCGGCTGGCGCGTGGCGACACGCAAAGCGCAGCAGTGGCCACAAGCGCTCGATACGGTCTTCGTCATCGATACCTTGGGCGAGCTGATGAGTTTTTATGCATGCGCGCAGGTTGCTTTCGTCGGTGGCAGCCTGCAGCCGATCGGCGGGCACAACCTGCTCGAACCGGCAGCGGTTGGCACGCCGGCAGTGACCGGCCCGCATCTGCATAATTTCTCGGAAATTTCGCGGCGCATGCGCGAGGCCGATGCGGTCGCGATCTGCGAGGACGCCGACTGTGTTTATCGCGATCTTGCGCGTCTGCTGTCCGACTCCGCGCAGCGCGACGTGATGGCCGCCGCTGGCCTGGCATTGGTCGCCAATGGCAAGGGCGCAGTGGCACGCACGCTGGTGCAGATCGCGCCTGATTTGCCGCAGGTGGTTGGTGATGGTGTGGAGTCTTGAAAGATCTAACTGCGTGCGTGCTGCATCGTTGCAGAGAACCTATTGCAGTCATGCCAAGTCACGTCATCAAGCGGTATTGGCGCGACCAATCAAACGTGGCGATCGCGCGGTCGTTTCGTTAGCCACTTTTTGGCGTCATCTGGAGAGTCTCAAGCCGCATTGGTCGAGGGCGCGGTGTCCTCACAGCTCGCGGGACACGCCGTGACTCCGTCCGTGGAGGCCCGGTGGCGGCATCCATGCCGCCACACGGTCCCGCAAGTGGCGAGGACACCGCACCAGACAGGTTTGAGAAGAGCTACGCACACCGACCATCTTGATTGGTCCTTGCCCGCCCACCGTCGCAGGCTCTTACGCGGCATGGATGCCGCGTAAGAGCCTACAACTACGGATTTGCGGCGTGTCCCGCGATGGTGGGCGGGCGGCAAGGGCCCTCCAGCCAAGCGGCAGATCACCCGCTGATGCGGCAGTCATCGCAGGTATCGCACGCAGCCAGGTACGCGCTTGCATCGGACATAAAAAAGGCGGGCCTTCGCCCGCCTTTTTAGTGACCTATCCGCTCCTCGCTTTACTGCAGCGAACCGCTGCCCTGCAGCCTGGCTTCGGCATCCTGCGACAGCAGGCGATTCACATCCTGCAGGTCGGTGATGTCGAGCTTGCCGATGGCCTGGCCGAGCAGTAGGCGGTTTTGCAGGAAAGTATAGCGCGACTGCGCGTAATTGAGCTGCGCCTGGAACAGGGTGCGCTGGTTCTGCACCACGTCCAGCACGGTGCGCGTGCCGACTTCCAGACCGACCTGCGAGGCATCGTAGGCGGCTTGCGCGGAGACCACTGCCAAACGGCGCGCTTCCACTTCGCTGATACCGGCGACCACGGTCTGATAGGCATTGCGCGTATTGCGGTCCAGCGCGCGCTTCTGCTGCTCGTAGGTGTCCTGCTGGATATCGCGACGCGACAGCGCCTGACGCACGGCCGACTGCGTTGCGCCGCCAGCGAAGATCGGGATCGACAGCGTGATGCCGACCGAATCGGTATCGATATCGCGGCCCGCGGTGGTGAAGTTACCTGCGGCCTGATCGACCGTGCCCTGGCCGCCCCAACTATTGCTGCGACCGATATTGGCGCCCAGGCTCAAGGTGGGGTAATGGCCGGCACGCGCCGCATTGACCTGCGCCTCGGCTGCACTGACCTGCAGCTGCTGTGCCTTCAGCGCCGGGTTGTCGGCGATGGCGGCCGATACCAGCTGATCGACGTTGCTGTAAGCAGCCGGCACTTCCGGGCGGAAGTCTTCCGGCAGCGCACGCAGGCCGACTACCGGCTGGCCGGTCAGTTCGGTCAACGCCTGGTAGTAATCCTTCAGCGTATTGCGTGCGTTGATGCTGTCCGCACGCGCCTGGTCGTACTGCGCGCGGGCTTCGTGCACGTCGGTGATCGGCGCCAGGCCTACTTCCAGGCGCTTGTCGGCGTAGTCGAACTGCTTCTTGGCCGCCGCTTCGTTGGTTTCTGCCGCCGCCAGCGACTCGATACCGACCAACACCTGAAAATATGCCGCCGAGGTCCGGGTGATCAGGTCGTTGTTGGCCGATGCCAGCGTGAAGTCTGCGGCCTTGGCCACTTCGCGCTGCGCACGCAGGTTGGCGAACTGCGCCCAGTTGAAGATGGTCTGGCTGCCCTGAACTGTGTACTGCCGCTGCTTGGTGGTGGAGCGACCATCCACGCCTTCCAGCTCGCGATGTGCCTGGGTGTAGCCGGCGCTACCGTCCAGCTGCGGCAACAGCGCCGCACGCGCCTGCACCTGCCCCTCCCGATTCACCAGCCGCGTGGACTCGGCCACGGCCAGCTGCGGGTCGCCGTTGCGGGCCATTTCATAGACCTGCAGCAGATCGGTGGCATGCGCTGCCATCGGTGACAGGGCGGCGGCCAGGGCCAGGGCGAGGGATCGGCGGATCATCGGGGAAGCTTCCTTGGGAATCAGAATTGGAATCGGGGCGTCGGTGCGGCGCCCTGGAGATAAGCGAGATCGGTTTCGAATAACGATTCGATGCGCGGGGCGTTGACGTCGCCACGCACCAGGACCGCTTCCATCACCGGTGCGTGACCGCGCACCACAAACAACCGGCCGTTCGGGCGCAACCACTGCAGCCACTGCGTCGGCAGCGTATCGACCGCGCCGGTCACGCAGATGGCATCGAAACGACGCTCGCTCTGCCAGCCGAACACGTCGGCGGTTTCGATGCGCACATTGCTGCCCACACCGGTGCTGTCCAGATTGGCGCGTGCTGCCGCTGCCAGTGCCGGATCGATCTCCAGGCTGACCACTTCGCGCGCGAGTGCGGCCAGGCAGGCGGTGGAAAACCCGCTGCCGGTGCCGATTTCCAGCACGTCTTCGCCCGGCTGCAGATCCAGCGCCTGCAACATCCGGCCTTCGACCACCGGCTTCATCATCTTGTGACCGGCCGACAGCGGAATTTCCACGTCGACATAGGCCAGGGTCTTGTAGGCCTCCGGCACGAAGGCTTCGCGCGGCAGGCGCGCCAGCACGTCGAGCACGCGCAGGTCCAGCACGTCCCACGGCCGGATCTGCTGTTCGACCATCTTTTCGCGGGCCTGGGTGAAATCGATCGTCATGGTGCGGTTATCCAACGCGGTGGGGCGAACATTTTACCGGTGCACGGGGCAACTGGCGCATCTAGCATCGCTGCGCGCCGGCCGCTGGCGCAGTGCCGGAAGTCATCGCCACCAAAGGCCCGGGGCGATCAACGGGGCGCATACGCCCTCAAAAAGAAGTCCACGCTGGACTGAATGTGCTCATCCACCTGCGCGCGGGTGGGCTGGCCGTGCAGGCCGCACATCATCAAGGCATACAGCTCGCCCTTGAGCAGGCAGAAGAATTGCGAGGCCGCGCGCGCCAGATCGGCGATGTCGAGCTGGCCGTCGGCCACACGCGCCGACAGGAAATCCGCCAATGCCTGTTGGGTTCGCTTGGGGCCGGCTTCCCAGAACATTTCGCGCACATGCACATCGCCGGTGCCGGGCGCCATCATCATGCGGTGGGTGGAAATGGCCGACTCGGTGCTGACCATGGCAAAGAACGCATGCGCGATTTCGACCAACTGGTCGCGCAGCGCACCCTCGGGCGCGTGGTCGAACAGGTCGTCCGGCATCATCTGCTGGCATTGCGCACGGATCGCCTCGGAAAACAGGCTCTCCTTGTCGCCAAAGTGGCTATAGACGGTGAGCTTGGAGACGCCGGCCTGGGCCGCGATGCCATCCATGCTGACCCCGGCATAGCCTAGCTCCATGAACAGGGCGCGGGCAGCACCCAGGATGGCGGCACGTTTCCCAAGATCCTTGGGACGCCCAGGGCCGTTGCTCTTGGCCTTGGACTTGAGGGGGGGCGAGCTGGACATATGGTCAATACTAGACCATCGGGTTCTATATTTATACTCGACGGCCTGAATGCATCAGCGCGCAGGTGCTTCAACTGGTCGAACCTGGGAGCGACCGAGGCAACGGACTACGCCGCGGCGAAGCGACGACACTGTGGGCGCAATGCCCAACCGCCATGCCCATGATGATGGGCATTCATTGTTTCAGTTGAATGCTCCCGGTGTCATGGTTGGCCCGGCAGCTGTGGGGAATCCACCTAGGGCGGCCCGAAAACCCCGGTGATAGATTGCCTCAGGCCTGTCGGTACATACCGGCACGCATGGTCAGCGGGCACGGATGAGGGGAATGGGGAACGTGGACGGGGTCGGGGCGCAGACGCATGCAAGCTGCGTTCGCAGCACACGCGTGCTGCGGGCGGCCCTTGTGTGGCTGTGGTTTGGGCTGTGTTGCGGGATTCTGGGACTGTCCCAGGCTGGCGCACAGGCGCTCGATCACACCGCCTATCACACCGTCACGCGCTGGAACATGGACGACGGCCTGCCGCACAACCTGGTGCACGCCGTGGCCCAGGGCGAAGACGGGCTGATCTGGGTGGGCACCTGGGAAGGCGTGGCGCGCTTCAACGGCCGCGATTTCACCGTGTACGACCGCCAGAACACGCCGGGCGCCGAATTGGGCGGCGTGTTCGTGGTGGTGCGCGACAGCACCGGCGGCATGTTGTTCGGCACCGCGTTCGACGGGGTCTATCACTATCAGGACGGCCACTGGCAGCAGCTGGGGGACGCTACGGCGCGCCATCTGGCGGTCAGCGCGCTATTGCGTCGTGCAGACGGCGCCCTGTGGGTGGGCACGCCGCAGACGCTGTATCGGCTCGAAGCGGATGGCCGCCTGGTCGACGTGGGGCGTCAGACCGACCTGCCACGTGCACGCATCACCGCGTTGTCGGCCGACGACACTGGCGATCTGTGGGTGGGCACGGAGGTCGGGTTGTACCGTCTGCCCCGCAATGGCGCCGCCGCCGAGGCCTGGGGAACAATGCATGGCATGCAGGCGGTGCCGGTGCGCCGGCTTGCCAGCGATCGCCAGGGCGGATTGCTGGTCGCCGGCGATGACGGTGTGTGGTGGTGGAGTCGCGGCGGCGGGCTGCAGCGGTTTCGCCAGGGGCAGCGGGTCGATGCGCTGCTACTGGATCGGCGTGGGCATCTGTGGATGAGCATGCCCACCGGTACCTTGGTGGTGCACAGCGGGGTGGCTGTGCCGGATGAGCAGATTTCGATCACCGGCGTCGCCAGCCCGGCATTGCTGGAAGATGCCGAAGGTTTGATCTGGGTCGGCAGCACGCATGGCCTGTTCCGGATTGCCGAAGGCGCCGCGCATGGTGTGACCCATGAGGACGGCCTTGCCTCCGATTACGTGCGCACCGTGTTGCAGACCAGCAACGGCACCGTGTGGGTGGGCAGCGCGGTAGGTCTGGACCGTTGGCGCGACGATCAAATCAGCCGCATATCGCTGTCGCCGGCCGAAGGTGGCCGCGTGCTGGAGCAGTCGGTGTTGTCGCTGGCCGATGCCGGCGACGGCGGGGTCTGGGCCGGTACCTACAGTCAGGGCGTGCTGCGGCTGGATGCGCAAGGGAAGGTGCTGGTGCGCATCGGCGCGGGCGATGGCCTGCCGTCGTTGTCGGTACGCGCGGTGTTGCCCGATGGCGACGATCTGTGGATCGGCACCACCGGCGGATTGGTGCGCTGGCGGCATGGCAAGGCGCGCCGCTACACCGCCGCCGATGGCGTGCCCGACGGCTCGGTGCAGGCGCTGTATCGCGACACGCAGGGCATCATCTGGATCGGCACCGATCGCGGTATGACCGGGCTGTCGCCGGGCGGCAGCACGCGAGCGTGGCTGGGCGAACAGGACTTCCCCGGGCAGAACGCCTTCGACTTTTTGCGCGATGCCGGTGGCGATCTCTGGATCGCCAGCGATCGCGGCTTGCTGCGCCTGCAGGGCGACCACTTTCGCGTCTACGACCATCGCGTCGGATTGCCGCGCGACAAGGTGTTCCGCGTGATCGACGACGGCCACGGCTATCTGTGGTTATCCAGCAACCACGGCGTCTTCCGCATCGCGCGCAACGACTTCGACCAGATCGATGCCGGTACCCGCGAACAATTGAGTGTGGAGGTGGTGGACCGCAGCGATGGCATGCCCAGCAATCAAGGCAATGGCAGCAGCGCCCCCGCTGGCTGGCTGACACAGACCGGGCAGTTGTTGTTTCCCACCTCGGCCGGGCTGGGCGTGATCGATCCGGCGCGTGTCGGCACCTTGCAAGGCCATCGCGTGCCGATCGTGTTCGAGCGCTTGCTGGTCGACGGCATGGTGCAACCGTTGAGCGGCCCGCATCAGCTCGGCGCAGAGACCCGCCGCATTGCAATCACTTATGCCGGCCTGAATTTCCGTGGCCCGGACAAGGTGCGTTACCGCTATCGCCTGGACGGCTTCGACCCGGATTGGGTGGATGCCGACAACGCGACCGAGGCGGTGTACACCAACCTGCCGCCGGGCCGTTTTCGCTTCCGCGTGCAGGCGATGTCGCTACCGGTGGATTGGCGGCAGACCGCGCTGCTGGGGGAATCCAGTCTGGTCATCGCGTTGGCGCCGCCCTGGTGGCGCCGTGGCGAAGTGATCGCATTGGGCATCCTTGCGCTGGCGAGCCTGATCTACGGATTTTATCTGTGGCGCACGGCCAGCTATCGGCGCAGCCAGCGCCAACTCAATACCGTGATCGATAAGCGCACCCGCGAACTGAGCGACAAGAATCTCGCGCTGCAGCAGGCCAGCCAGGAGCGCGAAGCCTTGATGCGCCAGCTGGAATACCGCGCCAGCCACGATGTGCTGACCGCATTGCCCAACCGGCGCGAAGCCGAGCGCGTGCTGCAACAGTGGTTCGACGATGCGCGTAGCGGTGGTGCCGCGCTGGCGCTGGCCTTGATGGATATCGACCACTTCAAGCACATCAACGACGAGTATGGCCATGACGTCGGCGATGCGGTATTGAGCGCGCTGGGCGAGGCATTGAGCGACCAGGATCAGGCGCAGTGCTTCGCTGCGCGCCACGGCGGCGAAGAGTTTCTGCTGGCGGCCACCGGGCTGGATGCCGCGCAGGCGCGCGCGCTGTTCGAACGCATGCGGCAACGTCTTGCGGCAATCGACGTCGATGCGCAAGGCATCACGGTGCGGTGCACCGCCAGCATGGGTATGGCGATGAGCGATGAAGCGCCGACCCGACGCGAATTGCTCGCGTTGGCAGACCGTCGGCTATACCAGGCCAAGCGGCAGGGGCGCGATCGATTGGTCGATCGGTAGTGCGATGGCACGGTGGTGCGTTGAAGACCGCGCTGTGACACCGGTGCGTAAGTCTCACGCGCGTGGTGGTGTATCGAATCGTGAAGGCTGGAGAACTTATGTTGCTGCTATGGATGGTGCTTACTTATTTCGCAATCTTGGGTCTGAGCGCTGTGCTCAACAAGGCGGATTTTCGCCGGAGTCCGGAAAAGGGCGAGCGTTACAAAGTGTTGCCACTGCCTGACAAGTGGTGTTGCTGGTTCGGTGTGATTCCGCTCTGCGTCGGCACGCTCTCTGGCATGGCGCACTGTTTCTTCCTGGCTTGATTGTCTGGGCTGTGTTGGAGGGTGCTTGCATTCGGTGGTACCAAAAGGCCGGGCTATTGCCGCGCAATGATTGAGCGTTCAGCAACGCATTCGAGGTTGGTTCGGTGCCTTAAGTCCGCTCCGCCTGCGCCTGCAACAACGCAACAAACGCCTGTGCCGCCCGCGACAAGGTGCGTCCGCCATGCGTGACGCATCCCAACTCGCGCGATAGCGCCACATCGGCCAGCGGTAGCGCCACGATCTGGTGATCTATCATGCGTTCGGGCAGGACGCTCCACGCCAGCCCCACCGAGACCAGCATCTTGATCGTCTCCAGATAGTTGGTGGTCATGCGCAGGTGCGGCACCAGGCCGCGCTCGGCAAACAGGCCGGCGACGATGCGATGGGTAAACGTGCCGGGGTCGGGTAGCACCGCCGGATGCGCCACCACATCGTCCAGCGTCACCTTGCGCAGTGCGGCCAACGGGTGGTCGGGGGCCACCACGCATTGCAGGCGGTCGTGCCAGATCGGTTGCGCACGCAGCGGTGCACGCGTGTCCGGCGCCAACGTGGTCACCGCCAGTTCCACCTCGCCGCGCAGCACCGCCGCATAGGCCAGTTCAGAATCCAGAAACTGGATGTCCAGTGCGGCCTGCGGGTGTTGCGCGGCGAAGTTGCGTAGCAATGCAGGAAGCCGGTGCAGGCCGACGTGGTGGCTGGTGGCTAGACTCAAGCGCCCACCAACCGACGCGCCCAGGTGCTCCAGCACACGGCGCGTGTCTTCCAGTTCGGCAAGGATGCGTTGGGCGCGCGGCAACAAGGCTTGGCCGGCCTCGGTCAGCACCACCTGGCGGCCCAGGCGGTCGAACAGCCGTGCCGACAATTGCCCCTCCAGCAAGGCGATGCGTTTACTCACCGCGGGCTGGGTGAGATGCAGCGCTTCACCGGCCGCCGAAAAGCTGCCGCTGTCAGCAATTGCGACGAAAGCGCTGAGACTCGCCAGATCCATGCCATTCCTGAATTTCATTTGTTGAATAAACAATATGAATTTGCGTTATCGAAGGCAAGCTCCTAGCATCGAATGCAGCCAAATGGTGCACCCACCAACCGCCACTTCACCGGATCGCCGCGATGACTGCCAAGACCCTGTACGACAAATTGTGGGACCTGCATGAGGTCACGCGCCGCGACGACGGTTCGTCGCTGATCTATATCGACCGCCACATCCTGCATGAAGTGACCTCGCCGCAAGCCTTCGAAGGACTGCGTCTGGCCGGCCGCAAGCCGTGGCGCATCGACGCCAACATCGCCACACCCGACCACAACGTGCCGACCACGCGCGCCGAGCGGCAGGGCGGCCTGGAGTCGATCAGCGATGAAGTCTCGCGCCTGCAGGTACAGACTCTGGACGAGAACTGCGACGACTTCGGCATCCTCGAGTTCAAGATGAACGACGCGCGCCAGGGCATCGTGCATGTGGTCGGCCCCGAGCAGGGCGCCACCTTGCCGGGCATGACCGTGGTCTGCGGCGATTCGCACACCTCCACGCATGGCGCGTTCGGCGCGCTGGCGCACGGCATCGGTACCTCCGAGGTCGAACATGTACTCGCCACGCAGTGCCTGATCGCCCAGAAGATGAAGAACATGCAGGTGCGTGTCGACGGCACGCTGCCGTTCGGCGTGACTGCCAAAGACATTGTGCTGGCGGTGATCGGCAAGATCGGTACGGCCGGTGGCAACGGGCACGCCCTGGAATTTGCCGGGAGCGCCATTGAAGCGCTGTCGATGGAAGGGCGCATGACCATCTGCAACATGTCCATCGAAGCCGGTGCGCGCGTGGGCATGGTGGCGGTGGACGACAAGACGATCTCCTACGTCAAAGGTCGCCCGTTCGCGCCCAAGGATGCGAACTGGGATGCCGCCGTTGCACTGTGGAAGACGCTGGTTTCCGACCCGGGGGCGCACTTCGACACCGTGGTGGAGATGCGTGCCGAAGACATCAAGCCGCAAGTGAGCTGGGGCACCTCGCCGGAAATGGTGCTGGCGGTGGATCAGCAGATACCTGACCCGGCAGCCGAACAAGACCCGACTAAGCGCGACTCGATCGAGCGCGCGCTCAAATACATGGGCCTGAAGGCCAATCAGTCGATTACCGACATCCGCCTGGACCGAGTGTTCATTGGCTCGTGCACCAACTCGCGCATCGAAGATCTGCGCGCCGCCGCCGCAGTGGCCAAGGGCCGCAAGGTGGCGTCCACGATCAAGCAGGCGCTGGTGGTGCCGGGCTCGGGTCTGGTCAAGGCGCAGGCCGAGTCCGAAGGCCTGGACAAGATCTTTCTGGAGGCCGGTTTCGAATGGCGCGAGCCGGGTTGCTCGATGTGTCTGGCGATGAACCCGGACAAGCTAGGCAGCGGCGAGCATTGCGCTTCCACCTCAAATCGCAATTTCGAAGGCCGCCAGGGCGCCGGCGGACGCACCCACCTGGTCAGCCCGGCAATGGCTGCAGCGGCGGCGGTGAGCGGCCACTTTGTCGATGTGCGTGAGCTGCAGGGAATCGAGAATCGGGAATAGGGAATCGCCACGCCCCGTTTCGCTCTGCCTATTCCCTATTTCCCACTCCCAATTCCCGGCCTTTCTATGACTCCTTTCACGCAACATACCGGACTGGTGGCGCCGCTGGATCGCGCCAATGTCGATACCGACCAGATCATTCCCAAGCAATTCCTCAAGTCGATCAAGCGCACCGGCTTCGGTCCGAACCTGTTCGACGAGTGGCGTTATCTGGATATCGGCGAGCCTGGGCGCGATAACAGCCAGCGGCCGATCAACCCGGAGTTCGTGCTCAATTTCCCGCGCTATCAAGGCGCCAGCGTGTTGCTGACACGCAAGAATTTCGGCTGCGGTTCCTCGCGTGAACATGCGCCTTGGGCGTTGGACGAATATGGGTTTCGCGCGGTGATTGCACCGAGCTTTGCCGACATCTTCTTCAACAACAGTTTCAAGAACGGCCTGCTGCCGATCGTGCTGACCGAAGCAGAAGTCGACGCCTTGTTCGAGCAATGCTTTTCCACCGAGGGCTATCAACTCACCGTGGATCTGGCCGCACAACGCGTGCGCCGCCCCGATGGCGTGGAGTACAGCTTCGAGGTCGATGCATTTCGCAAACACTGCCTGCTCAACGGGCTGGACGACATCGGCCTGACCTTGCAGGACGCCGATGCAATCGGCCGCTTCGAACAAGGCCATCGCGCGCGCCAACCGTGGTTGTTCGGCGCACTGCAGTGAACGCAATTGCCAACACCGCCGATACGGGGGCGCTGGGCGAACATGTTGCTGCGCAGTTCGGGCCGCAGGCGCACGCGTATCTGCAGAGCGACGTGCATGCGCAAGGCGCCGAGTTCGCCGAGCTCCGCGCTGGCCTGGCGGGGTGTCGCAACGGTCGATTGCTCGACCTTGGCTGCGGTGCCGGGCATGTGAGTTTCCAGCTGGCGCCGCTGATGGCCGAGGTGGTGGCCTACGATTTGTCTGCCGATATGCTCAACGTCGTGGCGGCCACCGCCGCCGAGCGCGGGCTGACGCAAGTGCGCACTGTGCAAGGTGTTGCCGAGCGCTTGCCGTTCGAGACCGGCAGCCTGGATGCAGTGGTCAGCCGCTACTCGGCGCATCACTGGAGCGACGTGGGACAGGCACTGCGCGAAGTGCGGCGCGTATTGCGTCCCGGCGGTGTTGCCGCCTTTATCGATGTGGTCGCGCCGGGGTTGCCATTGTTGGACACGCACCTGCAGGCGATCGAGGTGTTGCGCGATACCAGTCATGTGCGCGACTACAGTGTTGCGCAGTGGTTGCAGATGCTGGGCGATGCCGGCTTGCAGGTGCAGCGTCATCATTGCCAACGGCTACAGCTGGACTATCTGAGCTGGGTCGACCGCATGCGCACGCCAGAGGTGTTGCGCGCAGCCATTCGCGGGTTGCAGGACGCGGCGGTAGACGAAGTACGCGATTACTTTCAGATTGCAGCCGATGGCTCCTTCAGCAGTGACGTGCTGGTGGTATGGGCAGCACGTTGATTTTCAGGTTGCTACGGCACTAACTCACGAGGATTGCATGAGCAAGCAGATTTTGATTCTTCCTGGCGACGGCATCGGCCCGGAGATCATGGCCGAAGCGGTCAAGGTGTTGACGCGGATCGACGCACAACATGGCCTGGGTTTCAGCCTGGTGTACGACGAACTGGGTGGCGCGGCCTACGACAAGTACGGCAGCCCGCTCGCCGACGAAACGCTGGAGCGCGCGCGCGCTGCCGACGCGGTGCTGCTGGGCGCCGTGGGTGGGCCGCAATGGGACAGCATCGATCCATCGCTGCGCCCGGAGCGTGGGTTGCTCAAGATCCGCTCGCAGCTGGGTTTGTTCGCCAACCTGCGTCCGGCGCTGTTGTATCCGCAGTTGGCCGATGCCTCCACGCTCAAGCCTGAAGTTGTTGCGGGACTGGATCTGCTGATACTGCGCGAGCTCACCGGCGGCATCTACTTCGGCCAGCCGCGCGGCAATCGCACGCTGGACAATGGCGAGCGTCAGGCCTACGACACCTTGCCCTACAGCGAAAGCGAGATTCGTCGCATCGCCAAGGCCGGTTTCGAGATGGCGCGTTTGCGCGGCAAGAAACTGTGCTCGGTCGACAAGGCCAACGTGTTGGCCTCCAGCCAGTTGTGGCGCGCGGTGGTGGAAGAAGTCGCCAAAGACTATCCGGACATCGCGCTATCGCATATGTACGTGGACAACGCGGCCATGCAATTGGTGCGCGCGCCCAAGCAGTTCGATGTGATCGTGACCGACAACATGTTCGGCGACATTCTGTCCGACCAGGCGTCGATGCTCACCGGCTCGATCGGCATGCTGCCTTCGGCCTCGCTGGATGCCAACAGCAAAGGCATGTACGAGCCGTGTCACGGCTCGGCGCCGGATATCGCAGGGCAGGGCATCGCTAATCCGCTCGCCACCATCCTGTCGGTGGCAATGATGCTGCGCTACACCTTCGCGCAGGCTGCCGCCGCGGATGCGATCGAGAAGGCCGTCGGCAAGGTGCTCGACCAGGGCCTGCGCACCGCCGACATCTGGTCAGAAGGCACGACCAAGGTTGGCACGGTCGCGATGGGTGATGCGGTGGTGGCTGCGCTGTAAAGCGTTGGTTGGATGTATCGTTTTGTCGAACGTACTGGCGGTCATCGTCCTGTTTGGGCGATGGCCGCTTTCGTTTTTGCGGGGTCCATCGGTGAGCGGCGCCGCATCCGGTGTCGGGACACGCCCGAAGGAAACCGATCAAAGGTCGCGGATTGAGGTCCTGACCAACACAGTTGCTACATGGACGTACTTGCGGCGTGTCCCACGGCGGCGCGCGTGCAAGCGCCCCTCAGTAAATCTTTGCTTCCGCCCGGAACTGACAGACTTCGTGTGTCGATATGCCGGTGGCGCGGTGCCGTCTCCGGTGTCGGGACACGCCGTAAATCCGTCCTTGGAGGCTCAGTGGCGGCATCCATGCCGCCACATGGTCCCGACCCCGGAGACGACACCGCGCTTTCGATTTCATTGCTGCGGATCGAAGAGCAAAAACACCTTGACTGTCGGTGCCAGCACAAGATTGAACAACCACGCATCAAGCGTTAACAGCGAGTGGGGCAAGGCTGGATACGAAACCAAACACCAAACACCAAAAAAAAACACAAAACACAAAACCCAAAACCCAAAACCCAAAACCCAAAACGGCCAGCAGATCGCTCCGCTGGCCGTCAGGTCTTTTGCAAACTGTCAGTCGGTGCGGTGTTATGCCACCGCAGCCGTCTTGCCAGCAACCACGCCGCGCTCGCGTTGGCGCAGCAGCCGGTTGGCTACATCCAGCCATGCCAGCGCGCTGGCCTCGATGATGTCCTTGCTGGTGCCGGTGCCTTCGTACTCCACACCATCGTGGCGCACGCTCAGGCTGGCTTCGCCGCGTGCATCCGCGCCGATGCCCACGCTGTGCACCTGGTAGCTGTCCAGCTCCAGCTTCACGCCGGTGGCCGACGCCAATGCACCGAACAAGGCATCGACCGGGCCATTGCCTTGTGCGGTTTCCGCTACCCGATTGCCATCCGGATCCGATAGCTCCACCAACGCGTTCGCGCGGCTGCCGACGTCGCTGATGGTCATCGAAGCCAGACGGTAGCCTTCCTGCACGGTGGCGTCCTGCATCAATGCCTGCAGATCGGCATCGGTGACCACGCGCTGCTTCTCGCACAGGGCCTTGAACTGTTCGAAGACCAGCTTGACCTCTTCCTCTTCCAGCAGATACCCCAGCGCACGCAGGCGCTGCTCGACTGCTGCGCGGCCACTGTGGCGGCCCAGCACCATCTGTGACGATTCCCAGCCCACATCTTCCGGGCGCATGATTTCGTAGGTGCCGCGGTGACGCAGCATGCCGTGCTGGTGGATGCCCGATTCATGTGCAAAGGCGTTGCCGCCGACCACGGCCTTGTTGCGCTGCACCGGCATGCCAACCAGGCGCTGCAATAACTGCGAGGTCGACACGATGCGCGGTGTGTTGATCTCCGAATCGATGTTGTAGAACGCACCGCGCACCTTCAGCGCCATGGTGATTTCTTCCAGCGCACAGTTGCCGGCGCGCTCGCCGATGCCGTTGACGGTGCATTCCACCTGACGCGCGCCGCCTTCGATGGCCGCCAGCGAATTGGCAACCGCCAGACCCAGATCGTTGTGGCAGTGCGCGCTGAAGATCACCTTGTCGGCACCTTCCACGCTGGCGATCAGCCGCGCGAACATGCCGCGGATTTCTTCCGGCGTGGTGAAGCCCACTGTGTCGGGCAGGTTGATCGTGGTGGCCCCGGCCGCAATCGCCACACGGGTGACTTCGGCCAGGAAATCTTCTTCGGTACGGGTGGCGTCTTCGGCGGAGAATTCGACGTCATCGATGTAGCCGCGCGCCAGCGTCACGTGCTTGTGCACCGACTCCAGCACCTGCTCGCGGCTCATGCGCAGCTTGTGCTCGCGGTGCAGCGGGCTGGTGGACAGGAACACATGCAGGCGCGGGTTGGCCGCAGCTTCCAGCGCCTTTGCCGAGGTTTCGATATCGGCCTGCAGGCAGCGCGACAACACCGCCAGGGTGGGGCGGCGCAGCTCGCGGCCGATCATCGCGATAGCTTCGCGGTCGGAGTGCGAGCTGGCCGGGAATCCGGTTTCGATGATGTCGACGCCGAGTTCGTCCAGCGCGCGCGCCATGACCAGCTTTTGCTGGGGCGTCATGCTGCAGCCGGGGGATTGCTCGCCGTCGCGCAGGGTGGTGTCGAAAATTCGGATACGCGGGGTCTGGTTGGATACGGTCGTGTTCACCAGGAAGACTCCTCTACGGCGATGGCGGTGACAGGCGTTGAAGCGACTGCGGATGGGCGGGAAAGAGCGTGTGTTTGGGGTGGAGGCTTGACGCTGCGTTCGTTGCGAAGTCGCTCGGTATTGCGACGCCGCGGTTTGCGTGGCGGACGCGGCCGCACCTCGGACAAGAGTGCGGCCAAAACGGTTGCGTCGATATTACCGCCAGAGACCACCGCACATTTGCGTTTGCCTGCAACACGGCGACCGGCGGCCAATGCCAGGGCGCCAGCGCCTTCGGCGATGACGTGTTCTTCCAGTGCCAGACGCACCAGGGTTTCGCGGAGTTCGGCCTCACGCACGATCACTACGTCGTCGAGCAGGCTCGCGCACAGGCGGCGTGTCAGAAAGCCGGGAATCTTGACCTTGACGCCGTCGGCCAGCGTGGCGACGGGGGTGATTTCACGGAAGTCGCCGCGCACCGCACGCGCCATCGAATCGACGCCCTCGACCTGCGCGCCAACAATGCGCACGCCTTGCGATTTCAACGCCAGCGCCACGCCGGAGGCCAGGCCGCCGCCACCGATCGGCACGATCACCACATCCGGTGCGTGCGCGGCCAGTTCGATGCCGACCGTGCCTTGCCCGGCAATCACGTCCGGGTCGTCGAAGGCCGACAGGAAGCGATAGCCGTTCTGGTCGGCCAGCTCGCGTGCAAACGCAAACGCTTCGTCATAGCTGTTGCCGTGTTGCCGCACGGTGGCGCCCCAGTGCGCGACGCCGGCGATCTTGGTTTGCGGTGCGCCGTACGGCATCACCGTGATGGCCTGCACGCCGAGCCGATACGCCGACCACGCCACACCTTGCGCATGGTTGCCGGCCGAGGCGCAGATCACCGGACGCTCGTCGCCGCGTTCCAGCCCCGCCAGCAGTGCGTTCAGTGCGCCGCGCACCTTGTAGGAGCCGGTGCGCTGCAGGTTTTCCAGCTTCAGCCACACGCCGAAACGCTCGGCGTAGTGCAGTGGCGTCGGCGACAAATATTTGCGCAGACGTGCCTGTGCGGCCAGCACGTCGGCCACGCTGACGGCCACGTCGCTTACGTCTGGTTCCTGCGAAGAGGGGCGGCTGGAATCAGGCATTGCGGCACGCGCGCGGCCGATCCGGAAGAAGACACCTCCGGATGGCAGTCTGATGGTCGCGCGAAGTCTGCATGCCCGAGGTCTGGGTGGTCATGCGGCCGCCTCGACCGTTTCCAGTGCCGTGATCACCACCGACTCGCAGTCGTAGACCTTTTCCAGCTGCAGGCGCAGTGTTTCCGGCGGCCGGCTGCTGTCCACGTCCAGCTGCAAATGCCAGCGCCCGGCATCGTCGGGCGCGGCGGCGCCCTGGATGGCGCACGGGCGAAACCCGCGGCGCTCGGTCATGCCGATCACGCGCACCAATGCGCCTTCGGCCGGCTTCAGCACCAGGTCAAGCCGGTAACGCATGTGTCGTCTCCTTGACCGCGTGTGCGGGATTGCTGTCCAGCATGGTGCTGTTGGCGTTATTGGGCGGCACCAGCGGCCACACGTTGGCGCGTGCGTCGATGGCCACATGCAGCAGGCCGGGGCCCGGCTGCGCCAGCAACTCCGCCAGCGCTGCATCGACATCGCCGCGCGCGATGATGCGCTTGGCGGGAATACCGAACACCTGCGCCAGCGCGGCGAAATCCGGGTTGTCGGACAGATCGATCTCGCTGTAGCGCTCGGCGAAGAACAACTCCTGCCACTGCCGCACCATGCCCAGCGAGCTGTTATCGAGCAGCACGATCTTCACCGGCAGCTTGCAGCGTGCAATGGTCACCAGCTCCTGCACATTCATCATGAAACTGCCGTCGCCGGAGACCAGCACCACGGTGCGATCGGGGCAGGCGAACTGCGCGCCCATCGCCGCTGGCAGGCCAAAGCCCATAGTGCCGAGCGCGCCGCTGGTGAGGTGATTACGCGGATCGTTGAAGCGGCAATGCTGGGCCACCCACATCTGATGCTGCCCCACATCGCAGGCGATGATGGTGTCGGGCGGCGCCACTTCGCTCAGGCGCTTCAGCAGCGCCGGCGCATAGATATCGGTACCGGGCGCGTCGTAACGCGCACCGAATTTTTCGCGATTGGCAAAGCAGCGCGTCCGCCATGCCTGGCAGTTGCCGCGTGCTGCGCTCAACGCCTTGAGACTGGTCGCCACATCGCCAGGTACGGCGATATCGGCAGTGCGCAGCTTGGAAATTTCATACGCATCGGCATCCAGATGGATGACACGTGCGAACGGTGCGAACTCACTCAACTTGCCGGTGGCACGGTCGTCGAAACGGGCACCGACCACCACCAACAGATCGCATTCCTGGATCGCCATATTGGCGGCCCGCGTGCCGTGCATGCCCAGCATCCCCAGGTAATCCGGATGCGCGTGCGGCAACGCACCCAGCCCGCGCAAGGTCAGCGCGGTCGGGATGCCGGTGGCTTCGACAAAGCGCCGGAATGCTTCCACCGCATCGGCCAGTGCAATCCCGCCACCGCCGTACACCACCGGGCGCTCGGCGCTGGCGATGGCTGCCAGCGCGTCGGCCAGTTTCGCGTCCGACGGTGCCGGCGGCGGCAGCACTGCGGCCGGCACATGCTCGGGCAGATGCGAGGCATCGGCGATCTGCACGTCCTTCGGCAAGTCGATCAACACCGGGCCCGGGCGACCTTCGCGCGCGATGCGAAACGCATCGCGCACGATCTCCGGCAACTGGTCCACGCTGCGCGCCAGAAAACTGTGCTTGACGATCGGCATGGTCATGCCGAACACGTCCAGTTCCTGGAACGCATCGGTGCCCAGCAAAGGCGTCGCGACCTGGCCGGTCAGGCACACCATCGGCACCGAGTCGAGCATCGCATCTGCGATGCCGGTGACCAGATTGGACGCGCCCGGGCCGGAGGTCGCCACGCACACGCCCACCTTGCCGCTGGCACGGGCGTAGCCGTTGGCGGCGAGGGCGGCGCCCTGTTCGTGACGGACCAGGATGTGCTTGAGCCTGGAATCCACCAGGGCGTCGTAGAACGGCATGATGGTGCCGCCCGGATAACCGAACAGCGTTTCCACGCCCTCGGCTTCCAGGGCCTGCGTCAGCCAGCGCGCGCCATTGCGGGGCGTGCTGTGTGCGGAGGTATTCATGCGTTGCGAACCTTCGGTGTTAAGCGGTGGGGGATGCGGCGGCGTTATGCCGCTTGTTGATTCGCCGGTGCGGCAGCGGCTTGCTGTTCGCCGTTGAGCCAGACCATCTTGGCGCGCAGTTTCTTGCCCACTTCCTCGATCGGGTGCTCCAGGTCGGCCTGCTTGAACTTGGTGTAGTTCGGCAGACCGGCTTCGTATTCGGCCACCCAGTTCTTGGTGAAGGTGCCGTTCTGGATGTCGGTCAGCACGTCCTTCATGCGCGCCTTGGTGCTGGCGTCGATCACGCGCGGGCCGCTGACATAGTCGCCGTATTGTGCGGTTTCGGACACAAATTCCAGCATGCGGGTGATGCCGCCTTCGTAGAACAGGTCCACGATCAACTTCAGTTCGTGCAGTACTTCGTAATACGCGATTTCCGGCTGGTAGCCAGCTTCCACCAGCACTTCGAAACCGGCCTGTACCAGCGACGAAGCGCCGCCGCACAGCACGGCCTGCTCGCCGAACAGATCGGTTTCGGTCTCTTCCTTGAAGGTTGTCTTGATGATGTTGGCACGTGCGCCGCCCAGGCCGCCGGCATAGGTCAGCGCAAACTGCTCGGCCTTGCCGCTGGTGTCCTGGTATACCGCATATATGCACGGCACGCCGCGGCCGATTTCATACTCGCGACGCACCAGCGCGCCCGGGCCCTTGGGCGCAACCAGCACCACGTCCAGATCGGCGCGCGGCTTGATCATGTCGAAATGCACGTTCAAACCATGCGCGAACAGCAGGCAGGCGCCTTGTTTCATGTTCGGCGCGATGACCTCTTCGTAGAGCTTCTTCTGCACCATGTCCGGGGTCAGGATCGCGACCAGGTCGGCGGTCTTCACCGCGTCGGACGGCGCCACCACGGTGAAGCCATCGGCCTGCGCCTTGGATTCGGTCGGGCCACCGGGACGCAGGCCGACGGTGACGTCGAAACCGGAATCGCGCAGGTTCAGCGCATGCGCGCGGCCCTGGCTGCCGTAGCCGATGATCGCGATTTTCGGTTGGGTGTCGTTGCTCATGAAGTAATCCTTGCGGGGTTGGCAGTGGAAAAGAGATCAGCTGGCAGCGCAGACGCTGGTCGGCCGAGCAAAGCGGGGATGAGCGAAAACGCTGCGCATGCAGACGCTTGCAGCAGCGCAATGGCTGGCGCTGATGAAAGACGGTGCGGCGATGTCAGTGATGTCGTTCATGTCATTCGAAACTTTTGGGGGTCCCTGAAACGCGAAACCCCGCGCCGTTGCCGGTGCGGGGTCTGATCGAAGCCTTGTGTGTCTGTTGCTTACACGAAGTCTCGTCCCGCATCGGTTGGCGAGGTAATAAGTACGAGCACGAGAAGCGACGCTGCCAACGCGCCGAAGGGCGCGGACATCAAAGCGTTCGAGGTGGTGGGGCGGTGCGGCATGGACTGAGATAACCATCGCCGCCGGTGAGGTGTCAACCCTTGCGGGTGAAACATCTGTATTGGCAGCATGCGCTCAGCGCGAAGCCGCATGGCAGCAGCATGGTTTCTGCTGAAACCGGATCGGTGGCATGTCAATAACGCCAACCTGCATCACCAACTGCGCGGTTTTATCGCCTCAGTGCGACCGGGATCGAACGCTGCGACGGAGGCCGCTGTTATGGTTGGTGTTTCATTCGTTGTGTCATGGGGGAGCTCTTGATCATGCGTCGCGTACCCATCTTATTGGTGTCTGCTCTGGCGCTGCTTGCGCCGCCTCTTGGCGCCGCCGACCGTGTCACCGGACAAGCCTTCGCCACCCGCTCCGAAGTGATCGCCCCGCATGCGATGGCGGCGACGTCGCAACCGCTCGCCACCCAGATCGCGTTGGATGTGATGAAAAACGGCGGTTCGGCGGTGGACGCGGCGATCGCCGCCAATGCGGCGTTGGGCTTGATGGAGCCGACCGGCAATGGGGTGGGTGGGGATCTGTTCGCTATCGTGTGGGATCCCAAGACCAGCAAGCTTTACGGCTACAACGGCTCGGGCCGTTCGCCCAAGTCGCTGACCCTGGCCGAGTTTCAGCGGCGCGGGCTGAAGGACATTCCGCCGACCGGGCCGCTGCCGGTGTCGGTACCGGGCGCAGTGGATGGCTGGTTCGCGCTGCATGAGCGCTTCGGGCGCAAGCCGATGGCGCAGAACCTGGCGCCGGCGATCCGCTACGCGCGCGAAGGCCATCCGGTGGCCGAAACCATTGCCTATTACTGGGACCGCTCGGTGCCGCGGCTATCGCAATACCCAGGCTTCAAGGAGCAGTTCACCATCGACGGGCACGCCCCGCGCAAGGGCGAGCTGTGGAAGAACCCGAACCTGGCCAACACCCTGCAGCAGATCGCCGACGGCGGCCGCGACGCGTTCTACAAGGGCCCGATCGCACGCACCATCGGCACCTACTTCAAGGCCAATGGCGGCTACCTGAGCTACGAGGACATGGCCAGCCATCAGGGCGAATGGGTGGAGCCGGTCAGCACCAATTACCGCGGCGTTGATGTGTGGGAGCTGCCGCCCAACAGCCAGGGCATCGCGGCGTTGCAGATGCTCAACATCCTGGAAGGCTACGATTTTTCCAAGATCCCGTTCGGCTCGGCCGAGCACGTGCATCTGTTCACCGAGGCCAAGAAGCTGGCCTTTGCCGACCGTGCGCGCTTCTACGCCGACCCTGCCTTCCAGCCGGCACCGCTGGCCAGGCTGGTGTCCAAGGAGTATGCCGCCCAGCGCCGGTCGCTCATTTCCATGGACAAGGCCTTGAAGGAAGTGCAGCCCGGCACGCCTAAACAGCTGGAAGAGGGCGACACCATCTACATGACCGTGGCCGATGCCGACGGCATGATGGTGTCGCTGATCCAGTCCAACTATCGCGGCATGGGCAGCGGCATGGCGCCACCGGGGCTGGGCTTCATCCTGCAGGACCGCGGCGAAATGTTCGTGTTGAAGAAGGATCACCCCAACGGCTATGCGCCGGGCAAGCGGCCGTTCCAGACCATCATCCCGGCGTTCGTCACCAAGGACGGCAAGCCGTGGCTGAGCTTTGGCGTGATGGGCGGGGCGATGCAGCCGCAGGGGCACGTGCAGATCGTGATGAACCTGGTGGACTTTCATATGAATCTGCAGGAAGCCGGCGATGCGCCACGCATCCAGCACGAGGGCTCCACCGAGCCGACCGGCCAGGCCACCGCAATGAGCGACGGCGGCGAGCTCAATCTGGAAACCGGATTCTCCTACGACACCATTCGCGCGTTGATGCGCAAAGGCCACCGGGTGATCTTTGCCGACGGCCCGTATGGCGGCTATCAGGCGATCGCGCGCGACCCGGCCAACGGCGTGTATTACGGCGCCTCGGAAAGCCGCAAGGATGGGCAGGCCGCCGGCTACTGAGCAAGCCGCCACGGATGAGTACGCCGCTCAATTCTGCCCGCCGCGCGCCGCTAACGACACTGATGGTTTAGGAATTCCCATGAGCTCGATGCAATCGCCTGACCTGCCGTCGCACACGCGTGCGGCCCTGCTTCCCGACGCGCCGGTCGCCTTGCTGCGGCTGTCGGCGGAGGCGTGTGTGGTGGCCTGCAACCGCGCCGGCCTCGACGTGCTTGGCAAGACCGCCACTGAATTGGACGGTCTGCCGGCATCCGTGCTGTGGGGATTGAGCGCCACCGATCTGGTTGGCGATGAAGGCGTGTGGGCTGCGCCGGGCGACGATCCGGCCCGGCGCGTGCGTTACGTCCGCGACCGCGAGCACGGCGGCTGGATGCTGTCGTTGCCGCATGTCGAGACCGCCATTTTGTTGCGCGAAGCCACGCGGCTGGCCGACGGTAGCCGCCCGGTGCCGATCTCCCCGCTGTTGCAGCCCTTGGTGGCACGCCTGCAGGCCGAACACGAAGACCACACCGTGCTGGAGCGCACCGCGCAGGCGTTGGCTGGCTGCGAGCTGGAACTGCTGCTCCCGCCTGGTCTGGCAGACACCGACATGGGGCGCCGGCTGCAGGCCGGCTTCGGCAATCTGGCCGAAGCGATCCGCCAGGCCGTGGCGCTGTCGGTGCAAATCGCCGCCGAAGTGCCGCCGTTGGTGGCCGAAAACGACGAGATGGTGCGCCAGTCGCAGGCGCAAACCGAGGCGCTGGACGGCGCACGCACTGCGGTGGAGCGGCTGTCGTCGAGCCTGCAGGATGTCAACGCCGAGCTGGCCCAGGTCATCGCGCTGGCCGCCAGCGCCGATGAAAGCGCGCGTCAAGGCGTGGCCGCGGCACATGCGCTGGGCCAGGCCATGCACGAAGTGGAACGCCGTGCGGCTCGTGCCGGCGAGGTCATCGAAGTCATCGACTCGGTGGCGTTTCAGACCAATATTCTGTCGATCAACGCCAGTATCGAAGCGGCGCATGCCGGCGCTGCCGGGCGCGGCTTTGCGGTGGTCGCCACCGAGATTCGCCGTCTGGCCGAACGTGCCGCTGCGGCGGCGCGCGATGTGCGCGCGATCCTGGCCGAAACCAGCGCTGCAGTGGGCGAGGGCGCTGCCTCCGCGCGCGGCACCGAGGCGGTGCTCGATGGCATCACCCGTGTGCTTGGGCAGGCCAGTAGCGCGATGACCACGGTGGCCGGGCGCATCCAGGCGCAGGACGGCGAAATTCGTGGCATCGAGCGTGCCGTGGACGGGGTGGTGGCGCTGGGCCGCAGCAATCTGCAGCACGCCGCGCACGTGGCCGAGCGCAGCGAAGCGCTGGAACGCGGCACCGAAACCTTGCGCGACTGCGTGGGCCTGTTCCGCCTGCCGGCCGATCCGCTCCAGGTGCCCAGGCACGCGCGGGTCAAGGAGCTCGCCGTCGCCACGGCGGGCAAGATCGGCATCGCATTGGCGCAGGCCATCGCGCGTGGGCAGATCGACGAAGCGGCGTTGTTCGCGCGCACCTACACCCCGATTGCCGGTGTGGAGCCGCCCAAGTTCAGCACCGACTTCGACGCAGTGTGCGATCACGTGCTGCCTCCGTTGCAGGAGCCCTTGCTGGATGCGCATCCGTGGATCGTGTTTGCGATCTGCGCCAATCCCGACGGCTACGTGCCTACCCACAATCTCCGTTTCACCCAGCCACTGACCGGCGACCCCAAGCGCGATCTGGTCGGCAACCGCACCAAGCGCAAGTTCTCCGACCGCGTTGGCCGCAGCGTCGGTGCACATACCGACCCATACCGCCTGCAGGTCTACCGCCGCGATACCGGCCAGATCATGTTCGATCTGTCTGCCCCGATCTTCGTCGGCCGCAAGCATTGGGGCGGCCTGCGGGTGGGCTATACGCTGGAGTGACGTAAGCTGGCGTTACTGCGGCGTGGGCGGCGTGGTCGGCGTGGTGCCGCCCGCCGCTGCGGTTGTCGGATTCCCCAACTGTTTGGCCAGGAAGCCTTCTAGGGTGCGGTAAAAGGCGATCTGGTTGGCGTCCTTGTAAAACCCGTGGCCTTCCTTGGGCACCGCCATCCATTCGGGCGCGTTGCCGCTACGCGTGAGCGCAGCACGCAGGCTCTTGGCCTGGGCAAAGGGCGCACGCTCATCCTCTTCGCCGTGGACCAACAGCACGGGTGCCTTGATGCGTTCGGCCAGCGAAACCGGCGAGTGCGCGGCAAGCTCGGCGGCGTCGCGGCCGATCACACGTTGCAGGTAATTGGTGCCGGACGCGCTCTGATTGATATCGCCTTTGGTGTACATCATCTGCAGGTCGTAGATGCCGGCCACCCCCACCGCGCAGCGGAACAGGTCCGGTGCCTTCACCTGCACCATCATCGCCGCGTAAGCGCCAAAACTGGCGCCGTAGCTGCAGATGCGCGATCGATCGGCCAGGCCCTGGTCAATCGCCCAACGCACGCCATCCACCAGATCGTCCTGGATCTTTTCTCCCCACTGGCGGTAGCCCGCGCGTTCGAAGGCATTGCCGCGGCCGGTGCCGCCGCGGTAATTGACCTGCAGCACCAGGTAGCCGCGGTTGGCGAGAAATTGCGCATCGGTATCGAACGCCCAACCGTCGCCGTCGGCATGCGGGCCGCCATGTGGCAGCAGGATCATCGGCAGGGGCGCGCCCTGGCCGGCCGTCGCCGGAACGGTCAGTACGCCGTCCAGCATCAGCCCGTCGCGGGCCTGGAACCGCACCATGCGCCGCTCGCTCATCAGTGCCGCTGGCAGGGCGCTACGGGCTTTGATGACGAGTTTGAGCGTATTGGTCGAGCGGTTGAAGATGTACCAGGCGCCAGCATCGCGGTCGCTATAGGCCTTCAACAGCAAGGCGCTGCCATCTTCGGTGAAGTTGACGAAATCCACGTATTGATCGGCCAAGGTCTCGCTGAGGCTGCGATGCAACTGCGCCGGTGCGCTGTCGGGCACGATATAGCGCAGCGCGGGCCGGCCCGGTCCCAGGCGGGCCGCGAACGGTGCATAGGGTGCCGGGCTCCATTGCAGATCATCCACGTCGTAGAACGGGTCGGACGCCAGCATGCTGCGCTGCTGGCCGTCCGGATCGCTGGACACCAATGCCGCCGGGCCGCCGGAGACGCTGTACCAGCCATAGACACGACCGGGCTGTTCGGCAAACGCAATCGGGCGCCAATTGGCCTGGACCTGCGTCAGTGGCGTCCAGCCGTTGCCGTTGCGGCGGAACAGCAGTGAATTGTCGTCGTCATCGGTGCCGTACGCGTACTGCGCCACATCATTGTTGTCGAGCACGAACCTCAGGCGCGGCACGTCGATGTCGGCCATCAGCCGGTGGGTAGTGGTGCTCGCGTCCACGTCGTACAGCATCGAATGGCGCGAATCCAGCGACAGCCGCCGCATGTAGAAGTGCCCGTTACGCCGGCTCGGCAGCCCTTCGATGTAGCCGAAGCCGCGCTCAAGCCCCGCATTGCGCGTGCTTTGCTGGTAGCCGTAGACGTAGCGCTGATTGCCGCCATCCAGGTCGGTGGCGATGATCTCGCCCATCGGCATAGGTTCTTCCAGCGAGCCGAGCTTGCGGCCCTTGCCGATCACCAGCCGCCGGTCGCTGACCCAGGCAATGCGCACCGGCAACTCGTAGCGCGGCAGGCGCAGCATGGTGGTGGATTGCATGTCGGCGATGCGATACACCACCAGCGCGTAGCTGCCATCCCCAAGATCGGCGCTGACCGCCAGATGCTTGCCGTCCGGCGACATCGCGGGCGAGGAGATCGGGCCGGATTCGACGAACGCTTCCGCCGGTAGCGGCTCGGCCGCTGCGCCAGGTCCCACCGTCCCGATCAGCACTACTGCGATCCACGCACACCGTTGCATCCATTGCATTCGCGTCGTCCATCCCTGTGTTTCACGCGACGATAACGAAACGTGGCCTGCGGCTGCAAGTGGCCGATAAAAAATGCCGCCGGAGTACGGCGGCAAGGGAGAGAGAGCAGTTTTCTGGTTGTTGTGCGGCCACGCTAGCCAGCCGATGTGCCGTGAACATGTCTGGGCATGTCAGCTGCACTTCTGCGTTCATCGGGCAGCTTCCGCGCTGCGCGTCAGTGCGACATCCACGCAACCGCGCATGCTGCCGGTATCGGCGATGTGGTTTAATCGCCGCCGAAGTGGGGGTACCGCAGTGCGCTGCGGTTGAGATAGTCCCTTCGAACCTGATCCGGCTCATACCGGCGTAGGGAAGCTTCGTTAGATGCGAGGGTCCGTGACTGCACGGGCACCTGAGTGTTGAGCGCCGCCGCTTCGTCCGCACTGCGACTTCTTCGCAGAGCCAGCGCCCTTGGTGCTGGTTTTCCAGCACACAGGACGAACGCCATGAATGCCGCGCCCACCGTTTTGCAACAACAAGCCCAATCGTTGTCCGAGGCTGTGACCCAGCCGATTCCCGGCTCTCGCAAGATCTTCGTTTCCGGCTCGCGTGCCGACCTGCAGGTACCGATGCGCGAGATCGTATTGACGCGCACGCCGACGCTGTTCGGTGGCGAAGACAATGCGCCGCTCAGCGTCTACGACACCTCCGGGCCATACACCGATCCGCAGGCGGCGATCGATCTTGCTGCCGGCCTCGCGCCGTTGCGTGCCGACTGGATTGCCGAACGTGGCGATACGGTGGCGCTGGACACCCTGAGCTCGCATTTCGGGCGCGGCCGCGAACACGATGCGCGGCTGGATGCGGTGCGCTTCCCCGCACGGCGCCTGCCACGGGTGGCGCGCGCTGGTGCCAATGTCACCCAGATGCATTACGCACGTCGCGGCATCGTTACCCCGGAGATGGAGTTCGTGGCGATCCGCGAGAACCAGCGTCTGGAGGCGGTGACCGACGCGATGCTGCGCAAGCAACATCCCGGTGAATCGTTCGGTGCGTCGATCCAGCAGCGCATCACACCAGAATTCGTGCGCGACGAAATCGCCCGCGGCCGCGCGATCCTGCCCAACAACATCAACCACCCGGAAAGCGAACCGATGATCATCGGTCGCAATTTCCTGACCAAGATCAACGCCAACATCGGCAACAGCGCGGTGTCGTCGGGCATTGCAGAAGAAGTGGAAAAACTGGTGTGGTCGATCCGCTGGGGCGGCGACACGGTGATGGATCTGTCCACCGGCAAGCACATCCATGAAACGCGCGAGTGGATCATCCGCAACTCGCCGGTGCCGATCGGCACGGTGCCGATCTATCAGGCGCTGGAAAAAGTCGATGGTCGTGCGGAGGAACTGACCTGGGAGATCTTTCGCGACACCTTGATCGAGCAGGCCGAGCAGGGCGTGGACTACTTCACCATCCACGCCGGTGTGCTGTTGCGCTATGTGCCGCTCACTGCGAAGCGGGTGACGGGCATCGTGTCGCGTGGTGGATCGATCATGGCCAAGTGGTGTCTGGCGCACCACAAGGAGAACTTTCTCTACACGCACTTCGAAGATATCTGCCAGATCATGAAGGCGTACGACGTGGCGTTTTCGCTGGGCGATGGGTTACGTCCGGGTTGCATCGCCGATGCCAACGACGCCGCGCAATTCGGTGAGCTGGAGACGCTGGGCGAGTTGACCAAACTGGCGTGGAAGCACGACGTGCAGACGATGATCGAAGGGCCTGGGCATGTGCCGATGCAGTTGATCAAGGAAAACATGGACAAGCAGCTGCGCGAATGCGGCGAGGCGCCGTTCTACACCTTGGGGCCGTTAACCACGGACATCGCGCCCGGCTACGACCACATCACCAGCGCGATCGGCGCGGCGATGATCGGCTGGTTCGGTACCGCGATGCTCTGCTATGTCACGCCCAAGGAGCATCTGGGCCTGCCCAATCGGCAGGACGTGCGCGACGGCATCATGGCCTACAAGATTGCCGCGCATGCGGCCGATCTGGCCAAGGGACATCCAGGCGCACAGGTGCGCGACAACGCCCTCAGCAAGGCGCGCTTCGAGTTCCGTTGGGACGACCAGTTCCATCTCGGGCTGGATCCGGAAAAGGCCAAGGAGTTTCACGACGAAACCCTGCCCAAGGACGCGCACAAGCTGGCGCACTTCTGTTCGATGTGCGGGCCGCACTTCTGTTCGATGAAGATCACCCAGGATGTGCGCGACTACGCGGCCGAACATGGCATGGGCGAAGAGCACGCCTTGTCGGCTGGCATGGAAGAGAAGGCCTCGCAGTTTCTGGCGCAGGGCGCGCAGGTCTATCGCGCCTCCTAGTCCGCAGACCTGCATTGGGTTGCCCGTAGCGCACGGCCCGCTTATCAAAAATTCAGCTTTGGTTGACCAGATCGCATCGCTGCGCGCAAGTGCCGCGATGCGATCGCGCTGCAAGCGGTTACAACAGATAAGGCTTTGCGGCGTTTTAGCTGAATCGCAGATAAAAAAATCGCGCCAGAAGGCGCGAAGGGAACATCGTAATTATTTGAATTCGTCGGCGAGAGAGAGAGAGCCTGACGTCGCCGCCTGTCATAGGAAGCAACGAGGCATAGAGTAAAATTTGCACCAATTGGATGCATGACACAGTTGGTCGTGGTCCTTTGCTGAATTTGGCGTTTCGCACTCAGTGCGATGCGTCTTTGTAGTCCTTGCATGCCGATGCGTGTCTTTGCCGATGAGTGTTCCTCCTGCTACTGCAATGTCATCTGGCCGGCTGCGTGTCGGGCCGTGTGTGGTCGACGTTGCCTCGCGCGAAGTGCACGCACCGGGCGCGCGGCGGGCGTTGCGGTTGCCTCCCAAATCGTTGGCGGTGCTGCTGACCCTGGCACGACAGCCAGGGCAGGTGGTTACGCGCGAGCAGCTGCTCGCCGAGGTGTGGCCCGATACCCTGCCCACCAACGATGTCGTGACCCAGGCGGTGACGCAGCTGCGCAAAGCGTTTGCCAGCAGCGGCAGTCAGCGTTCCGAGTACATCGAGACGATTGCCAAGACCGGGTACCGCCTGATGGCGCCGGTGGCGTGGGAGGCGTACGCGGATCTGCCGGCGATGCAGGCGCAGACTGCATCCACGCCGGCGTCGCCTGGCGTGCAGCAGTCCATGCAGAACGCGCCGTTCGCTATAGATGCGGTGAGCACTGCGGCTGAGGCCAGTCATCGCACGCCGGAACAAGCTGCAGCGCCGTTGCCTGCTGCAGCAATGACGCCGCGCCGACGCCGCTGGATGACGCTGGCTGTGGCCAGCCTGGCGCTGGTGGTGGTGCTAGGCCTCGCGGCACGCACGCTGTGGCTGCGTGCCCCGGCAACCGAGGGCGCAACGCCGGCAGCTGTTCCGGGCAGCCCCAAGCGGCCGTATCAGGTCATCACCGCAGGCGGCGGATTCGACCTCACGCCCAGCCTCTCGCCCGACGGCAGCAGGGTGGCCTACGCCTCGCTGACCAGCGATCGGCAGGGGACCTCGATTCTGGTCAAGACGACCGACAACGCGTATCCGCGCGTGCTGGAAGCGCCTGCGCCCGGCATCTCGGATCGACTGCCCGCCTGGTCGCCGGATGGGCGCGAAATCGCGTTCTCCCGGCAATCGCCGGATGGAAGTTGCAGGATCATGATCGCTGCTGCGGCAGGTGAGTCTGCAGCCCGCGAGGTGGTGCGCTGCGATGGCGCGGACATGCTCAGTTTCAGCTGGTCGCCCGACGGCCGCGCGTTGTTGTTCGGCAGCATGACCGGCCCGCAAGGCGCAGCGCGAATCCGGCGTCTGGATCTTGAGACCGGGCAATGGCAGGGATTGACGTACAGCGCGCAACCGACCGACTTCGACTACGCACCGCGCTATTCCCCGGACGGGCAATGGATTGTGTTTCTGCGCAATCCGCAGCTGGGTGATTTGTGGCGGATACCCGCGCAAGGCGGCAGCGCGGAGCGATTGACGCACGACAATGCCGATATCCGTGGTTGGAGCTGGTTGCCGGATGGCAGTGGGCTGATCTTCGGGCGTCGCGTAGATAGCGAAGCGCGTTTGTATCGGCTCGATCTGGTCGCTCGTAGCCTGCACGATGTGGGCGTGGACGATGCGCAGGCGCCGGACGTGGCGCACGGGCATCTGGTCTTTGTGCAGCGCAAGCCGCAATTCGGTGTGTATCAGGTCATCCACGACCCCATGAATGGTGGCTACATCCGGCGTCGCCTGTTTCCCTCCAATGGGCGCGACGATCAACCGATGATTGCGCCCGACGGGCGTCAGCTCATCTTCGCGTCCAATCGCTCCGGTGCGTATGGGTTGTGGTGGGGCGATGTCACCAATCCTGGCTCGGTGCGGTTGATCGAAGGGATCCGCCCGGATGCGCGACAGGCTGCCGATTGGTCGGCCGATTCGCAGCAAGTGCTGGTCAGCGGCAGCGACGCGGATGGACACGCTGCGCTCTTTGAAGTGACTCCGAGCACCGGCAAGACGGTACGCCTGCCGGTACCGCAAGCGCGGCCATTGCAGGCGATCCATCTTCCCGATCCCAACCGATTGCTGGTCGTGGCTGCGGCCGACGATGGACATACCTTTGCCACACTATACGACCGCAGCAGTAGCCCCTGGCGCGCGCTGGCCACGCTGCAGGATGTCTCGCAACTGCGCCTGGATCGCATCAGTGGGCAGGTGCTGTTCACGCATCTGAGTGGGGCAGGGCTGTGGCAGGTTGCGCCAACCCTGGCCGCCGATACCGTGCAGCCGGTGGACGCGCAGCAACCATCGCGTTGGCGCTATCGCAGCTGGGCACCGGGAACCCAGGGTCAGGTGCATTACCTGTCGTCCAATGACAGTTGCGCCACGCACGACAGTGCGCTCGGTGGTGGTCGCGCGCAGTGCCTGGACGCGGCGAAGTTCACCACCATCAACGGTTTCAGCCTGGATCAGCGCAGCGGTGCGATGTATGTGGCGCTGGCCGAAGAAGACGGCAGCGCGATCGCCTACATGGCATTGCCGGAGCAGCCATCGGTGTCCGTCGGCTTCATCTCCAACCTGTTGATGGTGTTGAGAAAAATAGCCTCGTAACTCCTTCGGAAAGGCTTCGTGGCAATTTCGGCAGAGCTTCGTCGAAACGTCCTGACTCACGCCAGATTCGGCAAAACACTACGCCCTCTTTTGTAAAAGGGGCTACCAACATGCAACAGGTCATCACTGCCGATCGCGGGCTCGCACTCTGCCTGGACGGTGCCAGCGACTCGACATCGACCACCTGTCTGGCCGTCTCGCGTCTGGGTAGCATCCGTACCGCCGCTGCGACATTCACCTTGTGGGTGCAGTTGCGGGGTCGTGCCTGGGTGGAGTCCAAGGAAGGCCGTTTCCGGCTGCGCGCCGGCGACTGGATCGCCTTCGATAAGGACTCGCATCCCACCGTGCAGGCAGATCGCAGCGCGCTGTGCGTTGGCGTCAGCCTGGATGGCACCAGCTTGCAGTCGTTGGCCGAGTTGACCGACGCCACGCTGTACCCGGGCCGTAGTCAGTTGTCGCGCAGCGACCTGCGCATTGCGCTGCGGCTGTGGCGTAACGCGGCACTGCAGAGCGGCAGCGCATCGGCGCGCCCGTTGTTGCTGCATCTGGCGGCGATGCAGCGCGACTTCGTCGAGCAGGAGCAGCGTTGCCCGGGTCGCTCGCGTAGCCGCCGCCGTCAAGTGTTCGGCCGCATGCAGCGCGCCCGGCTCTATCTGGAAGGCAACAGCGACCGCGTCGTGCGCATCAGCGAACTGGCACAGCTGACCAACTTCTCCAGTTGGTACGTCTCCAAGACATTCCAGAGCCTGTACGAAGAAAGCCCGCAGGCATTGTCGGCACGTTTGCGGTTGGAGCGAGCCTCCGACTTGCTGCGCGATACCTCGATGATGATCGGTGAGGTTGCGGCCGCTAGCGGGTTCGACAATTGCTGCAGCTTCGCACGCGCATTTCGTGCGCGTTTTGGCGTCTCTGCATCGCGTTATCGCGAGCAGACGACCAATCCGCCAGATTCGGCAAAGCTACGGAACGTGACGCGCAAAGCGACGGCGTTCACGCAAACGTAATTTGCACGGGGGCGCTTAACGCGCCACTAACGAACCCTGGAGAGATTGATGAACCTTCGCACCTCCGCAGTGCGGCTGGGCCTGTTGCCCGCCGGTATTGCGATCGCGTTGACGCCGGCTTTTGCCGCCAACGCACAAGAGCAGTCCGCCCCGTCGACCACGACGCTGGACCGCATCGAAATCACCGGCTCGCGCATCCGCTCGGTCGACGTCGAAACCGCACAGCCGGTCTTCACCGTCTCCCAGCAGGACATTCAGAAGTCCGGCCTGGTGAGCGTTGGTGACATCCTCCAGAACCTGTCGATTGCCGGTACGCAGACTTACAGCAAGGCTGCTGTGCTGACCTCCGATCCGGAACAGGGCGGCCAGTACGTCAACCTCTACAACCTGGGTGAGAACCGTACCCTGGTGTTGGTGAACGGCAAGCGTTGGACCAGCAGCCTGAACGGCCTGACCGACATGTCCACCATCCCGAGCTCGCTGATCGAGCGCATCGAAGTCCTGAAGGACGGCGCCTCGGCGATCTACGGCTCCGACGCTGTGGCCGGTGTGGTCAACATCATCCTGCGTCAGAACTACGACGGTGCGGAAGCCTCGGCGTACTTCGGCCAGAACGGTCGTGGCGACGGTTCCAAGGAGCAGTACTCCTTCACCGCCGGCACCACCACCGACCGCGCCTCGCTGGTGTTCGGCGTCAACTACACCAACGAAGACCCGGTGTGGGCCAAGGACCGCGCGCTGACCCGTTACTCGGCCGGCCCGAACCACATCGAAGATGGTCTGAGTGCAACCGGCCCGTGGGGTCGCTTCACCTCCAACGACCAGACCTACATCCTCAATCACACCGGTTCGTTCGACGGCCGTGGCGTGGGTGCGGATTCGCGCAACCTCGCCAACTACCACAACGACATCACCACCGACGACTACTTCAACTCCGTCGACCAGATGATGTTGCAGCAGTCCAGCCGCAACAAGTCGATCTTCACGACCGGCAGCTACAACCTGACCGACAGCGTGACCTTCAAGTCGACCGCGATGTACTCCGAGCGCGACTCGAACCGTCAGATCGCCGGCTACCCGCTGCAGGCTTCTTCGCAGCCGCAGTTCCCGGTTGCGATCAGTGGCAGCAGCTACTACAACCCGGTTGGCCAGGACATCAACAGCTGGTTCCGCCGTACGGTTGAGTTGCCGCGTACCACCGAAAGCAACGTCAAGACCCTGCACTTCGATGCAGCGCTGGAAGGCGTGTTCGACGTCGGCAGCCACGGCTGGAACTGGGACGTTGGATTCAACTACAACAAGTACGATGTGACGCAGGTTTCGCGCGGCAACATCAACTTGCTGGCGCTGCAGAAGGCACTGGGCCCGTCGTTCCTCAATGCACAGGGTCAGGTGCAGTGCGGTACCGCAGCGGCTCCGATCGCGCTAGGTACCAGCAATGCGCTGGGCCAGTGCACCCCGTTCAACATCCTGGGTGGCCCGTCGGCCTCCACGCCGAACGCGCTGCAGTACATCAATGCGCTGGGTCAGGCCACGCAGCAGAGCCTGAGCAAGCAGTGGACCGCCAACGTCACCGGTGGTCTGTTCGATCTGCCGGCCGGTGAGCTGGGCTTCGCCGCAGGCGTCGAGCACCGCGAAATCAGCGGTTACGACTATCCGGATCAGCTGTCCAGCGCCGGTTACACCACCGACCTGGCGGCACAGGCCACCGAAGGTCGCTACCAGACCAACGAAGCCTACCTGGAGCTGTTGATTCCGGTGCTGAAGGATCTGCCGGGCGCCAAGGAACTGTCGTTCGACGTGGCCGCCCGTTACAGCAACTACAGCCGCTTCGGCGATACCACCAACAGCAAGTTCAGCTTCACCTGGAAGCCGATCGACGACCTGCTGGTGCGCGGTACCTACGGCACCGGTTTCCGTGCGCCGACCCTGTCGGACACCTTCGGTGGCGGCTCGCAGACGTTCGATACCTTCACCGATCCGTGCGACGCCACCTTTGGCTCGCTGGGCAACGCGGGCGTGGCAGCACGTTGCGCTGGCGAAGGCTTGCCGGCTGGCTTCCGTCAGACCGATACCGCGGGCAACGCGGTCACGCGTCGCGACGTGCAGGGCAACGCACCGTTCAACTCTGGCGTGGGCAATGCCGAACTCGAACCCGAGTACAGCATCACCCGCACCGTGGGCATGGTCTACAGCCCGCATTGGGTGCAGGGCCTGGACTTCTCGCTGGACTGGTACCGCATTTCGATCTCCAACATCATCACCGCCCTGTCGGCCAATGATGTGTTGAACAACTGCTACCTCAACAATCTGGCCAGCTACTGCGCCGACTATGGTCGCGACGCGGTCACCGGCCAGGTCACCACGCTGAGCCGCGGCAACGTCAACCTGGGCCGTCTGGAAACCGAAGGCTATAACTTCGGTGTGCGTTACCGCATGCCGGAAACCGCGTACGGCAAGTTCGCTGTCAACCTGGACACCAACTACCTGGCGACCTACAAGTCGCAGGCAGAAGCCGGTGCCGAGTGGGCAAACTCTGCCGGCTACTGGAACTTCCCGCGCGTGCGTGCCACCTTGGGTCTGGACTGGTCGCTGGGCGCGTTGTCGGCCAACTGGAACCTGCGTTACTACGGCGGCTTCCGCGATTACTGCTGGGATGCAGCGGCAGGCATCGAGTGCAACAACCCGAACTACCAGACCCCGAATCCGGGCTGGGGCGGCGGTACCGGTTCCAACAAGAAGGGCTCGATCTCCTATCAGGACGTCTCTGTCACTTGGCAGGCTCCGTGGGATGGCAGCGTGACCGTTGGTGCCCGCAACATCTGGAACAAGCAGCCGCCGGTGACCTACTCGATCACCAACAGCAGCACTGCGGCGATCGATCCGATGCTGGATTACGACCGCTTCCTGTTCGTGCAGTACAACCAGCGCTTCTGATCATCGAAGCGTCGTAACGAAAAGCGGGCCGAAAGGCCCGCTTTTTTTATGTCCGTCATTCCTGGTGCCGGGATGCGACGAACGCAGCGCTCCTGCATTGTGTCGTGCGCCAGCGCTGCGTAGAAACCTGGCATAGCCACCTGGAAGGCGCATCCCGTTGTTGAGGGCAACCATGCGAACGCTGCACGCTGCAAAGGGCTGCTGCACCCCTCCGCGCTATCTGCAGCGCCAACGAAAAAGGCGCGAATCTCTCGCGCCTCTATCGTTTCACTATTCGCACCAAGTGGTGCGGTCACTCACGCCTCGGCAAGCCCCAGCAACGTCTCGGCCTGCTCGCGCCAGGTCGGCAGTCGGGAAATGACGCCGACTTTGGACAGATACTCTTCGTCCACCGTCTCGCCGCTGGCCAGTGCCGTGGCGACGTGCACCGCACCGGTCACCCAGAAACTGCGCAGGCTGGAACGCTGCGGATGGCGATGGAACGCCACCGCTTCGATGATCGGCATTGGCAGGCCCCACAGGCCAAGCAGATACGCGCCGGCTTCGGTATGGCCCAGGCGCTCGTCGCCGCCTTCCAGTGGCGGTTCGCGCTCGTCGCGCACGCCCGGCAACAGCAGGCCGATGTCGGCCAGCAAGGCGGCGGTGGAGCCGAGTTCAGCGCTGGTGGGTGGCAACACTTTCGCCGCCAGTCGCGAAGAGAGCAGGGCGCGGCGCTGCATCGCGCTACGCTCGGCCGGGGTCAGCGTCTGTACCGAGAACACTTCGCTGGCCAGCACCAGGTCGCGCAGCGTCGCCACACCCAGGCGGGTGACCGCCGTGCGCAGGTCGGTGATGCTGCGCCCGCCGGAGAAGAACGCCGAATTGCACAGCTGCAGCACCTTGGCCGCAATCGCCGGGTCGCCGGCGATGAGCTTGGCGATGTCGGCCGCATCGGCGCCATCGTCTTCTTCCAGCGCATGCATCAGGCTCAGATACAGATGCGGCGGCGAGGGCAGCTTTTCGATACGCCCGATCGCCGCACGCAAGCGCGGATTGCTGAGCAGGTCGCGCAGTTCTTCCAGGCTGGTGACGGCCTCGAGCAGCACTTCCGGCGCCAGCGGCATCGGCAGGAAACGATGGGCCACGCCGATGATGCGGGCCGGCGGCGTCCGCTGGCCGTCCTGGGCATCGATCAGCGCGATGCGGATCGTATCCGGGCGCAGCGTGCGGATCTGCCCCAGCAACGTGGCAGCAGTCAGGTCCGGCAACACCGGGGCAACGATGACGGCATCGAATGGCGACAACGCGGCAGCTTCGATCGCCGAATTTCCATCGGCCACCTGCTGCGCCTGCCACTGGTCGCCGAGATCGGCGACGTAGTCGACCAGGTCGGACGGAAGACTGGCTTCGTCCCCAACAAACAGAATACGCAAGACACTTCCCCAGAAGTCACCGGCGGTAGACGCCGGCCAAACGCAACTCGGCAATGTACCCAATCTACCGGCGGCGGTCACCGGGATCACGGCAAAAGCGTGATCCCGGTCGCTCCGCAAGTGCGGAGCAGTGTTACGGCCAACGGCTCAGGGCGCGTCGGAATTATAGCGTTCCACCGATTCGACCAGGATGCGCTTGGCCTCGGCCGCGCCGCCCCAACCGTCGAGCTTGACCCACTTGCCCTTCTCCAGATCCTTGTAATGCTCGAAGAAGTGACCGATGCGCTCCATCCAGTGGCTGGACACCTGGTTGATATCTTCGATATGCGCGTAGCCGGAGAAGATCTTCTCGATCGGCACCGCCAGGATCTTTTCGTCGCTGCCGGCCTCGTCGCTCATGCGCAGCACGCCGACCGGACGGCAGCGCACCACCGACCCCGGGACCAGCGGCAGCGGCAGGACCACCAGTACATCGGCCGGATCGCCGTCGCCGCACAGGGTGTTGGGCACGTAGCCGTAGTTGCAGGGGTAACGCATCGGGGTCGACAGGATGCGGTCGACAAAGATCGCGCCGCTGGCCTTGTCCACTTCGTACTTGACCGGCTCCGAATCCTTGGGGATTTCGATGACGACGTTGATTTCTTCCGGCAGATTCTTGCCAGAGGTGACCAGTTCAAGGCCCATGCGGGTAGCTCCGAAGCGTCAGCAGTGTGTGGAGCGCGATTCTACGCGTTCGGCTGTTGCGCTGCAGCGACACTGAATGGGCAATCTTCTGAGGGTCCGGTGCGGCATAGCCTGCATTCATCACGGGTGGCTCGCTGATCGCGGCTCCTCTGGGCACCGGGCACGCTGCAGGCTCATCCACTGCTCGGGAAACGCCATGTCCAGGCTCGCACGCTTGCTCGTCGTACTGCTGCTGTCCCTCACGGCCCAGGTGGCTGCTGCCGCAGCGCCACTGCCCACTTACGTGGATGCGGTGGACTGGCCGGCCAATGGAGAGGGCTGGGAGGCCTTCGTCGATCTGGAGCAGCGGTTGGACCGTGATTTCGACAATATTTGCGGCGACACCTTCTGCGGAGGCGAATTCAGCGACTACCAGCCGCTGCGCTTTCGTTGCTCGGTCCACCGCGTCACCGGCGTGGTGCGCAGCTGCATCTGGACCTTCGGTGCGAGTGAGATCAGCGTCGACCCGCGTAGCGGCTATCTCCGCTCCGACAGCCGGGTCTGGCGCTGCACGGCGCCCCTGAAAGCCGGCACGCGCCTGGACGAGATGTACCGTGTGCTTGCGGTGACCAACCCCTTGTTCGAGCCGTTGCCGGGCGGCGCGCCGCCGATTTACGATGGCCTGATTGGCTGTCTTTGAGAGATGGCAAAGGCGGGTGTCGTTGCTGCCACGTTGTCGCCTATGACGGCGCGTGCTGGCAGCGTCGCAAAGACGCCAAATGACCGCCAATACGTTCGCTGCGAAGACAGTGACGTCAGTATTGTCCGACGCGATAGCCAGCTTTCCCGCGCAATGACCTGCGGCCATATGGCCGCAGGTCCCGAGATCCCTGCGGGCATGCCGTGCTACAACAGCGGCACCAGCAGCAGCGCCACGATGTTGATGATCTTGATCAACGGATTGATTGCCGGCCCTGCGGTGTCCTTGTACGGGTCGCCGACGGTGTCGCCGGTGATCGCCGCCTTATGCGCTTCGCTGCCCTTGCCGCCGAAATGGCCGTCTTCGATGTACTTCTTGGCATTGTCCCAGGCCCCGCCGCCGGTGGTCATCGAAATGGCCAGGAACAGCCCGGTCACGATGGTGCCGATCAACAATCCACCCAGTGCCCGTGGCCCCAGCAACAGCCCGACCACGATCGGGACCACCACCGGCAACAGCGAGGGCACGATCATTTCGCGGATCGCTGAGCGGGTCAGCATGTCCACCGCGCGGTCGTATTGCGGCTTGGCGGTGCCGGCCATGATGCCGGGGATCTCGCGGAACTGACGGCGCACTTCTTCAACCACTGCGCCCGCCGCGCGGCCCACGGCTTCCATCGCCATTGCGCCGAACAGATAGGGGATCAATCCGCCGATCAATAGACCGATGATCACGGTGTGGTCCGACAGGTCGAAGGCGAAGACTTCAGTGGGATTGGCCGCCTGCAGGTTGTGGGTGTAGTCGGCAAACAGCACCAGCGCCGCTAGAGCGGCCGAGCCGATCGCATAGCCTTTGGTGACCGCCTTGGTGGTGTTGCCGACGGCATCCAAGGGGTCGGTGATCGCGCGCACTTCCGGTGGCAGTTCGGCCATTTCGGCGATGCCACCGGCGTTGTCGGTGATGGGGCCATACGCATCCAGCGCCACGATCATGCCAGCCATCGACAGCATCGCCGTGGCAGCGATCGCAATGCCATACAGGCCGCCAAAGTGAAACGCACCCCAGATCGCTGCGCATACCGCGATCACCGGCAGCGCGGTGGACTTCATCGAGATGCCAAGCCCGGCAATGATGTTGGTGCCGTGCCCGGTGGTGCTGGCAGAGGCGACATGCTGCACCGGTGCGTATTGGGTGCCGGTGTAGTACTCGGTAATCCACACGATCAGGCCGGTGAGCACCAGGCCGATCAATGCGCAGGCATAGAGCGATGTCGCGCCATGGCTGTTGTCGCGCATCAGGCTCTGGGTGATCGGCCAATAGGCCAGCGCAGCCAGCACGCCGGAGACGATCACGCCTTTGTAGAGCGCCCCCATGATCGAGCCGCCTGCTTTGACCTTGACGAAGGCTGCGCCCACGATCGAGGCGATGATCGAGACACCGCCCAACACCAGCGGATACAGCACGGCATGCGGCCCGGTCTCGGCTAGGGTCAGGCTGCCGAGGAGCATGGTGGCGATCACGGTGACGGCGTAGGTCTCGAACAGATCCGCTGCCATGCCCGCGCAGTCGCCCACGTTATCGCCGACGTTGTCGGCAATCACCGCAGGATTACGCGGGTCGTCTTCGGGTATGCCGGCCTCGACCTTGCCAACCAGATCCGCCCCCACGTCCGCCCCCTTGGTGAAAATACCGCCACCCAGACGCGCGAAGATCGAAATCAACGATGAGCCAAACGCCAGGCCGACCAAGGCATGCAGGTTCTGCTCCAGCGGCAACCCCATGGCCTGCAGCACGGCGTAATAACCGGCCACGCCCAGCAAGCCCAGTCCCACCACCAACATGCCGGTGATGGCGCCGCCCCGGAATGCCACATCCATCGCACGGCCGATGCCATGCCGTGCGGCTTCGGCAGTGCGCACGTTGGCGCGTACCGAGACGTTCATGCCGATATAGCCGGCCAACCCCGACAGCACCGCGCCGAGCGCAAACCCGATCGCCGTGTACCAGCTCAGAAACAGCCCGACCAATACGAACAGCACGCCGCCGGCGATCGAAATCGTGAGGTACTGCCGATTGAGATAGGCGCGTGCACCTTCCTGGATCGCCGCCGCGATCTCCTGCATGCGCGCGTTACCGCTTGGCTGCGCGACCACCCAGCGCGCCGACACAATCCCGTACAAAATTGCCAATACCGCACAGCCCAGCGCAAGCCCTAACCCGTAGTGTTCCAGCATGACCCCTCCCAAGAGAATGGATGTCATCCGGTCGGGACGAACCAAGGGCGACGCACGCAACGAGTGACAACGAATACGGACTCGACGGCCACAAGGGCCGTAATGCGCGTCGCGATGTTCAGGTGGCCGGATCGCGATCGAGTATGCGCCGCAGCTTGCAGGGGTGCCACCACCGCGGCTTTGGCGCGTCGTTCAGTCGCGACATGACAGCCTGCGGCCAACGTGACCGAGCCGATCCAGGAGTAACTATGTCGAACGATGCCGCGTCCAGGTACGCCGCTGTGCTGGCCGCCATGCTGTTTACCGGTAGCGCAATCGCTGCAGATCCAACGCCGGAGTTGAAGCCACGCCCGCCTGGCACTGCGCAAGCCGTCGGTGCAGTACACACCTTGCGACAGATTCCAGAAGCCTGTGCGCGCTTGGAAGGCGTGTTCACCGGCAATGCTGCACAGCCCTACACGTTCTCGGTCGTGCGCAGCAGCCCCACCTGTCAGCCACGTGCGCGCTTTGTGGACTACGCCAAAGCAACACCGAGCGTTGCGTCGGGCTGGATCTTCAACGACGTGATCCGCATCCCAAGTGCTGCCTGCCCGAGTCAACAGGCGGTTGTGCGCGTGTGGCGCAAACCAGTCGATGCCAAACCGCAGCTCGACGGCCAAGGCCAGTCACGCATCTACCTGGAAGATGCCAAGCAACAAGCGGCCGCCGGCAAGATCCCGCAGGTGCCGATGTTTGCTGCGCAACAGACAATGGAAGGTAAAGCTTGCCAGTAACCTCTACGGCATCAATGCTGGGGCACTACGGCTGCTTGAGTGATGCGGGCATCCGCATGACATGAGACTTCGTAGCGGCATGCCATGCAGTTGACGCATCGATGAGGAGTGACGCCGGTGTTGCTCTCGATGCTGCGGCCTTGTCTGTGCATCCACAACGACGCAGTGATCCAAGCATCGCTCAAGCTTTAAGAAGCGCCGTCGCACCGGCTTGCATTTACGCATGGTCACCGCCCTGCGCATTTGGAGCGACCACTGGTACTGCGAACCAACCGCGTGTTGCCGCCGGTTAGCGGTTTAGTGGTCGGCATCGGCTTGTGCCGCGCGTCCACTCCGGACCCGGAGGGCCAGTCGCCCGCATCTGATGGGCGCTGGCAACGATATGTCGCTGCGCTTGGCGCTGTAACGAGTCGCGCAGCAGCTACGCTGATTTTTGAGAACGTCTATGAAGGTATTGCGTTGTTCCTCGGGCCTGCTTGCCTTCTTCGCACTGTGGCACCCGGTAACGGCGCGCGCAGCGGCGAGCATGGTGGTCGACGACGCCGGCGTCACGCCGCGTGGCCAATGCCAGCTGGAAGCCTGGTGGCGTGCAACGCCAGGTGGTGCATCGGCCACGGCGGTACCGGCGTGTAATGTTTTGGGTACGGAACTGGCGCTTGGGCTCAGCGACTTGCGACACGGGCCGGTCTTGCTCGACCTGGGCGCCAAGCGGGTGCTGCGCGATCCAGAACGCCACGCCTGGGGCCTGGCGTTGTCGGTGGGGACGCAGCGGACATGGCGGGACCCGCAGCAGCGCAATTATTACGCCACGCTGCCCATGACTTGGTCGTTGGGCGCCGATGCCTCCACGCGTATCCACTTCAACATCGGTGCCGTGGCGACGCATGCCGAACCGGATACGACAAACGTCGGTATCGGTTTGGAGCACGACATCACCAATTCATGGACCCTGTTGGCCGAAGCATTCGGAGATGACCACAACGGCGAGGGTAGCCAACTTGGACTGCGCAGAATGGTCGGCAAGGCATCCAGCATAGACCTGGTAGCCGGCCGCGACCGCCTCAACGCCCCACGTGGCTGGATCACGCTTGGCATCAACCTTGCGATGTTGCCCTGACACTCCCTTTCAGTGGCCGCGCTCCGGTGCGGCTGCCCAATTCCGGCCGTAGGCATCTTCCAATTTGCATGCAATCGGACTGCAATCGAATCGCAGCACACCTAAGTGATGTGCAGTGACCTGTGCCAGGTCGCCGCCGAGCGAGTGGCCGGTAACGGTGACTTCTGGGGCTGCTCCAGCCTTGCCGATTTTTTGCGCATAAGCCAACGCATGTCGCGTCAACTCAATTGCTTCTGCAGCTTGGTTGTTGTGGCGCGAGGTCACCATGCCGCCATCGGCGTAGACGACATCCTCTTTTAGCTGCCGTTCTGGCTCTGTGCCGCGATGGGCAACGATGATCTCTTGGGTATCGACGCGTTGATAGACGATGCCTTGATAACCCGATGGGCTGTCGACGTACTTGAGACGTTGATAAGAAACTCCGCCGATATCAATAATGGGGCCTCTTGGTCCTGTCCGCTCTGGTTCGTCGTAGACATCGCGCGAAAGCGCTGCATATTGCTGGCTAGTCAGGGTCATGGGACTATCCTTTTCGCAGTCAGCGTTACCTTGAATAGGTTACTCCGAGCATCCTCATTGAAATCTTTGATGTTCTTCTTGCCCATATCGGGAAAGTTTTCCATCCCGGACTTTGGATAGCGAGATTTCCAGAAGTATTTAACTTCCGGAGTCAGCATCGATAGCTGCTTTTTATCCAAACTCGGCAGGAATTCTGTTTCATCATCTTTGCCAGTCGCTTTCAGCAAAATTCCCACGCCGCCAAAATCCCAGTGACAGACGCCTTTGCCGTAGTAATCAGCATCAGCCATGCCATCTGTATGGATTGTCGCCGTATAAGTCGTGTCATCAATCCTCTGAAAAACGATAGGGATTACTTCCTCTTTTGGCTTTGTTGACATTCCCAACGCAGGATCAAACGGCGTGCAGTCGTCGCGGTTGGTCATGTCATAGAAGGCGGTGCCTGACACAATGCCAAACGGCCCCGGCGCATCCTCAATAATCATTGTGATCCGATACGCCTGCGTGGGATGCGGATTCTTCTTATAGACCGGATCGGTGTCGACATCGTAGGGAGACGAGGGTTCGCTGGTGGCATTCATGGGCTTGCATCCTGCAAGGAAGAAGGGCATCAGAAGGAGAACGGAGTAGCCGACAATCTTGTGGGTCATTGGAGATGCTTCTGCTGCCTGCGCGCATTGCGCGACGAAGATGTGCAGTTTAGGCGCCCATGGGGCGATCTGCGTTACTCTCGACATCGCGCCAGCGCGATGAAGCAATTGGCAGGATCAGCTGTGATTCAATAGCCAATCCATTGATCAACGCGCTACAGGTTAACCAACGCACAGCTATCCAGTTCGACGGGGAGCCAGCAATCAGTGGGAACGCCCTGCGTGCAAAAAGGTGACGGAGTCGTCGTTGAAGTAGGAGATCACTTCGTAGTGATGGCTAGCGCGTGTCTGTGCAGAAGAGTTGAAGGAAATGGCCGAAAGCAGTAGTGCGTTAGTAATCTGGACGTTCCCATGAGTATCCTTCTTCATGGAAGAGGGATATTCAATATGACTTGAATATCGGCTCTGAGCAGGCTGTGTAAATTACTTTGCATTGGTTCGCTGGATTTCTTCTTTCACAGGCGGCTTGTGCCGAAGCTGCGGCTTGCTCAATTGTCTGGTCGGTAAAAAATTGTACGTTGCCAAGCAAATTTGGTTTGCTGTCAATCTGCGGCTCTCCAACAGCGATACATTGGTTTCGATAAGTCAATCCAATTTTGCAATCTTTTTCCCCATGCTTTGCGCAGCGAGCTAGAGCATCGCTTTCAGCTTCTTTTTTGGATAATTTCCCAGTGGTTACGCCAAGATTCCGTTCCAAGCCGAGTGATCCTACTGCAACGGCCCCCCAAGTTTTTATCCACTTGCCAAGGGGGCGGGGCTCGGTTGCATTTTGAGCATTCCCTCCAGGGATGGGTGCGCATGCAGCAACTCCTTGTCCACCGATAGGGTATTGGCCAGGGGGGCATCCCTGATCTGCTTGAGCATTCCCTGAAAAAAGAAGCGATAAAAAGAATAGATAGATCAAGATTCTCATAACGGACTAAGCCTATGCTAGTTAGCTAACGTTAGTATCCTTGGTGCCTGCTAATCCGCGGTATCCAGGCTGTGGCGAAGGTGCATTCTGATCTGGAATTCGCGCAGCATTTGCATTAGTTCCGTTTGCACCATTGAATTCGCTGGACTACCTATTACTGTCTCTGCCAACCTGCTGCGGCATATACGACCCAGCCGGCTGGCCCTGTGGTCCGGGACTCGACGCAGTGCCAAATGCCGAATATGCCATAAACGTGCCCATATTGCCCTGCCATAGCGCGGCGGCGATGGTGGGTACGGTGACGATGAGCATAGTCATGATCAGACCGATGCCACCTTGCTGCAGGGCCTGGCTGGACAAGCTTTCGGCATTGCCGAATGGAATGAACTTGACCGCCCAGTAGGCGGCGGCCACCTTGGCGGTGAACTTGAGCACCATGGCCGTGACCACGGACAGCATGGCCATCGAGAACAGTGTCCCGATGATGTAGCACATGTAGAACAACCACCTTTTGAACAGATCCTTTGTCCAGTCGAAGATCAGCGCCAGGATGAAGATCGGCCCGATGCCGATCAAAAATGTGAAAACTTGGCTCCAATCAAGGTAATTGAACACGTTCGCAGAATAACCTCTTAATTCTGAGGTGCTGCACTTTTAGGTGTGTTAACTGACGTTATGCTAATGATGCTGAAATCTAGGCTCTGAGCAGGCAGAATAGAGTACGCCACAGTGTGACTGATTTGCTGATGCACAACTTTCCAATGCATTACGTCGGATATCATCAAGTGATGGGCCTCGCGCGAACTGCAGTTTCCCTGCAGTATTGACTCCATCTTTTTGAGGCCCAGCTATTGCTACGCACTGGTTTTGGTATTCCACCCAGTCCTTACATCGAACTCCTCCAACCTCCATGCATTTGGCGCGTGCCTCTTGCCGAGCCTCTTGTTTGGAGTTTTTTCCAATGGAAACTCCCAGAGTCCCATTGCTTGTGTCCTGCGCAACCGCACCCCAAGTTTTTATCCATTTACCCAGAGGGCGGGGCTCTTGCGATCCAGGATTTCCCTGAGGAATCTGGGCGCATGCGGCAGCACCTTGTCCGCCGATAGGGAATTGCCCAGGCGGACAACCCTGCTCGGCCATCGCTGAAAATCCAAAAAATAAAAGAGAGAATAAGTAAAATTTATTGAATTGCATATGTATTGCCTTTCGCACAAGGTAGTAGGTACTTTAAGCGCTTCCGCTTTCATATCTTCCAGCGTTACAGCGCGAGCCGGGGTCCTGGATGGGGCAGAACTTGGGGTGCTGCCAATTGCTTTGACTGCAGCAGTTGGGTCTGCATTTCCACCTTGTGCTTGGTTAGTGTTTTTATCAATCCTTTGCGGCATGTACGACCCAGCCGGCTGTCCTTGCGGCCTAGGGCTCGACGCAGTGCCAAATGCCGAATACGCCATAAACGTGCCCGTATTGCCCTGCCATAGTGCGTCGGCGATGGTGGGTACAGTGACGATGAGCATGGTCATGATCAGACCGATGCCGCCTTGCTGCTGGGCCTGGCTGGACAAGCCTTCGGCATTGCCGAATGGAATGAACTTGACCGCCCAGTAGGCGGCGGCCGCCTTGGCGGTGAACTTGAGCACCATGGCCGTGACCACGGACAGCATGGCCATCGAGAACAGCGTACCGATGATGTAGTCGTTGACGAGCTTGAACAAAACGAAGTCGCCGAGGCCGATATCGGCCAAGGTCTGCGACCAGCTTGTCCCACGCGACACAAACCGAGCTGCCGTGACAGTCGGTATCGGCGCAGTCATCGGTGCGATCTGCTTGGTCATGGCCTTAAATTACACGGGCAGGCGATTGCTGGGTCATTTCCGGCTGCGACCGCTGCGCGTCCAGTGCGCGCGAGTGCTGCTGGCTCTCTTGCAGCGGCGGCACGTCAGCCGACAGGTCCACCTTGGCGCGGAAGCCCGGCGTGTTGCCGACGATCCAGGCATTGCCGTCTTGCACGGTCACGCTGCGCAGCTGGTTGACGTCGACGATGCCAGCGCGTTTGGCCTCGACGGTGGCATGCATGGCCACCGCATCAGATGTGCCCTGCGGCAGTTTGCTGTGGATGGAGCGGTACAGTAGATCATTGGACATGGCGGCCGCGCCCGGATCTACGCAGCGCTCAGGGGTATTGCCCAGGGGCAGCTTCCAGCCAGGTGTCACATAGACCGGCGTGTCCTCACGCTGCATGCGCTGCTGCGTCTCCTTCCAGCGCTCGGCCGCCATCTCCGCCGCACCTGCACCGGGTGCAAGCGTACCGCGCAACTGATTGATGCCATCTGCCACGTTCATGGACTGGATGGTGCGCGATGTGATGGTCAAGTGACCACGCATCAGCGCTACATCGTCGCGGTACTTGTCGATCATCGGCGCGTACTGCTGCGCCAGCTGTTGTGATTTGGGGTCTTCCAGTGCCGAGCGATCCGGCTTGCCGTCGCCATCGACGGGTAGGAAGTTATGCATCTTATGCGAGTCGCTGAGTTGGACAGCGGCGAGGGGATTGCGTGCATCCAGCAGGCTGCGGGTGTTGTCGTAGCCGGCTTCCTTGAGGGTGGCGATTTCCTGCGGCGAGGCGTAGATCTTGACCTGTCCATAATGCTTGCTGGCAGCACTGACCGCATCGCCGGCCATTACATGATTGATGACATCGGTGCCGCCTTCGGGAATGCGCCGATCCAGGCTGAGCGCGCCATAGGCGTTGAAGGTCTCGCCTTTGAGGCCAAAGTGATGTGCCGTAACCTGTGCCAGGTCGCCGCCGAGCGAGTGGCCGGTGACGGTGACGTCGGGCTCATGCCCATCACGCTTGCCTTGGCGCTCAGCTATCTGCATTGCATGTCGGGTGAATTCAATTGCATCGGCGGCTTGGTCGTTGTGACGAGCTGTCACCATGCCGCCATCGGCGAAGACGACATCCTCTTTTAGCTGCCGTTCGGGCTCTGTGCCGCGATGGGCTACGACAATTTCGCCTGTATCTACCCGCTGATAGATAATGCCTTGATAGCCAGAAGGAGTATCAATGTATTCGAGGCGCTTATATGGCACGCCGCCGATATTTGCAGTTCGACTATTCTCGCCAATTTCATCTGGCTTTTTATAAACATCGTTTGCCAGCTCAGCATATTGTTGTGCGGTGAGAGTCATGGTGAGTCCTTTCTAGCAATCAGAGTCACTTTGAACAACTGTTTGCGCAACTCTTCCTTGAATTGACTTGGATCTGAATGGCCTGAGTCGGGATAGTTGCTCATTTCATCGTTTGGATATCCGCCCGACCAAAAATAGGTCGCAGACGGAGTGCCGCTCAACAATTTATCTTTATATAGGCCTGGCTGAAATCTTGTTTCTTCGTGTTTGCCGGTAGCCTTTAACGAAACATCTACGCTAGTGAGTTCCCATCGGCAGACGCCCTTGGCATAGTAGTCGGCATCAACCATGCCATCTGCATAAAACGTCCCAGTATATGTGGATGCATCTAACCTCTCAAAGTGGATGGGGATGCCATCTTCATCAGACTTGCTCCATACACCGGCAATGGGCTCAATTGGCGTGCATTGCTTGTGGTTAGTCATTTGGTAGAAAGCCGTACCCGAGATCCACGCAAATGGCCCTGGAGCATCCTCGATGGTCATCGTGATCCGGTATGCCTGCGTCGGCTTCGGGTTTTTCCGGTAGACCGGATCGCCGGCGGCGGTATTCGCATCGGTGTCGTGCATTTCAGAAGCAGTGTTCATGGGGTTGCACCCTGCCATGAGCGTGAGGAAAAGACAGCCAGCAATCTTTAGCTTCAGATGAGCGTTCATGTCGCCATTGTGCACTGTGCAGACCACTCGGCGGCGGTGATCGCATCACGCAGCTGGCTAGCGCTGCGGTTGATGTTGGCGCTGTGCAATACCAGCGTAACGAGCAGGACGCAGAACACCAACCCCAGTTCGGGCAGTTGCATCACCAGTGGAGTACACGCCGCACCAACGGTCAATAGCAGCATCAATGCGGTCATGCCGGCCGTGTTGAAAATCGTCTGGCGCAGCTGTCGCATATCGGCAGTCTGTTTATCCTGGCTGCGCAGGTTCTTCCAGATGTTCGCGGCATGTGCAATCCGCATTGTCAGAAGCAGGACAACAGCAACGTGCAGCACAGCACCGACAATGGCCACAAAGTGTGTAAGCCCAAGCAAGGCGGTAAATGTTGTGCGGTAAGCCAGCACAAGCAGGCTGGTAGTGAGCGCTAGCGTCAAGATAACGACGATCAGGAGATTGCGCAGGCTCTCGGCTGACCGATACCAATGAGCATTGTGGGGGAATGGCCTTCTATCCACTGCATCGCTCCTAATGAAGTGCGACTTACCTAACTGTGCAGAACCCTAGTCATCTTTAGCGGTGCCGTAGCCGTACGCGATGGGGTAGGCCCGTGCACAAATCCGTGCCGACGCTGCGTTGAAGCAGTACGTGTTGGTGGAAGTGAAGGTGCCGGTGGCGGGATCTACCGGCAGCCAACAGCACGTAGGGACGCCCAGCGTGCTGAAGGTAAGGGTTTTAGTAGGGGGTCACTTCTTAATGACCTCCTGCAGTGTCTGTGCGAAAGAGTTGAAGTTTTTAGTAATAACACCGATGCCAGTCTAGGCATTTTTATGAGATATCCTTCTTCGTGAAAGATGGAGACTCAATAGGATTTGAATATTGGCTCGGAGCATGCTGTGTATATCACCTTGCAGTCGCTGCCCGAGTTATGCTCCTTGCAATAAGCGATAGCACTTTCGCCTGCAAATTTTATAGAAGGCCCGGCAGAATAGCTTCTCGTTACGCGCTTCGCTTGGTCAGAAGAGCCAAGTCCCGTAGGTTCAGAGACTGCTGCGCATCGATTTTCATAAACATAAAGTGTGTGGCACTTCGCCTCACTTATGCCTTCGCACTTATCGATAGCGTCTCGTTCTGCCTCAGATTTTTTGCGTTTTCCAATAGAGACGCCTAAATTATTGCCAGCGTCGCCTGCGATGGCGCCCCAAGTTTTAATCCATTCTCCGCTAGGTCGCGGTTGCCGTTGAATGGGGTCTCCTGCTGGAATTGGAGCGCATGCAACGGCTCCTTGCCCACCAATTTGGTATTGCCCGACGGGGCAGCCTTGCGCTAACGCGCTTTCACAGATTGGAAATAAAATAAGTATGAGGAAGAAAAGTGAATTCATATTACACCTTTGAATGGATAAAATATCTAGTTTGCAAGGGGTAATTTAAATTTGGTGATTAGAGCCTTGCCCAGCTTGCCCGCGTGAGCCGATTAACGGTGCCGCTTGTGATTGAGTCTGACCTGCAATTCTAGCTGTTTGATTTGTAGTCATCTCAGATCCGCCAGCTTGCTGTCCTTCTCCCTTCGCCACGTGTTGCGGCATATACGACCCAGCCGGCTGCCCCTGTGGTCCGGGACTCGACGCAGCGCCAAATGCCGGATACGCCATAAACGTACCCATATTGCCCTGCCATAGTGCGGCGGCGACGATGAGCATGGCCATGATAATGCTTAGGCCGATGCTACCTTGCTGACAACAAAAAATTCAACACCGCACCGACAATAGCCACAGAGTGTGCAAGCCCAAGCAGGGCGGTAAATGCGGTGCGGTAAGCCAAAACCAGCAGGCAGGCGGTAGGCGCGAGCATCAGGACAACGATAATCAGGAGATTGCGTAGGCTCTAGGCTGACAGGTACCTGTCAGCATGGGGGAGAGTGCTCTATCCACTGCATCGCTCCTATGAAGTGCGACTTACCTACTGTACAGCACCCGCTGGATCGTGCAGGGTGCTGCGGCGGTAGGCGATGGGGCAGGCGCGTGCAAATATCTGTGCCGACGCTGCGTTGAAGCAATACGGCTTAGTGACAGTGAGAATGTGCCGATGGTGGGATCGACGAGGAGCTAGCAATCAGTGGGGGCGCCCAGCGTGCAGAGGGTGAAAGGGGGGGCGTTGTTGTAGTGGAGGATTACTTCGTTGTGACCGACACCGGTTTGAGCCGGAGAGTGAAGAAGAACAAGAAGAATGCTGAGAAAATTAAGTGCTTTCTCGTAGTCATCCTATCAATGATCTTAGTGCAAGATTTTTTGAGTAGTCAATGATGGATGTATTGTCAGAATTTTTTAAAAATTTGATCTGAGCATGCTTTATAAATAACTTTACACTTCACCTGAAACGATCTATTTGCAACATTGCATTCCTTTTCCGCTTGATTGGCGGCTCCTTCTAAAGATGCATTGCCGACAAAAATCGTCTTGCTTCCATCGGGTATTAAGTCTTCAGATGTGTGCGGCTCAGCAATAGCGGCGCATTGATTAAAGTACGTTAGTTTTATCGCACAATTTTTCGGTCCTTTTTTAGTGCATCTCTCCAGCGCATCCACTTCAGCCTCAGATTTAGAGAGTTTTCCAGCGGGCACGCCATAGTAAGGAATTGAGCCTACCCAACCCATAGCGACAGCTCCCCAGGTTTTGATCCATTTGCCTGCAGGGCGAGCTGGCTGCTGGATTGAACCCTCTTGTGGAATTGGAGCGCATGCAACAGCCCCCTGCCCACCAATTTGAAACTGTCCTGGAGGGCAGTTTCCCTCAGCCATAGCGCTGTACGGAAAGAAAATTAACATTGAAATAAACAGGTAGATATTATTCATGTATTTGTAATCCGGCTAATTAATTAATTTTTGCAAAAGTAAATGCGAAATTATCAATCAAGAAAGCCGTTCCTTGCTGTTTCTAACTGCATTACCAACGTAGGCCGGCGCTACTGGCTGCTGTTCAGGTTGATTGCCGGTCGCCGCCCGGGTATTGTTTGTACTAGAGTTAACGGTATTTTCTGTGTTCGGTGAGTCTTGTCGCGGCATATACGACCCAGCCGGCTGCCCCTGTGGTCCGGGACTCGACGCAGCGCCAAATGCCGAATACGCCATAAACGTGCCCATGTTGCCCTGCCATAGTGCGGCGGCGATGGTGGGTACGGTGACGATGAGCATAGTCATGATCAGACCGATGCCACCTTGCTGCAGGGCTTGGCTGGAGAGGCCTTCGGTATTCAGAGAGATGAACTTCATTACCCAGTAGGCGCCAGCGACCTTGGCGGTGAACTTGAGCACCATGGCGGTGACCACGGACAGCATGGCCATCGAGAACAGCGTGCCGATGATGTAGAACAACCACTTTTTGAACAGATCCTTGGTCTGGTCGAAGATCAGCGCCAGGATGAAAATCGGCCCGATGCCGATCAAGAAGGCCATGGTGAACTTGAACAGCAGCAGCATTGCACCGGCCGCCATCGGCGGGCTGGCGGTGCCGAAGCCGGCCAGCAGCACGGCGCGCCCCTTTTTCTCCAGCATTTCCGGCTGACTAGACTCCACCCGCACCGCATCCAGCGCGGCCAGCGCAATCTGGGTATAGGCCAGGTTCTCGTCGATCGCATCGGCGGAGCTGCCCTCCTCGCCGGTGAACAGCTCATGGATTTCCTTGTCCAGGTTTTGGGTCATGGTCTGGTGCAGCATGGCGCCATTGGCACCCAGGGCTGACGCCAAGCTGATGATGACGGCGACCTTGGCTGCCTTGATCATGGTAGCCATCGCACTCTCACGCGACTGCCCGGTGGCGATGCGGTAGCCCAGGATCAAGATCCATAGCGTGGTCACCGTCAGCGCGATGGTGCTGACCCACTTCATGGCCCGCCCCATCAACTCCATGCCGAATTCCTGGATTTCCTGGTTGAAGTAGTCGTTGACCAGCTTGAAGAAAACGAAGTCGCCGAGGGTGGCGTCCGCCAAAGGCTGCAACCAGTTCATCCCACCATGAAAGAAAACATCCATTGTTGCCTGCCTATGTACCGTAATGGGGGCTTTGGTTGCCCGCTGATTATTTATTTAGACAGCGCAATCTTCAGTGCGGCTGCTTGGACGATCTGCCCCAAAATATTGCCCTTGTCGCCTTCAAGCGCGCGCTTGGCGAGCAGGCTCTGGTCGTCCTTGAGGCCGGCGATGTAGATGTCGTAGGCCTTCATCTTGGCTTCCCAATGACTCAGCTCCAATGCATTGCGCGCCACATAGCGCTGCACTTCATTGTTGTTTGCGGCCAGCGCGCCCTCCTTCGTTCCTACATTATCGCGCTGACGCTCCAGCCTCTCGAAGTCGGCACTGCGCACCACCATGCGCTGGATGATCTTCACTGCCTCGTTGTATTGGGCGTTTTGTGCTTGCACGATACTGGCGCAGACACGTTGCTGCTGTTCCTGAATATTGGCCCCGCCAGTCAGGCTCAACGGAATGGATTTGATCTGGTCCATGAGGCCCGCAATACCCGACGCGCCGGGGCAGTACGCGTCCAACCCGTAACTTGCATCGCGCAGAACGAACTGGTTTTCCAGCTGGGGCATGTTGAACTGCAGGCGCTGCAACTTGATGAGCTGCTGCTGATAATGCTGCAGCTGCTGTTGATACTGCTTGATCGTCTCGGTCCATCGCTTGGCTTGTTCCGCATATTCCTTGAGGTCCTTTGCCATTCCCGTCGGGTTCGTGATGATCACTTGCGCGTTGGCAGGTCCTGCACACAGCCCGATGCTTAGCAGCAGGCCGGCGGCAAGGCGGGAAATCGGATGGCGGAGGCGGCAGGAACGTGCGGTCATGGCGAGTCTCGTCGATCTTTTCGGTATAGATGAGTGGCGGGAACAGCGGCAGCAAAAACAGCGGTGAATGCCAGATGCGCGTTCAGCGGGACGGTCCGGCTTTATAAATCATGCGCTCGTCGCGGGTGAGTGAGGCCGTTTCGTCCAGACACAGACTCCCCGGCGGCACTGGCTGACCACCGGGGAAGACTGGAGATGATTGCCTGCTGGGCCATGATCCTTATGCGCGATGAGGCAGGTTTGGTGCGAACTGTGGCACACACTTAACCAAATTTCTACTAATGAGGTATTGCCTTACCCGCGGGGTCGCCGCCCAGGCGCCGCCTGGCTTGATCTGCCAGCTTTTTGTAAGGAAATCCCTACAGCCGATCGCGGCATTTGCCTGTGGAGCGTCCTCTTTGTCAGTTTAGGCTCCAGCCGACACACGGCAGGTGCGAAACGGCACCTGCCGGCCGCCATGAAGACAGTCCGTCACAGCAATCCCGGTTTCGGCGGCCGCAACGGGCTCCTTTCCTCCGCAGTCAGCCACTGATGCCGTCGCAGACGTTCAGGTTGGCAGCTCGTCTCACCCCTCCCACACCGGCAATTTCTTCGCCACCGCCACGTTCTTCAACGTCACATACTTGGGCAGGCCGTCGTTACCGTAGGCCAGCGGGGCTTCGCCCTTGATCAGTGGGGCGAAATAGCGGCGGGCGCGGTCGGTGATGCCGAAGCCGTCCTTGCGCAGGAAGCTGGGCGGCATCTTCTTTTCGTGATTGGCCACCTTGTGCAGCGGGGCGGGCACGATCTTCCAGCGATAGGGGGCGTCGCTGACGCGTTCGATCACCGGAATCACCGCGTTCATGCCTTTGAGTGCGTATTGCACGGCGGCCTTGCCGACGGCCTGGGCCTGTTCCCAGTCGGTCTTGGAGGCGAGGTGGCGCGCGGAACGCTGCAGGTAATCCGGCAGGGTCCAGTGCACCTTGTAGCCCAGTTCCTGTTTGACCTGTGCGGCCAGGAATGCGGCCACACCGCCCAGTTGCGCGTGGCCGAATGAGTCGGCTGCGCCACCGGCATCGGCGACGAAGTTGCCGTGTGCGTCCTGGATGCCTTCGCTGGCGACCACCACGCACCAGCCGACCTTTTCGACGACCTGTTTCACCTTGGCCAGGAACGCGGCTTGGTCGTAGGCGCGCTCGGGCAGCAGGATGATCTGCGGTGCATCGTCCGGGCCCTGACCTGCGAGCCCCGCTGCGGCCGCAAGCCAGCCGGCGTGGCGGCCCATCGCTTCGTAGATGAAGACCTTGGTGGAGGTGTCGGCCATCGCGGCGACATCCAGTGCGGCTTCGCGCACCGATACCGCGGTGTATTTGGCCGCCGAGCCGAACCCGGGGCAGGTATCGGTCACCGCAAGATCGTTGTCGATGGTCTTGGGCACGCCGATGCAGTGCAGCGGGTAGCCGTAAGCCTTGGCCAGCTGCGAGACCTTCCATGCGGTGTCGGCCGAATCGTTGCCGCCGTTGTAGAGGAACCAGCGCACGTCATGTGCGCGCAGCACGTCGAGCAGACGTTCGTACTTGGCGCTGTCCTGTTCGAGCGACTTGAGCTTGTAGCGGCACGAGCCGAACGCGCCGCCGGGTGTCTGCGCCAGTGCGGCGATCGCGGAGGCCGATTCCTTGGAGGTATCGATCAACTCCTCGCGCAGCGCGCCCAGGATGCCGTTGCGGGCGGCCAATACCTTGATCTTGCGCGCACGCGCTTCGGTGATAACGCCGGCAGCGGTGGCGTTGATGACGGCGGTGACGCCGCCGGATTGGGCATACAACAAGTTGCCAGTGGACATAGGGGGACGGACTCCTCACATGGAAACATGGCGCAGGGGACAGTGCCGGGACATTCCCCGGATGGGGTAAGCTGCACGACCATACGGTCAGCGCCGGCGAAGGCTTGAGTCTAACGCCGCCAACCGCAACGCGTTTTTATTCGAAAGTGGAGTCCACTGATGCGATTGGTTCTGTTGGGACCGCCCGGTTCGGGCAAGGGCACCCAGGCGACACGTCTCAAAGATTCGTTTGAGATCCCGCACATTTCCACCGGCGACCTGCTGCGTGCCGAAGTGGCCGCCGGCTCGCCGCTCGGCCTGAAGGCCAAGGAAGTCATGGCACGCGGCGATCTGGTGTCCGACGACATCCTGCTCGGCATGCTGGAGTCGCGGCTTGGTCAGGCCGATGTCGCCAAGGGGTTCATCCTCGATGGTTATCCGCGCAATGTGGCGCAGGCCAATGCGCTGGACAACCTGCTCAGCAAGATCGGTCAGCCACTGGATGCGGTGGTGCAGCTGGACGTCGCCAGCGAGTTGCTGGTCGAGCGCATCGCCGGACGTGCCAAGGCCGAAGGCCGTGAGGACGACAACCCGGAATCGGTGCGCAAGCGTCTGCAGGTCTATACCGACTCAACGGCGCCGGTGATCGGCTTCTACGAGCAGCGCGGCAAGTTGGCGCGTGTGGATGGCGTTGGGTCGCTGGACGAAGTGCTGGAACGCATCAGCAAGGCGCTCGGCCGCTGAGTCACCCGGACCGGGCGCAACGCCCGGTCTGTGTTTACCGCGTGCCTGTTGGCCGCGCCGTGTGCAGATCAAGACCCCGGAAAAGAAAAACCCCGGCCATACAAGATGACCGGGGCAGAATAACGCCAGTAATGAGCTTGCTCAGAGCCCCAACAGCATGAGCTCCCTGGGGATTTGGTCTCTTGGGGAGTAGAACCAAAGGGTGCTGCGACTGGCGTTCAGCATAGTGAGGGATGTGACGCAGTTCGCATATCGGGAAATTCCCGACAGTACGGTAGGACTTTCCTGACAGCGGCGCCGGGTGCGGATCGGAATGTCCTGCAACTCCGGTGATCGGCGACAATGTGCTCCATGAGCAAACTCCACATCCTCGGCATCGCCGGGACTTTCATGGGCGGTGTGGCCGCCCTGGCACGCGAGCTGGGCTGGCAGGTAGAAGGCAGCGACCAGGCCATCTATCCACCGATGTCTACCCAGCTGGAAACGCTCGGGATTTCGCTGGCCCAGGGCTACGCGCCGTCCAATATTTCCGCCGACGCCACCGAGGTGGTCATCGGCAATGCCTTGTCGCGCGGCAATCCGGCTGTGGAAGCGGTGCTCGATGCAGGCCGCCGCTATAGCTCAGGCGCCCAATGGCTGGCCGAGCAGGTGCTGCCGGGCCGCGACACGCTGGCGGTCGCCGGTACCCATGGCAAGACCACCACCACCACCATCCTGAGCTATCTGCTGGAGGCGGCCGGGCGCGCGCCGGGCTTTTTGATCGGCGGCGTGGCCGAGGATTTCGGCGTGTCGGCGCGGCTGGGGCAGGGGCGCGCGTTCGTGGTGGAAGCCGACGAATACGACACCGCCTTCTTCGACAAGCGCAGCAAGTTCGTGCACTACCGACCGCTGGTGGCGATCCTCAATAACCTCGAATACGACCACGCCGATATTTTTCCTGACGTGGCCGCCATCCAACGGCAGTTCCATCATCTGGTCCGCACCGTACCGGCGCGCGGGCGGCTGATCGTCAATGGCGAAGACGCGCGACTTGCCGAGGTGTTGGCGATGGGCTGCTGGACGCCGGTGGAGCGGTTCGGTTTCGATGCGGCGCTGGAGTGGAGCGCGCGCTTGGTGGCCGCCGATGGCAGCATGTTTGCGGTCGCGCATCGCGGCGTGGAGATCGGCCAGGTGCAGTGGCCGCTGGTCGGGCGGCACAACGTGCTCAACGCACTGGCGGCGCTGGCCGCTGTGCATGCGGTGGGCGTGGATCCGGCAACGGTGATGCCGGCGCTGGCGCACTTTCAGAGCGTCAAACGCCGACTGGAAGTGTTGGGGCAGGCGCGCGGGATCACCATCTACGACGACTTCGCGCATCACCCCACCGCCATTGCGACCACCTTGCAGGGGCTGCGTGCGAAGGTGGGCGCGGCGCGTGTGCTGGTGGCGATGGAGCCGCGCAGCAATTCGATGCGGTTGGGCGCGCATGCGCAGGCGTTGGCGCCGTCGCTGCACGATGCCGACGCGGTGGTATTCCTGCATCGTCCCGAGTTGCCATGGGATGCGGCACCGATCATCGCGCAGGTGCGCGGGCAGGCACACGTGGCGCATGACGTGGAGGCGTTGCTGCAGACGCTGGGCGACATCGCGCAGCCGGGCGACCATGTGGTGTTTATGTCCAATGGCGGATTCGACGGCGCGCCGCGTCGCTTTCTGGCGCAGCTGTCGTGATGGCGTCGATCGCGGACACTGACGACACCAGCGCTTTGCCGCTGTTTCCGCTGCACAGCGTGTTGTTGCCGGGCGCGGCGATGGGGCTGCGCGTATTCGAGCGCCGCTATCTGGATCTGGTGCGCGAATGCGGGCGCAACGGCACCAGCTTCGGCGTGTGCCTGATCCTGGATGGCAATGAGGTGGGCGTACCGGCAACACCGGCGGCGTTCGGCACCGAAGTGCGGATCGAGGATTTCGATGTCGGCGCCGATGGCGTGCTGGTGCTACGTCTACGCGGCACGCGTCGCTTTCATGTGCAGCGCTCGCGCATCCGCGACAACGGGCTGTTGGTGGGCGAGGTGAGCTGGTGCGAGCCGGATCCCGACGACGAATTGCGGCCCGAGCACAGCCTGTTGGCAACCGTGCTCGAGCGCATGCTCGAACAGGTGGGCGGCGAATTTGCCTCGGTCGGCCCGGGGTTGCTGGATCAGTCCGCATGGGTGGGCTGGCGGCTGGCCGAGTTGTTGCCATTGACCGAGCAGCAACGCTTGTCGTTGTTGCAGCAGGACGACCCGCATCAGCGTCTGGAGCAGTTGCTGGCCTGGATGCCCTGAGCGCGGGCAATCACGTAGCGCGGCCAATCAGCAGGCGCCGCCGTGCATCGGGTGCGAAGGAGACGAACGTGGATAGGCACTGCATGCCGCTTCCGGGCATCGGCCGCAGCTAGTCAATGATCGCGCAGAAGTGTTTTGCTCTCGCGAGGCACTGCTTCTATCGCCCCATCACCGCACTTGCACCGCCGTCGCGGCAGACTTCTTACGCTTGAGTGCGCTAGCGATGGCATCCATGCACTGGATGCGCGCAAGGGCGATACGCGTTTTTAGTGAGGGAGTGTGCCTTGATCATCGATGTGAAACCGCGTGTGGCGGATGTGTTCAGTCAGGTCTGGCGGACCCTGGCGGTGTTGTTTGTCTGGGACGTGTTGATCACGATCATCTATTACGTGCTGCCGTTCCGCGCGCCGGCATTGCCGTTGACCATTTTCGGTTCGGCACTGGCGTTATTCCTGGGCTTTCGCGCCAATTCCACCTATCAACGCTGGTGGGAAGGCCGCGTGCTGTGGGGCCAGATGATCAATGCATCGCGCAATCTGGTGCGCCTGAGCGTCAGCATCCTGTCTGCGCCAGAAGCTGCAGCGCTGGGGCGCACGATCGCGCTACGGCAGATCGCCTACGTCAATGCCCTGCGCTGCCAGCTGCGGCGGTTGCCGGTGGCGATGGCCTTGCAGTCGCGGCTGGATGCCGACGAAGTGGCAGCGGTGATCACGCGTACGAACGTGGCCAATGGCTTGCTCGATACGACAGGCCGTGCCGTGGAACAGGCGCGGCGCGATGGCTGGATCGACAGCATCCAGCAGGCCAGCGTCGAGCGCATTCTGGTGGATATCGCCAACGCGCAGGGCGGCATGGAGCGGCTGAAAAATACGCCGCTGCCGTATCAGTACCGCTTCTATCCGAACCTTTTTACACGGCTGTTTTGCGTGCTGTTGCCGATCGGCCTGGTGGAAACGCTGCAGTACGCCACGCCGGTAGGATCGACGGTCGCCGGCTTGATGTTTTTGGCGGTGCTGAAGATCGGCGATGAGCTGGTCGATCCGTTTGCCAACACAATCCACGATCTGCCGCTGGACACCATGTGCCGCACGGTGGAGATCGATGCCCTGCAGGCAATTGGCGAACCCGCACCGGAGCCAATGCAACCGGTGGATGGGGTGTTGTGGTGAGGCGTTGCGCGCTTGACCAATGCGGCTTGTGCCCATCCAAACGGCGCTGAAGCACAAGCTCTCGGTCACCTTGAGAGGTAATGGAATGGTGCGGATGCTTTGGTTGTAGAGCGGCTGATCTGCGGCTTGGGTGCAGGGCCCTTGCCCGCCCACCATCACGGGACACGCCGTGAATCCGTCCCTGGAGGCTCTTACGCGGCATCCATGCCGCGTAAGGTCCCGCGACGGTGGGCGGGCAAGGGCCAGTCGAGATGGTCGGTGTGCTTGGTGCAAGCAATGCATGATGTGCTTCTACTTTGCTAGCTCACATGTGTGTGCGATCCGCATCAGCAGGCCACTGCGACGCGCGAGACGACCAGCTCTTTTACGCAGCTAACGACCAACGTCCTGGTGCGGTGTCCTCGCCGCTTGCGGGACCGTGTGGCGGCATGGATGCCGCCACCGAGCCCCCAGGGATGGGTTCACGGCGTGTCCCGCGAGCGGTGAGGGCGCCGCACCCTCGACTAAGAGCAGCTAACAAAAGGACTGTGCAGCCGCCAGGCGGGCGCGGCTGGTGCTCGGAATCCACTCGTACACTCCAGTTCCCGCGCGTCGTCCACACCCACCTGACGACTGCTCGCTGCGTTTTGTTAGCCGCTCTCACCAAGGCTGTTGACCTAAACATCCGTCTGCATCTAAGCGACGCAACGCGTTGCCCCCATCAAGGCAGCGTTCAAAAAGTTTTACTAGCAGTTCTTATCAACCGGACTGCGCGTTCGCCGGCCGATCGCCGCTGTTACCCGATCGATCAACGACGCTGTTGTGACGGATGCGATGCAGCCAGATCGGACGCAGTGGTTTCCGTCTGCGATGCAGCGTTGTCTTTGTTCTCGCCACGCACCGCGTTGCCCGACGTACTGTCGATCAGGATCACCGGTACCTGCGAGCGGCGACGCTGCTCCACGCGATGCGGCAGCGGGCCGAGTGCGTCGCGCAACGCGCTGAGTGCAGGGTCCACGCCGCGTAGTGGGTACCACAGGCCGATCAGGCTGAAGTGGCGGCTGTAGCGCAAGGTCTGCGTGCTGCCTACCCACAGCGGTTGTGCGCTGGGCTGCAGTCGCGCGGCTGCAGGCCACAGGCGCAACACATGCACGTGCCCGGGCGCTGCATGACGCACCATCAGCAGGGCTTCCACTTGTGTGTCCAGCGTGGCCGGCAGAATCGGCACTTCGTCCGGGCGGCCGCTGACATCCAGCAGGTGCAATGCCTGTTCCCAGCCGGCCTGCGGTTGTGTCCGCCAGCCGCGTGCTTCGAGCTGGCGTTGTAGTGGCGCGAGCGGGCCGGCCACCTGCACGTCCAGCGGCCAGCGCTGGTCGTCGTCGAATTCATTGCGACGTGCAGGCAGCAGCCGCCATTGGCCCTCCCACCAGTCGCTGGCGGGCAGGTCCATCAGCAGCGGCGGTGGCGGTTCGAACTTGGCCAGCTTGGTGCCGAGATTACGCGGCGCAAAGAAGATCGCGCAGCTCACGAACACGCCGTAGAAGATCCACGACACCGGCTTGACCCAGAACGCGCGCGTGGCGCGGCGGCGATACGCAATGCCCAGCACCAGCAGCCAGAAGATGCCGAACAACATGCCGCCGACCACATCGCTGAGCCAATGCGCCCCCAGGTACAGGCGTGCGAAGCCGATCAGCGAGACGATGGCGCCACTGACCAGATACGGCCAGACGCGGCGGCGGCCGGGCAGTTCGCGTGCGATCAACAGCGCGAAAAACCCGAACCCGATCGTGGCCATGGTGACCGCCACCGACGGGAATCCGAACCCGCTGCTGGCGGCCGGTGGGCGCACCACCTGCACGGTGGCGCCCAGCAACTGCGTCAGGGCCAGGCCAAACGCCAGTGCGATCACCCAATGCGCCACCGCCATCCAGCGCCGACGCCAGGCCAGGTAGCCCATCGCTGCGGCGATCGCCGGCAACAACACCTGCCAATCGCCCAGCGAGGCCAGCGCCACCATCGGGTAGTCGGCCAGCGGGTTGCGCAGCGCCAGCATCAAATCGTGCACAGCGAGGTCCACGCGCAGCGGTTCGCCATGCGCCAGCACCACCATCAGCAACACGAACCAACCCCAGCCCAGCAGCAACAGCATCAGCGCCATCATCGCCAGCGGGACCGATTCGCGCCGGCGTGGGTCGAACACGCTGACCGACCAGTTGCCCAGCACCGGGTGCCGATGCGACCACTCCAGCAATCGCGCCAGCAGTGCATCCAGATGGCCTGCCGACCAGCGGTACGAATACAGCACCACCGCCCAGGCCAGGCCGATCACCGCAGCCAGCAGGGTGACCACTACGAACAGGCGCCCGGCGACTGCAGCGACCGCGTCGTAAGCGGTGCCCAACACCCAGCCCGGCACCAGAAATAGCAGCGCCCACGACACGCAGGCCAGCCCGCTGGCGAACAGATAGCGCTTAAACGGCATGTGCGACATGCCGGCGATGGCGGGTACGAACGGCCGCACCGCGCCGACATAGCGCGCGATCAGAATGCTCTTGAAGGCGTTGCGTCGGAACAGCAGCTCACCGCGTTCCAGCAACTGGGGATAGCGCCGAAACGGCCAATACGTGTGCAACTGGTGGCCCCAGCGATGGCCCACCCAGAAGCTCAACGCATCGCCGATAAACGCCCCCAGGGTGGCGCACACCACTGCATACGGGCCGTTGATCTGGCCGAGCCCGATCAGCACGCCGATGGCGAACAGCAGCGGCAGCGCGGGCACGATGGCACCGAGCACGATCACCGCATCACAGAATGCGATGGCAAAGATCACCACGCCAGCCAAGGTGGGGTGGTGTCCGATCCACTCCAGCGTGGCGTCGATCCATGAGTTCATTCCCGAATTATAAGTGGGCAGGGCGACGACTGACTTGCGCCATGCTCACATCGGCCGGTTGGCTTCACCTGAGGTTGCAACCAGGCCACGGTGCGGGCGTGTGTCATCGGCACGCGCTGCAACGGCAGTACGGCGATGCGGGCTGCCCGCCTACAATGGGGAATGAGTCACGAGCCCGCCGACAATCTCCCGCTGAAGTCCGATACGTTCGGGCGCATTTTGTTGATCCGCGACGCTGGCCGGGTGTTTGTGCGGCGCGACCTTAGCGTGGCGCCCTGGCTTCTGCGTGGGGTGGCCTGGTGGCTGGCACGTCGCGAAGCGCTGGCGCTGCGGCAGCTGGATGGCTTGCCACACACGCCACGGCTGTTGCGCTGGGACGGGCGCCATCTGGACCGCAGCTATCTGGCCGGCGATGCGATGTACCAGCGCCCGCCACGCGGTGATCTGGCGTATTTCAGGCAGGCGCGCAGGCTGTTGCAGCAGCTGCATCGGTGTGGCGTGGCCCACAACGATCTGGCCAAGGAAGCCAACTGGCTGGTGCAGGACGATGGCAGCCCGGCGGTGATCGATTTCCAGCTGGCGGTACGCGGCCACCCACGCGCGCGCTGGATGCGTCTGCTTGCACGCGAAGACCTGCGTCACCTGCTCAAGCACAAACGCATGTATTGCCCGGCCGCGATCACGCCAGTGGAGCGTCGCGTGCTCAAGCGCAGGTCGTGGGTACGCGAGCTGTGGTTCGCCACCGGCAAACCGGTCTACCGCTTTGTGACCCGGCGCATCCTGCACTGGGAAGACAACGAAGGGCAGGGGCCGAAGCCCTGAGGGGCTGGTAATCGGGAATCGAGAATGGGGAATCGGTAGAGCGTATCGCGTGAGTTGATTGTTCGTCGGCTGGTGGACGTTCAAGGCGCTAAGCTCTTGCGATTCCCGATTCCCGATTCCCGATTCCCGATTCCCGACTCCCATGACGCTAAAAGACAAAACGCTCTTCATCACTGGTGCCTCGCGTGGGATTGGTTTGGCGATTGCGTTGCGGGCGGCGCGCGATGGGGCGAATGTGGTCATCGCGGCCAAATCGGCGGTGGCCAATCCCAAGTTGCCTGGCACCATTCACAGCGCTGCCTCAGCAGTCGTTGCGGCAGGTGGAAAGGCGCTGGCGCTCAAATGCGATATCCGCGACGAAGCGCAAGTGCAGGCCGCTGTTGCCGCCACCGTGGAAGCGTTCGGTGGCATCGATATCCTGGTCAACAACGCCAGCGCGATCTGGTTGCGCGGCACCTTGGACACGCCGATGAAGCGCTTCGACCTGATGCAACAGGTCAACGCGCGCGGCAGTTTTGTGTGCGCGCAAGCCTGCCTGCCGCATCTGTTGAAGGCGCCCAATCCGCACATCCTCAGCCTTGCCCCGCCGCCATCGTTGAACCCGGCGTGGTGGGGCGCGCATACCGGCTACACGCTGGCCAAGATGGGCATGAGTCTGGTGACACTGGGGCTGGCCGCTGAGTTCGGCCCGCAGGGCGTGGCGGTCAATGCGTTGTGGCCGCGCACGGTGATTGCCACCGATGCGGTCAACATGCTGCCGGGCGTGGACGCCGCTGCCTGTCGTCGCCCGGAGATCGTGGCCGATGCGGCGCATGCGGTGCTGACACGGGCTGCGGTCGGTTTCCATGGTCAGTTTCTGATCGACGAAGAGGTGCTGACGCAGGCCGGCGTCACCGACTTCAGCGGTTATGCGGTCGATCCGTCACGGAGCCTGTTGCCGGATCTGTTTCTCGACTGAGCGGCTGACAGAACGACTGCGTAGGCGACAGGCGGGCGCGGCCGGTGCTCGGCGCGGCGTGTACCGCTCATCCGTTGCGGTGCCGCGTGCGCCGTCCACATTTGCCCGACGACTGCTCGCTCTGGTTTTTATAGCTCCAAGCGCGGTGCAGGTGGCCGTGCGCCGATACATCGATGCAGACGCTGCGAGCCATTCGTCCACGAAAAAACGATTGACCTTGTGCGCATCACCGCCTGCCGCGCAGACGAACGCCGCCGTCCACTTCACTGCCGAGCACGATGATTTCACGCCGCAGTTTGCTATCGTGCGCGGCTGAAATCGTTTCCAACAAGGACGTTTGCCCGTGTTCCTGAAGTCCGGCGCGTTTGCGCCCGCCCTGTTTGTGTTTGTGCTTGCGCTCTGCGCCGGCTGCAGCAAACAGACCACGCCGACCGGCAACGCGGCTGCCAGTAAGAGCGCCGATGCGCCGAGCGATGCGCAGCATGCGCTCAACGCCAAACTCGGTGCGTATATCGATTGCTTCAACCGCGTCGATCTGCCGGTGCATACCGGTGCCAAGCATTACACCGGTTCGATCGACGATGCAGCCGCCGGCCCTAGCGGGCGCGAAACGCGCGTGGCCGGCCCCTACGACATCAGCGACGTCGACATGAAGGCGTGCGATGCGCCTGTCAGCGCGGCGGCTGCGGGGCAACCGTCGCTGCCGGCACTGGATGCGGCGGCTCGGGAGTATCACGCGGCATTGCAGGCGTTGCGGCCGATCAGTCACCAGGTGGCCGATTACTACGCGCGCCAGGATGATGAAGACGACCAGTTCGCCAAGGGCAAGCAACTGCACGCGCCGTTGATGGCGGCGCTGGAGCGTTATGCCGAGGCCAGCAGCGCATTCGGTACCGAGCTGGAAGCGCAGAACGATGCAGCGCATCGCGAAACGCTCAAGACGCTGGAGCGCGAGGAGGGACGCACGCGCGAGTATTACCGGCTGTCGATGATGCTCGATGCCAAGCAACTGACCGACGTACTGCAGGAAGATCAGTTCGACACCGCGCGTGCAAACACGCTGCTGGACGGCTTCAACCGCCTCTCCGACGAGGCGCATGCCAAGGTGGCCGACCAGGAGCCGGACAAACTCAAATGGAACAGCTTCGAAACCGCTGCGGAAGACTTCCGCAGGCAGGCCAAGGCGCGGGTGAAACGCGTGGTCGACAAAACGCCTTATAGCCGCATCGAAGAGGGCTGGCTCGATAGCCCCTCGTTGGCGCCGGAAGGATCGCCGCGCAAGTTGCTCAATACTTACAACGCGTTGGTGTCCGAGAGCAATCGGCAGTAACTGCCAGCGTCATCGCACGATGCAGCGCGTGAGGCCATACGCTCTGCGCTGACGACAACGCACGCGGTCGACTGTTGCTCACCTCACCTCATTTCTTCACCACTGCACAGGAACTACCGCATGCGCCATCCACGTCGTTACGCACCGCTCAGCGCAGCGGTTGCACTTGCCGCGCTGCTTGCCGGCTGCCAGAAAGATGCGCCGGTTGCGGCTGCGCCCGATGCCGACAAGATCAATGCCTACATCGCCTGCTTCAACGGTGTCCAGCAGCCGCTGCATGAGAGTTACCAGACCTACACCGGCTGGATGAAGGACCCGCAGGCCGGGCCAACGGGCAAGGAAGAAAATATCCGTGCACCGGGAACGGTGCTGTCGCATCGGGTCGAGGCCTGCGGCGCACCGATGACTGCCGCAATGGCGCAGCAACCGGCCAACGCCGAACTCGACCCGGTCGCAAAGACCTATCAGCAGCGGTTTGCCACGCTCAATGAGCGCATCGGCGAAGCGGTGCGGTATTACGATCGCGAGGATTATCTGCGCGACGACGGCAAGGGCATGCGTGCGCTGCATGCGCCGTTGATGCAGGCCTACGCAGCGTTCTTCGATGCGGGCGACGCGATGAATGCGGCGCTGGACCGCAACGAAGACACCCGGCGTCAGGCGCGGATCGATGCGATCGAAAAGGAAGAAGGCCGCAGCGCGTCCTGGTATCACTTGAAGATCACCGGCGAAGGCAAGCATCTGGTGCAGGTGTTGGATAGCAATGCGCCGGATCTTGCGGCAGCGCAAAGCCAGCTCGCGCGTTACCAGAGCATTCTGGAAGAGGCGCAGAAAGCCAAGGTGGGCCAGGGCGATGCGATGTGGGGACACATGGAACGCGCTGCCGATAAGCTGGCGCGCGAGTCCGGACGTCTGGTCGAGCGCATCCGCACCAACACACCGCTGAGCAAGAGCGAGCAGATGCTGCTGGAAAGCGGCTCGATCCCGCCGGGCGGCACGCGTCAGGCAGTGCTGGCCAGCTACAACGATCTGATCGACATGAGTAACCGCATGTCGCAGTAAGCGCGACCTGCAGTGGCTGCGCTCAGTGCCTGGCGCGCTCTTTCGGGTGCCAGCGCTGCATGGGCGGGACGTGGGTCGCTTCGGTCAGGCGGTCCGCAACGGGCCGGCGATGGCGCGCCGGTTGTTGGTTGGCCAATGCGAGACGGATGCACCGACCTCGTGCTGCGGCGATGCAAGCGGCGATTGCCTGCGCACCGGTCACGCAGCTTACGGTGGTGATGCCCACCACCTGATTTGCCTCCCGTCGATGCCTGCGCGCTGCCGCCTTGTGTCAGCCGTTGGCGATATCCGGCAGCGGCTCGGCGCATTGCCGGCAGTAGCGCGCGTCCGATGCGTGGCCTTCCAGCCCGCAGCGGGCGCAGTTGCGAACGTCGCGCCGACCGGTGTGGCCGCCTTCGCGCAGCGTGGTGGCAAGCTCGGCGGTGTAGATGCCGGTGGGCACGGCGATGATGCTATAGCCGATCAGGATCAGTGCGGAGGTGACAAAGCGGCCAAGCGTGGTTTGCGGCACCAGATCGCCAAAGCCCACCGTGGCCATGGTGACGATGGCCCAATACATGCTGGTCGGGATGCTGGTAAAGCCGTGTTGCGGGCCTTCGATGACGTACATCGTGGCGCCGGCGATCACGGTGATGGTGAGCACGGTGAACAGGAATACCAGCACTTTGCGGCGGCTGCGCCATAGCGCGTCGACCAATTGCCCGCTTTCCTGGATATAGCGGGTGAGTTTGAGGATGCGGAACAGGCGCAGGATGCGCAGCACGCGCACGACCAGCAGGGTCTGTGCACCCGGCACGAAGAACGACAGATAGCTGGGCAGGATCGACAGCAGGTCGATCACGCCCCACACGCTGAGTGCGTAGTGCAGCGGGCGCCGTACCACTGCCAGGCGCGCCACGTATTCGATGGTGAACAGGACCGTGAATGCCCACTCCAGCGGCACCAGCCAGTGCGCCGAATGCGCGTGGATGCGCGGCACGCTGTCGATCATGATCACGATCACGCTGGTCAGGATCGCCACCACCAGCATCAGGTCGAAATTGCGCGATGGGCGCGTGTCGTGGCGGTAGATGATGTCGAACCACTGCCGGCGCCAGCCGTCGGCGGTGGCGGGAGTGAGCTGAGGATCGGAGAAAGGGCGCATGCGCACATTGTGCCGCAGGCCGGCGAATGCGCGAGAATGCGGGTTCTCCCTCCGCTTCTGCGACCCACCATCATGAGCACCGCTGCCGATTCGCCCCTGTCCCTCGCGCACTACTACCTGCCGGTGTATCGCCCGCGCCAGGTGGTGCTGGAGCGCGGTCAGGGCAGTCGCGTATGGGATGACGCGGGGCGCGAGTATCTGGATCTGTCCTCTGGCATCGCGGTGAGCGGGCTGGGCCATAACGATGCGGATCTGGTCGCCGCGCTCACCGAGCAGGCGGGCAAGCTGTGGCACACCAGCAACATCTTCTACAGCGAGCCGCCGCTGCGGCTGGCCGAGGAACTGGTCGGCGCGTCGCGTTTTGCCGAAAAAGTCTTTCTGTGCAACTCCGGCACCGAAGCCAACGAGGCGGCCATCAAGCTGGTGCGCAAATGGGCAAGCAATCAGGGCCGCCCAGCCGACAAGCGCGTCATCGTGACGTTCCGTGGCAGCTTCCACGGCCGCACGCTGGCCTCGGTCACCGCCACCGCGCAGCCGAAATATCAGGAAGGCTACGAGCCGCTGCCGGGCGGATTCCGCTATGTGGATTTCAACGATGTGGCGGCGCTGGAAGCGGCGATGGCCAGCGGCGACGTAGCCGCGGTGATGCTGGAGCCGATCCAGGGCGAGGGCGGAGTGATGCCGGCGGCGCCGGGCTTCCTGGCGCAGGTGCGTGCATTGTGCGATCGACACGATGCCTTGTTGGTGCTGGACGAAATTCAATGCGGCATGGGCCGCACCGGCACGTTGTTCGCGCATTGGCAGGAGCAGGTGACGCCGGACATCGTGACGCTGGCCAAGGCGCTGGGTGGCGGTTTCCCGATCGGCGCGATGCTGGCCGGCCCCAAGGTCGCCGAGACCATGCAGTTCGGCGCGCATGGCACCACCTTCGGCGGCAATCCGCTGGCTGCTGCGGTGGCGCGCGTGGCGCTGCGCAAGCTGGCTTCGCCGCAGATTGCCGAAAATGTGGAGCGGCAGTCGGCGGCGTTGCGTGCGGGCCTGGATACGCTTAATGCCGAGTTCGGCCTGTTCGCACAGGTGCGCGGGCGTGGGTTGATGCTCGGCGCGGTGCTGGCACCGGCGCATGCCGGGCAGGCCGGTGCGCTGCTGGATCTGGCAGCCAAGCATGGTTTGCTGCTGCTGCAGGCCGGCCCGGATGTGCTGCGTTTTGTGCCGGCACTCAATCTGACCGACGCCGAGCTGGCCGACGGCCTGGCGCGTCTGCGCCTGGCGATTGCCGAGTACGCCGCGCAGCGGTGATGGGTTGTTTGGTCGGTTGCGTGTTGGTGGCTGGTAGGGCGCTGATTGGTAAGGCGTGTGACGCGTGAGCGGGTGCGTTTGTGGATTGCGTAAGGCGGTGTCTAGGTGACGGCCCTGTATCGCAACACCGTACCCTCACCCCAACCCCTCTCCCGACGGGAGAGGGGCTAGTTGGTGCAGTTGGGTTTTGCTTCGACTGGTCTGGTTGCGTATTTGTGCACGATTGACCGTGTTTTTCTCGCGCGTGCGCGGAGGAGTGCAGGCTGGCGGATGGGATATCGATGACCGCGTGCTCGGCCTGATCCATCGCAGCGTGACCAGCATGCGTCCACTCGGGTGGCGTGGTACTTGGCAGCGTATTCGCGTGCAGATGTAGCCGCCTCTGGTCGCTCGGCACAGCGTTGATCTCTCACGCAGGTCGGCGAACGCTGATCAGACTTCCGACTCCCCACTCCCCACTCCCCACTCCCCACTCCCCACTCCCCATTCCCTATTCCCTATTCCCTATTCCCGATTTCACCCCAACCCATACCGCTTCAACACCCGTCGCAATGCACGGGCATCGCGCACGGTATCAGCATGCAATCCGGCGGCGCGGGCGCCGCGGACGTTGACGAAAAGGTCATCGACGAACAAGGTGCGTGCCGGTTCCGCACCCAGCTGCGCAAGCGCGCGCTGATACACCTCCAGCTGCGGTTTTCTGCCGCCTAGCGCACCGCTGCACAGTACGCGGCCCTGCAATAACGGAAATAGCGACGGCACGAGTTGCGCGATCGCTTCCGCCATCAACGGGCCGTTGTTGGTGAGCACCGCCACCGCGGTCGTCGCCGACACCGCCAGCACCTGCGCTACCACCGCGGGATCTGCGCGGCACGCTGCCACGCGTGCCGCGATCCAGGTGGTGCGGTCTATCGGATGTCCCAGCCCGTCGCTCAATTGGGTCAGATAGGCCTGCGTGTCGAGCTCACCGGCATCGTAGGCACGCTCCAGTCCCTGTTCGAACAGGACCTGCTGCACGCGCTGCGGCGGACATGCAGCTGCAGTCGCTAGTGCGGCCAGCCGGCGCGGACGCGAATAGCTGGCCAACACGCCATCGAAATCCAGCAGCAGCAAGGACGGGCGTACAGGCGACATGGGGCGTGCTCATGAGGTGGGCACGCAGCGTTGTCGATCTGCCGCCGCATCGCAAGCATGCGGGATCTCCTATGCCCTGATACGCGCGAACGGGTAGGCGCGTGGCGCGCGACGTCTCACACCCGCGTACGGCGGTCGCGCACGCCTTATCGCGGAAGCCCTGCGCGTCCACGGGCACGCCAACCTGAGCATCTACGCTACGGATTCAAAGGTTCTAGCTCGGTAAGAACCTACCCGCACGCGCAGGCCCTACCCTCCGCACCGCGTCTGCGGCGCAACCTCGCTGGGTATGGTCGATCCATGCCGCATGTGCGGTATCAGCCGGTCTTGGGGAGCGGGTCCGGTCACTCAGCACGCAGTACATTCCAGGGGTCGATTGCATGCCTAAGCGCTTGAACACCGATCAGTTGGCGACCGCGATGGCCGCCATTCTCACCGCCGCCACGCGTCGCCACACGCTCGCCTCGATGACCCTGCTGATGTCCGGCGCGCACAGCCTGCCGGCACTGGCGCAGGAGGCGCGCACTCTGGATGCGGTCAGCGTGGTCGGCACCGGCTCCACGCGTACCACCGCCTCCATTTCGATGGACGAGATCCAGGCCCAGGTACCAGGCGTGGCACCCCAACAGCTGCTGGCCAGTCTGCCCGGCGTCAACGTGCAGACCACCGACCCGTTCGGGCTGTATGAGTTCGGCGATTCGATGACCATCCGCGGATTTTCCGCCAACCAGATCGGCGTGACGCTGGACGGCATTCCGATCGAAACCTTCGACACCCGCGAAGGCGGGCCGATCACACGCTACGTCTCCAGCGAAAACCTGCTCGATGTCACGGTGTCCGCCGGCTCGGGCGATGTCACCCAGCCCTCCTATCACGCACTCGGTGGTGCGATCCGCTACACCAGCCTGCCACCCAAGGGCGGCGATAGCTGGAGCGGCAATCTCACCCAGACCATCGGCTCGGACGATCTGGTACGCAGTTTTGTGCGTCTGGATACGCCGGAGTGGTGGGACGGCGGGCCGAGTGCCTACCTTTCCGCATCGCGCACGCAGGGCGGTGTGTGGGACATGGAACCGGCCACGCAGAAGAGCGATCACTTCGAAGCCAAGGTGCGCCAGGCCTGGGATGCCGGCAGCCTGACGTTGGGCTGGATCTACAACAACCGCAAGGATTACGACGTGCAGTCGTACAACTCCGACGGTTCGGTGTCGTGGGATCTGCACGAACGCATCACCGGCAATCCGGAAGTGGATGCCGAGCATTACAGCGAATGGCAGAACGGCCGCCGCGATTCGCTGCTCAGCCTGCATGGCGATTTCATGTTCAACGATGCCATCGGCGTCACTTTCACCGGCTACTACGAAAACAAGCATGGCTACGGTGTCGGCGGCACGCCGCCGAGTACCGCTACCGGGTTGTACAACGATGCGATTGCCGGCACCCCAGGGCGCACCGATATCGCCATCAACGATCCGCAGATTGTCGATGCCACTGGCAATGTCACCCGCGTCGGTGCGATGACGCGGCGCGAAGAAATCATGGGCGGCGATCGCTACGGTTTGACCACGGCGGTGGCGTGGGAGACCGAGCACAACAAGCTGGAAGTGGGTGCCTGGTACGAGAGTTACGACTTCGATCAGGTGCGCCCGCTGTACAACCTGGACCCGGCCACCGGCGCCTTGCTCAAGAACGCTCTGCCCATCGTCATCTATTACGACAACCACTTCTCCACCGAGGTGAAGCAGCTCTACGTCAAGGACACGCTGCGTCTGCTGGATGATCGGTTGACGATGGAATTCGGTGCCAAGGGGCTGGATGTCAAACGCGACTACAACGGGATCGCCAATTTGGACGACTTCAACGTTGGTGTGCGTCGCGCGGTGACCATCAAGAACAGCGACTGGTTTCAGCCGCAGGTCGGTGCAAGCTTCCAGCTGGCCGAGGGTGTGCAGGTGTTTGCCAACTACGCGGAAAACTTCAGTTCCGCGCCGCGGCTGGCGCTGACCTCCGGTGCGTTCAATCCGGATATCGCGCCGGAAGAATCCACCAACATCGATATCGGTATCCGTGCCGAATCCACGCAGTGGAGCGGTTATCTGGCCGCCTACAAGATCGATTATTCCAACCGCATCATCGCGTTGACCGATCCGGACCCGCTGGTGGTGGCGCCCACCGTGTACGCCAACGTCGGCGACGTGCAGACCTATGGTGCGGAACTATCCGGCATGTGGAAGCCGGCGCCGGGCTGGCGGCTCGGTGCATCGTTGACCTGGAACACCTCCGAGTTCCAGGACAACTATTTCGGCCCGGTCAGCGGCGCGCTGGTGCAGGTGAAAGGCAACGACGTGCCGGATGCGCCCAAGCTGATGTTCAGCGTCAACGGCGGTTGGGAAGGCGAGCACTTCTTCGCCAACCTCGACACCAAATACACCGGCAAGCGCTACGGCGACACGCTCAATACCGACCAGGTGGATGCCACCTTCATCGTCAATGGAAGCGTTGGGTATCAAGGCGGCGATGCCGGGTTTCTTGCCGGTGGTCGTTTGCAATTGTCGGCCTACAACCTGTTCGACAAAGACGATGCGATTGGCGCGGTGTTTCCCAACGAAAGCTCCGGCTCATACCAGCTGATCGCGCCGCGCCAGCTGTTCGCAAGCCTGTCTTACCGATTTTGAGTGATCGACGCGGCCGGCATTGCGGCCGGCCGCGCGACTGTCCATGACATGCAGGGGATGTGCGTTGATGCAAGGCAATCACACTGGGGCGATGACGCGGCGGCAATTGCTGGCGCGCATCGGCATGACCGCTGGCGGCGCGATGATGTATCAGGCGATGAGCAGCCTGGGCATGGCGGCCGAATCGCGCTTTACCGGCCCAATGCAGCTGGATGGCGACCCGAAGGGCGCATCGGTGCTGATTCTGGGCGCGGGCCTGGCGGGGATGACCGCGGCCTTCGAATTGCGCAAGGCCGGCTATCGCGTGCAGGTGCTGGAATACAACGGCCGCCCCGGTGGCCGTAACTGGACGTTGCGTGGCGGCGATCGTTACACCGAACTCGGTGGCGCAACCCAGCACTGCCAGTTCGACGATGGGTTGTATCTCAATCCGGGGCCGTGGCGCATTCCGCATCACCACAAGGCGGTGTTGAGTTACTGCAAGCAGTTCGGTGTGGCGTTGGAAGCGTTCAACCAGGTCAACTACAACGCGCTGCTGCATAGCCAGAAAGGCTTCGATGGCAAACCGCAGCGGTTCCGCGCGATCGATGCCGATTACAAGGGCCATGTCTCCGAGTTGCTGGCCAAGTGCACACAGCAGCACGCACTGGATACGGCAGTCAGCCGCGAGGATCAGGAAGTGCTGTTGGAATCGCTACGTACCTGGGGGGCGCTCGATCGCAACTTCGGCTACGTCAAAGGCAAGGACAGCAGCGAACGGCGTGGCTTTGCGCGCTACCCCGGTGGCGGCTTGTCGGGCAAGCCGGAATTCTCCGATCCCTTCAGCGTGCAGGATGTGCTGCGTTCGCGGCTATGGACCACGCTGGCGGCTGGTAACAACTACGAAATGCAGACCACCATGTTTCAGCCGGTGGGCGGCATGGACCAGATCGGCAAGGCGTTCGCGCGCCAGCTCGGCGATGCCATCACCTACAACGCCAAGGTCACCAAGATCGATCAGGACGGCAGCGGCGTGCGCGTGTCCTGGCAGGACGCCACACGCGGTGGCGAAGAACGCGTAGCCAGCGCGGACTGGTGCATCTGCACGATTCCGTTGTCGGTGCTCAGCCGGATTCCCACCACCGCCAGCGACGCGATGACCACCGCGATCGGCAAGGTGCCGTATGCCGCGTCGGTCAAGGTGGGTCTGCAATTCAAGCGACGTTTCTGGGAAGAGGACGAGGCCATCTACGGCGGCATCAGCTACACCGATCTGCCGATCACCTTGATCAGCTATCCCAGCACCGGCTACCACAGCGCCGGCAAGGGGGTGCTGCTCGGGGCGTATGTGTGGGGGCTGGATGCCTATCAATTCACTTCGATGAGTCCCGAGCAGCGGGTGCGCAAGGCGGTCGAATACGGCACGCAATTGCACCCGCAATATCCGCGCGAATTCGAAAACGGCATTGCGGTCGGTTGGCACCGCGTGCCGTTTACCCACGGCTGCTTTGGCATGTGGAGCGAGCAGGCGCGTGCCGAACATTACGAGCCGCTCTGTCAGATCGACGGCCGCCTGGCGTTGGCCGGCGAGCATGTGTCCTATATCCCGGCCTGGCAGGAGGGCGCGATCCTGTCGGCACACGATGTCGTCGGCCGCCTGCATCGCAAGGTCATTGCCGGCGGAGGTCGCGCATGAGTCTGTTGCCACGTGTGTGTGCTGCGGCCGTTGCGCTGGTCATCGGCGCTGCGTTGTTTCCGCCCGGTCTGCGCGATGCGCAGGCGCAAAGTTCCGACGCCACCGCGCTGTATCCACAAAAGGGGTTCGCCACCGCCTCCGGCGAGCATGTCTACCGCGCGGTCTGCCAGGGCTGCCACATGCCGGCCGGCAGCGGTGCGCAAGGCGCCGGTGAATACCCGGCGCTTGCGGGAAATCCCAAGCTGGCGGCTGCGCCCTACGTCACCATGATGGTGCTCGACGGCAACGCCGGCATGCCGGGATTTGGCGACATGCTCACAGATCGTCAGGTGGCCGAAGTGGTGAGCTATGTGCGCACCCATTTCGGCAATGACCATGCCGAGCGTGTCACCGCCGACGACGTCAAGCTGCTGCGTCACTGATTCTCTCTTCCAAGGAGTTGCCATGTTCCGTCCCGCCGTCAATGCTCTCGTTGCCACCGTCGTGTTATCTGCAGGCCTCAGCCCTGCAACTGCTGCCGAGGTGATCCGCCACAAGATTCCCAACAGCGATTTCCCCATTGCCGCCGCGGTGGAAGTTCCGGCCGGCAAGGCCACCGTGTATGTCAGCGGCAAGGTGCCGGCAGTGGTGGATACCAGCGTGCCGAAGGATTCTGCGGCCGCCTACGGCGACACCAAGGCGCAGACGGTGAGCGTGTTGAAGCAGATCCAGGACCAGCTCAAATCGCTCGACCTGGGCATGGGCGATGTGGTGAAGATGCAGGTGTTTCTGGTCGGCGACCCGGCCATGGGCGGCAAGATGGATTTCAACGGATTCATGGAGGGCTACCGGCAGTTCTTCGGCACCAAGGAACAGCCCAATCTGCCGGCACGCTCGGCCTTCCAGATCGCTGCGCTGGGCAATCCGCTGTATCGGGTGGAGATCGAAGTGGTCGCCGTGCGTCCTTGAGTTCACCTCACCGCCCTGCTGGAGGTCACCATGAATACCCCGCTGTCGCGCCGCAGATTTCTGCGTGATTCCGCACTGTTTGCAGGTGCCGCCGGGACTGGCGCATTGCCGCTGTTTGCCAGCGCCGCCGAACGTACCGCCGCCATCGTGCCACCAGCGGCAGGCGCGCTATCGCCGGTAATGATCGGCTCCAACGAGTTTCCGGATGGCCCGTCCGCAGCAGCGGTCAGGGCCATTGCGCAGATTGCACCGCAGGGCGGGCGCTATCTGCGCGAGGTCCAGATGGAACTGATGACCACGCTGGCGGCCGAGCTCAAGTTGCCGGTGAACCATCTGATGGCCTATGCCGGCTCCACCGAGCCGCTGGATTACACGATGCTGGCCTTCACCTCGCCCAGTGCTGCGCTGGTCACTGCCGACCCGACCTACGAATCGGGGTGGCGCGCTGCCACGCGCAATGGCGCCCCGTTGATCAAGGTGCCGTTGCGCAAGGATTTTTCGCACGACGTGCAGGCGATGTGCGCCGCCGACGCCAATGCCGGCGTGATCTACATCTGCAACCCCAACAATCCCACCGGCTCGGTCACCGCACGCAAGGATCTGGAGTACGCATTGGCGCACAAGCCCAAGGGCAGCGTGCTGGTGGTGGACGAGGCCTATATCCACTTCGCGCGCAGTACCCGCAGCGTGGTGGATATGGTGGCTGCCGGCGAGGACGTGGTGGTGTTGCGCACCTTCTCCAAGCTCTACGGCATGGCCGGCATCCGACTGGGTTATGCAGCCGCGCGCCCGGAGTTGCTCGCCAAGCTGATGTTCTACAGCGTCAACAGCTTGCCGGTGACGGCCGCCGCGGCGGGTCTGGCCAGCTTGCGCGACCCCGATCTGGTGCCGCAGCGCCGTGCACGCACTGCAGCCACGCGGCAGGACGTCATCGATTTCCTCAGTCAGCAGGGCTACGCGTGCACGGCGTCGGAGAGTAACTGCTTCATGGTCGATGTGAAGCGGCCGGCAGCAGGTTTCAAGGACGACATGGCGACCTTTGGCGTGTTCATCGGCCGCAGTTGGCCGGTGTGGCCCACCTGGTCGCGGATCACCGTGGGCACTCCCGAAGAGATGGCACGCTTCAAGCAGGCGTTCGTGCAGGTGATGGCCGGCAAGCGCGGCCCGCTGCCGCTGCCGCAGGCCGCAGCCGATGTGCACGACCCAATGCGGGACTTCTTCCGCTATGCGTAGCGTCGTCTGCGCGACTGCCGCGCAGTGATCCTGCCGGTGTGGTTCTCGCCTGATGCGCTGGATATTTAGAGCAGCTAACAAAACGACTGTGCAGCCGCCAGGCGGGCGCGGCCGGTGCTCGGGATCGGCATGTACCACCCGTACACTCCGGTTCTGATTGCACCGTTCACACCCACCTGGCGACTGCTCGCTACGTTTTGTGAGCCGCTCTTAGCGTCGGCACATCTCGATCGCCGCGCACAGTGGATTGTGCGGCGGCGCAGCACTGCATTGGAAACGGCAAGGCGGTACTCTGACTGCACTGGCGCAGGCGCGAGCGTCGGTCGCTTGCACATACCGCGCTTTCTTATTTCAGGAGGACTGCCTTTGAAGCTGTTTTCGACGATTGCTGTGCTTGGCTTGATAGCGATGGCGCCCTCGGCCTGGGCGCGGACCTGCGCGGTGACCATCACCGGCAACGACCAGATGAAGTTCGATCAAAGCGCCATCACGATTGCACCCGATTGCACCCAAGTGGATGTAACGCTCAAGCACGCCGGCAAGATGGCCGCCACGGTGATGGGGCACAACTGGGTGCTGACCAAGTCCGCCGATTTCCAGGCGGTGGCCAATGACGGCATGCGCTCGACCATTGCCGACAGTTACTTGCCCAAGGCCGATGCGCGTGTGATCGCGCATACCAAGGTGGTCGGTGGCGGCGAAAGCACCACGGTCAGCTTTGCAACCAGCAAACTCACCAAGGGCGGCGCCTACACGTTCTTCTGCTCGTTTCCCGGGCACTGGGCGATGATGAAAGGCACGTTGAAGTTTGGGTGATGGTGGGGCGCTTGGAGCCTGTCTCCAGCGCCCTTCGCCGCGTTGACGCAGCCGCATCGATCAGGCGACAGCCGCCGCATTGCCACGCATGCGCAATTGTTCTTCGCGATCACAGGCGCGCGCATCCGCGATGCATGATGATGTGCACGCCGCTCAGCGCGGCGACGTATCCGATGCCTGCTGCGTGTCCTCGCCGCGCAACACTCCGCGCTGCAGCGCCTGCGCCAATGCACTTTCGCGGCTGCGCGCGTCGAGCTTGCGATACAGATTCTTCAGATGGAATTTGACCGTGTTTTCCGACAGGTGCAGGTGGCGGGCGATCTGCTTGTTGGAATAACCGCGCGCCAGTTGCGCCAGCACTTCCAGTTCGCGTTCGCTGAATACATCGCTGGCGGGATCCTCATCACCACTGAGGCGTTCGAGCAGCGCCTGGATGGTCAATGCACGCGTGGTGCCGCCAACCGTTTGCGGGTCGTGTTGGCGCAGCGAGCGCAACATCGCCTTTGCCGGCAATCCAAGCTCCATGATCGCCTGCCAGCTCTGCGTCAGCGCCACGTGGTCCAGCGCACTGTACAAATGCGGCAGGGCGGCGAGCAGTTCGCCGCGCTGCTGCAGCACCAGTGCGATGCGGGCGCGGGTGCGCGCGAGATGGCAGGCGTTATCGCTGCTCAGACAGGCCTGCTCGATCTGGCCGAGAATGGTCAGCGCCGCATGGCTGCGCCCGGCCAGGCGATGCCAACGTGCCAACGCAAAGCCCATCGCCGCACGATCGCGCCAGCGATGCGCCGAGCGCAGTGTGTGCGCCAGCCCGGATTCCCCGCCAGTGCGCGCGATTACGACATCGATGGCGGCATTGCCGGGATGCTCCAGCAGCAACATCAAACGCCATGCCGACGCCAGCTCTGACAGTCGCGCCAGCTTGCGCCCATGCGCGATCTGCTCGACATGCTCAAGCAGCACCAGCGCACTGCGCCCGCTGTGATCGCGCACGCGTTCCAGACCCAGCGCGGTGTCGTACGCGGCCGCCAGCACGTCCACGCCGCCATCGTGCTGCTCGAGTAGTTCCACTGCCGGATGCAGCAGGTCGGCGGCATCGTCGTGGTGGCCGCGCTCGTAGTGCACTTGCGCGAGCAGACAATTGCCGGCCGCTTCCAGCACACGGTCCAGTTGCGGCGTGCGTGCGCACCAGCTCAGCGCTTGCCGATAACAGGCTTCGGCGTCGCCGAGCCGCCCGCGGTAGAAAAAGCTCTGGCCGAGCGAGAGCAACGCCTGACTGGCGCCCAGATCGCTGCCGCCGCGGTGCATCGCATCGCGCGCAGCCAGGGCATAGCGCTCGGCCACGGCAAACCCGCCCTGTGCCAGCGCGGTCGTGGCACAGATGCACAGCAAGGTGCCGCGGCCGAGATGATCGTCTTCGTCCAATGCGCTCGCCTGCGCGGCAATCTGGGTCAGGCCATGCGGATTGCCACAGATCTCGTCCAGGCGGTCGCGCAGCAATGCCACCACCACGGTGTAGTCGCGCTGCAGTGGCTCGCGCACGGCGGCCGGGAAATCGCGGAAGCGTTCCAGCAACAGGCGCGCATGACTGAACTCGCCCAGTTTCAGATGCAGATATGCCTGGGTGAGATTCAGTGCAGGCGTGTCGCGGATGCTGCGGTGCTCGAAATGGCGCAGCAACGCGCGCACCTCATGCATGCCGTGGGTCAGCAGTAATTGCCAGGTACCGGCGCGCGCGATGTAACTGGCGGCCATGTCGCCGCACTCGCCACGTGCGGCATGGCGCACGGCGTCGGCCAGATGCTGGTGCTCGCCGAACCAGCGCGCCGCGCGCTGATGCAGCTGCACGGCCTGGCCGGGATGGTCGCGATCGAGTAATTGCTGCAGGAAGTCGGCAAACAACGGGTGATAGCGGAACCATTCGCGCTCGCCATCCAGCGGCACCAGCAGGCCATGGAAATGGTCCAGCCGCGCCAACAGCCGGCCGCTGTCGTCGCGTTGGCGCACCGCATCGGCGAGCGCGGCGTTGACGCGATCAAGCAGGCTGGTGCGCAACAGCAGATCGCGCGTGTCTGCATCGAGATCGTTGACGACCTGTTCGGCCAGATACGCGGCAATCTGCGTGCTGCGCCCGGAAAAACGTGCGGCGACTTCCTGCTGACGTTGCGCATTGCCTTCCAGCCACAGCCGCGCCAGATGCAAGGCGACTGGCCAGCCTTCGGTGTAGCGCAACAGCTCGTCGACCACCGGTGCCGGGATATGCGGTCCCAGCAGTGCGCGCGCTTCGTCGTTGTCCAGCGCCAGTTGCGCGCTGCCGATGCGGCTGAGGTGCGCCTGCAGATCCAGCCGCGCCAGCGGCAACGCCGGCACGCGACGCGTGGCGAGCAACAGATGCAGGCGCCCGCCACTGTGTTCGACCAGTCGCAACACCAGCTCATCGACCGGGCCATTCCCGAGCCGGTCGTAGTCATCGAGGATCACGTTGATCCGTCGCGGTGCGCTGCGTACCGCGCGGATCAACACGGTGGCCGCATCGCGCGGGTCCTGGTCGCGGTTGTGCATCACGCCGGCACACAGCGCCGGATCTGCACCCGCGCCCTGCAGCGCCAGCGCAAGGTGGCCGAGAAAACGTGCCGCATCGGCGTCTTCTTCATCCAGCGACAGCCACGCCACCGCATCGTCGTGCGCACGTCTGCGCGCATACCATTGCGCAAGCAAGGTGGTCTTGCCGAACCCCGGCGGGGCCAGCAGCAGCGTGAGTGGCCGCAGCTGCGCCTGATCCAATGCCGTCAGCAAGACCTCGCGTACTACCGCACCCGGGCGCGGCAATGGCGGTTCCAGCTTGCTGGCAAGCAGCCAATCGGGAAGCGCATGGTCGCGCGATGGCGACGGGCGCGGGGTGAGCAACGCAACAGGCTTGAACATGAGGCGAGGGCGGCCCTGACAAGCGTCAGCAGCGCGCCGGCTCGACACGCTGCACAACCAGAGTGAAACAGCGGCGACGGCCAGCCTGTCACCACAACGGCGACAACGACAGATCGGCTGCTTCGAGGGTCCCCACCCATGCCCGTCCGTGAGCACCTTTCAGAAAGGTATGACAGCCGTAAGACAAAAGCAAAGTGTGCTGGGGCTAACTGCGGTCGCCGTCGCAGGCGACCATGCAGGCTGTGCGCTGGGTCAGGCACTGCTCGCCCCGCTGGGCTGTTCAGTGCGGAGGGGCAGGAGAGTGGTAGCGCCTATTCATCGCAGCCAGCGTGCGTCGGCGGCTCCGCGAGCGCCGGCCGGTCACTGCGATTCGCATCGCCGCGCGGGCGCTGCGGAGCCTTGTCAGTTGCCTTCGGTGACATTAGGCAAACAGGCACGTTCGCGTAAAGCGGCTGAAGCGAACGGTCAGTAAAGGCTCACTGCGTGCAGATGCATCGCTTACCGCCCAGGCGCGCTGCCGGGCCTGCAGCGGCGCCTCAACGCTTGCAACTGAGAAGCGAACGGGCAGTACAGGCTCACCGCGCGCAGATGCATCGCTTGCCACGCAGGCGCATTGCCTGGCCTGCAGCGGCGCCTCAACGCTTGCAACTGAGAAGCGAACGGGCAGTACAGACTCACCGCGTGTAGATGCATCGCTTACCGCGCAGGCACTGCCGGGCCTGCAGCGGCTCATCGACGCTTGCAACTGCCCGTGTGGCGTCGATGCCTTGGCCCATCGCCGGCGTGGGCTTGCCACGGCCGGCGATCACGCTGGCAACGCGTGTCGGTGCAGGCGCGCTTAGCGCGCAACGTCCGCAAACGCCTCGCGTGCCGCCGCAAGCGTGGCGTCGATCACCGCCGCATCGTGCGCGCTGGACATGAAGCCCGCTTCGTACGCCGACGGCGCCAGATACACGCCCCGCTGCAGCATCGCGTGGAAGAAGCGATTGAAGCTGGTGGTGTCGCACGCAATGGCCTGCTCGTAGCTGTCCACGATTTCGTTGGTGAAGAACAGCCCGAACATGCCGCCGACCTGATTGGTGGTGACCGCGATTCCGGCGGCGTGGGCGGCATCTTCCAGCCCTTCGCACAGCGCGCTAGTGGCCTCGCTCAGACGTGCGTGGAAGCCCGGCTCCTGTACCAGCTCCAGCATTGCCAGGCCCGCCGCCATCGCAACTGGGTTGCCCGACAAGGTGCCGGCCTGATAGATCGGCCCGGCCGGTGCGATCTGCTCCATCAGGTCGCGACGGCCGCCATACGCGCCCACCGGCATGCCGCCGCCGATGATCTTGCCGAAGGTGGTCAGGTCCGGCGTCACCCCGTACAGCGCCTGCGCGCCCCCCAGTGCGACGCGGAAGCCGGTCATCACTTCGTCGAAGATCAGCAGCGCGCCATGCCGCGTGCACAGCGTGCGCAGATGCTGCAGGTAGCCGGCCAGCGGCGGAATGCAGTTGGCGTTGCCCACCACCGGTTCGATGATCACTGCTGCCACGTCGGCGCCGATCTCGTCGAACAGCGCGGTGGCGCCTTCGAAGTCGTTGAAGCTGAGCGTGGCGGTCAGCTCGCTCAAGCCCGCCGGCACGCCTGGCGAGGTAGGCACGCCCAAGGTCAGCATGCCGCTGCCGGCCTTGACCAGGAACGAGTCGCCGTGGCCGTGATAGCAGCCTTCGAACTTGATGATGCGATTGCGCCCGGTGGCGCCGCGCGCCAGCCGCACCGCCGACAGCGTGGCTTCGGTGCCGGAGTTGACCATGCGCACCATCTCGCACGACGGCACCAGCCGGGTGATGGTTTCGGCCATGGTGACCTCGGCCGCGCAGGGCGCACCGAACGACAGCCCATCGCGGATCGCCCGTTCCACCGCGTCGCGCACGGCGGGGTGGTTGTGGCCGGCGATCATCGGGCCCCACGAGCCCACGTAATCGATGTAGCGGTTGTCGTCGACGTCGTACAGATACGGGCCATCGGCGCGCGCCACGAAGAACGGCTCGCCGCCGACCGACTTGAACGCCCGCACGGGTGAATTGACGCCCCCGGGCAACAGGGTCTGCGCCTGGGCGAACAGGGCGTGGGAGCGGGTGTGATTCATGCGCGCAGATCCTTGAGGAATACCGATGGGGGCATCGACGCCCGGCAGCGGGCATCGCGTCCGCCATTGTCAGGCCTGCGGCCTCGCGCGCCTACCCGGCAGAGGCCCGCCTACCCGTCGGAGCCGCCGGGTAGGGGAACTTGGCTGCCTATGATCGAACGCGACGGTATCGACAGTTTGGGTATGAGCTGATGGCGTGCGGTCATTGGCGCCTCGCTGCCGATGTTCAGAAAGTGTGATTGCGGTGGCCGTTGGCCCCGTTCATTTAGCCGCGTTGCCGGCAGTTTCCATCTTGGGGAGAACGCATGAACCGTAGTATCCAGAAGCGTGCTTTGGCGTTGGCGCTGGTTGTGGCCATCGGCAGTGCACACGCGCAGTCGACCACCGGCAGCATCGTCGGCAGCGTGGGGCAGGGCAATGGCACCAGCGTGGTGGTCGAAAACAACAGCGGCCTCAGTCGCGAAGTGCCGGTGGATGCGCGCGGGCGCTACACCGCCGGCAACCTGCCGCTGGGCACCTACAAGGTGACGGTCAAGCGCGATGGCGCGGTGGTGGAAACCCGCGAGAACGTCAGCATCACCGTCGGCGCCAACACAGACGTCTCGTTCGCTGCCGCCGCGGGGAGCGGCGTGCAGACCATGGACAGTGTCACCGTCACCGCCGCCGGCCTGACCACCATCGACGTCAGCAGCGTGGATACGCGCACCGTGATCACCGCCGAACAGCTGCAGCAACTGCCGCTGGGCCGCACCGCCGAAGCGATCGCGCTGCTGGCGCCGGGGGTGGTGGTCAACAGCGGCGGCTTCGACAACGGTCCGCTCGGTGGTTCGCTGCCCAGCTTCGGCGGCTCGGCCGCCAGCGAAAACGCTTATTACCTCAACGGCTTCAACACCACCACCATCAGCAACAACCTGGGTGGTCTGACCCTGCCGTACGGCGCCATCGATCAGCAGGAAATCTTCACCGGCGGCTACGGCGCGCAATACGGTCGCGCCAATGGTGGCGTGATCAACCAGATCGGCAAGCGCGGCACCAACGAATGGAAGTTCGGCGCAGCGGTCATCTGGGAGCCGAACGGCTTGCGCGCCAATCAGCGCGATATCTACTGGCGCCCGGACAGCCAGGGCAGCACCGTCAACAACGCCGCTTACCGCTACGCGCGAGCAGCCAACGGCCTGTACCAGCCGGCCAGCGAGGCGGAAGCCAACCAGACCACCTACAGCGCCTACGTCGGCGGGCCGATCATCCAGGACAAATTGTTCTTCTTCCTGGCCGCCGAGCAGGTGGATTCGGACGGCGTGCGCGTGGGCACCAATCGCGACACCGACAACGGCCGCACCGGTGGCCTCACCGACTACGATTACAAGCAAAAGCGCTGGTACGCCAAGGTGGACTGGAACATCACCGACAACCACCTGATCGAGGTGACCGGTGCCAGCGACAAGGCAGAGACCAACGGCTCGATCTATCGCTACAACTATGTCGACCGCCAGCGCGGCAGCTATTTCACCGACGAATCCACCTGGAAAACCGGCCCCACGCTGTTCACCGGCAAGTACACCGGCTACCTCGGCGACAACCTCACCGTGACCGCGCTGTACGGCAAGATGACAACGCCCGACGAACTGACCCCGTTCAACTACGACGCGGCTGGTGGCCCTGTCATCAACAGCGCCGCACTGCAGAATCCGGCGTATACCGGTGGCACCCCGCGCATCGGCAATCAGCTGGTGACCTCGGTCAGTTCGCCCGACCGCGAGTACAAAAAAGACAATCAGCGCCTGAATCTGGAATGGCGTCTCGGCCACCACACGCTCAATTTCGGTATCGACAACCAGAAGTCCGAAGGCATCGATGTCGGCTCGGTGCTGTCCGGCCCCGGCTTTGCGTGGACCTACGGCCAGACCAACGATCCCAACGGACTGGCCACCGGCGGATTGGTCAGTCAGTCGGCCAACGAAGCCGGCGGCATCGGCGCACCAAGCCCGGGCCTGGTCGATCCGGTCAACGGCTCCAGCGGCTATTACGCGGTGCGCAATATCAACACCAGCCTGTACTCGTACGAGGCCAAGCAGCGCGCGTATTACATCGAAGACAAGTGGCAGGTCACCGACAACCTGCTGTTGAGCATCGGCCTGCGCAAGGACGAGTTCACCAACTACACCCCGTTCGGCGACCCCTATATCGAAGTGGACAATGCCTGGGCACCGCGATTGGGCTTCAGCTGGGACGTCAACGGCGATTCCAGCCTGAAGGTGTTCGGTAACCTCGGGCGCTATTACCTCGGTCTGCCGCTGTCGGCGGTGAGCCTGTTCACCCCCGCCACCACCACCGATACCTACTTCACCTACAGCGGCATCAATGCCGATGGCACGCCGGTGCTGGCACAGCAATTGGGCTCTGCGGTCTCGGCCAACTCGCGTTTCGGCCGCATTGCCGATGTGCGCACTGCGGTGGCCAAGGACATCGAAGGCGAGAATCAGGACGAGGTCATCCTCGGCTTTACCAAGCAACTCGAAAGTGGCTGGGTGCTGGGCGTGCGCGGCACGCATCGTCGTCTCAATGCCGGCATCGACGACCAGAACTACGACGTCTCCAACACGGCGCTGATCAACGCCGCGGCGGCGCAAGGCGTCACCATCGACTTCTCGCAAGTTGCCGGTGCATCGCTGATCAATCCGGGCCAGACCAATACCTGGGGCGTGATCGGTACCGACGGCCAGTTCCACGAAGTGTCGGTGAGCCGCGAGGCGGCGGGTTTCCCGAAGTTCAAGCGCAACTATTCGGCGGTGGAATTCAACCTGGAGCGCCCGTTCGACGGCCAGTGGTACGCCAAGGTCAACTATGTCTGGTCGCATAGCTACGGCACCACCGAAGGCCAGGTGCGTTCGGACCTGTGGCGCACCGGCGGCGCGTTGGGCAGCTACCAGGGCCAGGCCTCGGTGTCGACCACGCAGAGCTGGGACCATGCGGCGTTGATGGAGCACTTCAATGGTGATCAATCCAACGACCACCGTCATCAGCTCAAGCTGTTCGGCTTCTACCAGTTCAATCCGCAGTGGGGCGCTTCGGCCAACTTCAGCCTGATCTCCGGTGCGCCGCATAACTGCCTGGGTAACTACTACGGCACCGAGTACAGCGGCCGCGATCCGGCCGGCTACGGCGGCAGTGCGATCACTGGTGGGCCGTACCACTACTGCTACAACCCGGAAACCGGCACCGGCAGTGCATCGCCCCCCGGTTCACAGGGCCGCCTGGGCTGGATCGCCCAGCTCGACATGGGCGTGACCTACAAGCCGGCGTTTGCCGACGGCAAGCTGGCGCTGCGCTTCGATGTGTTCAACATCACCAACGAGCAGACCGCAACCAACATCTACCCGTTCTCGCAATTGCCCGACAACACCACCAACCCGCTGTGGAATCAGGTGGTGGCGTACCAGGCGCCGCGCTCGGGCCGGGTGACATTGAGCTACGACTTCTAAGCGCAGCTAGAAAACGTAGCGAGCAGTTGCCAGGCGGGTGTGGACGGCGCACTCAGAAGCGGGTGTACGCGCAGTACATACCGCTCCGAGCACCGGCTGCACCCGCTTGGCAGCGACGTAGTAGCGTTGTTAGCGGATCGTAGCGATAGCTTTGAAGAACTGTGTTCTGGCAGCGACGCGGTTTGTACGCGTCGCTGTTTTTCGTTGGGGCGATAGTGTGTTCAGTGGGTTCGATCTTCCGGGCTGACTAGCGACTCGCCGCAGCAGCTCGACACGGTCTGCACAACAATTGGCTTTCCAACCAGTCACCGATCAACTGCACGGTGTGGTGTCTTCGACGCTGTCCTCGACGCTCGCGGAACCCTGTGGTGGTACGGATGCGGCTACGGGGGCTTCACGGATGGAGCACTGCGTGTCCAGTAAGCGGCGAGGCGCCGCGCGCTCGACTTGCTGCATTGTTGATTCGGCGATGGATTGCATCTGAATGACGCACGATGCGAATTGCGATTGTCTTGGCAGTGCGTGGTTTGGTTGCGCAGAGAGATCAATGGTAGAGCGATACATCTGCGGCTTGGCTGCAGGGCCCTTGCCCGCCCGCCCTCGCGGGACACGCCGCAAGTACGTCCCTGTAGGCTCTTTGGCGGCATCCATGCCGCCAAAGGTCCCGCGAGGGCGGTCGGGCAAGGACCTGTCGAGAGGGTCGGTGTGCGTGGTGCGAGCGGTGCACGGCGTTGCTATGGGTGCCAGCTTCAGGCCTCTCTGCGCCAGCGTCTGTTGAATGCGATGACGATGTGACCCAAAGGGGGCAGCCGGCGCGACGTTTTGCAATCAGCTTTCTATCCAGGCACCGACCTTCGTCCTGGCGAGGGCACCGTGTCTTCGATCCTGCGGTATTACCCCGACATTCGATCGCATCCAGACAAAGCGACGCTTGGACATCGCGGTCTTACGCATATTCCCGACCCTAGCTTCTGTCTGGAATGGCGAGGGCGCCGTGCCCTCGACACTACGCTGTTGCGCTGGCATTCGATGGCACCGAGACAAAGCCACGCTCCGACATTGCGGTCTTACGCATATTCCAGAACTCAGCTTCGGTCTGGAATGGCGAGGGCAGCGTGCCCTCGACACTGCGGTGTTGTGCTGGCATTCGATCGCCTCCAGACAAAGCGACGCTTGGACATCGCGGTCTTACGCATGGTCCAGACCTTAGCTTCTGTCTGGAATGGTGAGCGCACCTTGCCCTCGGCACTGCGCTGTTGTGCTGTCATTCGATCGCATCCAGACAAAGCAACGCTTCGCAAGCGCGGTCGCACGCGTGTTCCAGACGTTCTTCTGTCTGGAGTGGCGCGGGCCGTCCGTAACGCTGTCATCCGCCAGCGACGCTATTGCGCAAACCCGGCTCGATACGCCTGCAATGCAGCAACTGGGTCGGGTGCGGCATAGATGCCGCTGACCACGGCAATCAACTCGGCGCCTGCAGCGACCAGCTCACCGACCTGCGGCGGCGCGACCCCGCCGATGGCCACCCGCGGCACGCCGAGGTTGGCCGCCTGTTGCAGCAGCGCGGGCGTGGCGCGACGGGTCGTCTGTTTGGTGCTGGTGGGGAAAAACGCGCCGAACGCCACGTAGCTGGCGCCTGCAGCGGCGGCGACACGCGCGCGATCGATCTCGTCGTAGCACGACACCCCGATGATTGCCCGCGCCCCCAGCAGCACGCGTGCCGCCGCCACATCGCCATCGTCTTCGCCCAGGTGCACGCCGTGCGCGCCGACCTGCGCTGCCAGCTGCGCATCGTCGTTGATGATCAGCGGCACGCCATGGGCGGCGCAGGCCTCGCTTAGGGCGCTGGCCTGCTGCAGCCGTAGTGCCGCGTCCGCCTGCTTGTTGCGGTACTGCAGCCAGGTGATGCCCGACAACAGCGGTGCGGTACGCGCAAGCAGGCGCTGCGTATCGGCGTCATCGGGGGTGATCAGGTAGACGCCGCGGGCGTCTTGCAGCTGGGGCATGGCAGCGCTTCCGAAAGCGGTAGGTGGGATGGGACAATGCAGGTCCCACCGTTGCGTGACCGCGATTATCCAATGAGCGACACATCCACCACCACCTACCGCACCTGGATGTGCGTCGTCTGCGGATTTCTCTATCACGAAGCCGACGGCATCCCCGAAGAAGGCATCGCCCCCGGCACCGCCTGGCAAGACGTGCCCGACACCTGGACCTGCCCGGACTGCGGCGTGACCAAGGACGACTTCGAGATGGTGGAGATCGATTGAAGAGACGCTGACAGAGAAATCTTATTGATTTTATCTTTGGAGACTAATGGAATGATCTCGCTGGATAAAAGCTGTGCGGAATTGGAAATCTGAATTTCACAAGAGTAGCCTTGCTGGGTAGCCAGCAGTCGCTGCAATAACCTCCGTTGCTTTTCGGCTGGTACCTGTGCTGGGCAAGGTTCCGAAATCGTTTCAATACTAAAAAGGATTTTTATGTTGAAGATATCGCCGCGGACGATGTTCTTGGCCTTGGCCCTTGCAGCTCCATTCGGGGCGATTGCGTCCACGTCCGACCAACCGTCCCTGATTCAGGGCTTGGGTGAGCGGTTGCCGGCGGGTAAGGCGAATCTGAGCCTATCACCAGGCTTCAAAGCCTACGTTTTCGAAAAGGCTGGGCTTAAATTTCTTCAGATCAACGCGCTGAATGACGATGTGCTGGCGGTGCTATCGCTTGTGCCAGGCGCAGCATCCCGACTTCCCATAGCAACGAGTGCGCAAGACGCCACTCTGCTATCGAATGGAACGCTGACAGCCCAGACAAACTGTCCTTGCCATGCACACATGGTTTACAGTGATGCCAATTATAATAATATCGTTATATATGGCGCGAACGGCGAGTATATAGCCGCGTATCAGCTGCCACGGTCGGCTCAGGGCAAGCCCCACTAGTGGGTGGGGCTGTTTCCTGACGGCAACAGTCAGTGCGAGCGAGCGCGCTGACTGTTCAATTCCACCAGATGTTCGTGCAGGTTTGCAGCATCCTGCGCGCTGGGGTTGAGCAGCAGATAACGCGTCAGGTCATGCCGCGCACCGTTGCGGTGGCCCAGGTGCAGGTATGCCATGCCGCGGTCGCGCAGCGCTTCGGGTTGGTCGGGCACCAGCTTCAGGATGCGGTCGGCGCTGCGTGCGGCGCGGTCCCAGTGTTCGGCATCGGCGTAGACGCCGTGCAGATTGCGCAGGATGCGGATCAGGATCGCCCGGTGCGGAGCGGGGTCGAGAATCTGCGCCAAAGCGCGGTCGTCGGGAATTTCGCCACCCAGGTGCGGGCGCGCGCGTTCGCGTAGCTCGTCCACGCCCAACGGGCGACCACCATTGAACGGGTCCATCACCAGCACGCCGTCGTCCACCGGCAGCCGCACCAGGAAATGTCCCGGGAACGACACGCCCGCCAGCGGGATGCCCAGGCGCCGGGCCACTTCGATCTGCACCATCGCCAGCGAGATCGGATTGCCCAGCCGGCGCTCGAATACCTGATTGAGATAGCTGTTGCGCGGGTCGTAGTACTCGTCGTGATTGCCCGAGTAGCCCAGCTCATCGAACAGATAGCGATTGACCGCGGCCATCTTCAATGGCCACAGATCGATCGCATCCACTTCGCGGCGCAGATGCTCGACGTGGCTTTGCACCAGCGTGTCGTATAGCTCGGCGTCCAGCTGCGGATATTCGTCGCGCGCGATCAGCAGCGCGGTGGACATCAACGGCACCGCATCGTCGTCCAGGCTGGCGAGCGCGGTCCAATGGGGAAGTGGGAGCATGTCGACCATGCCGACAAGAGTGTCGGCAAGCGGCGCGGGGTTCAAGTCCGGTACTTCCTGACAGGAGACACCGCATCGCTGTGAATCACTTCAGCTTGGGAATATCCGCACTGAAACCAAGTTCCGCCCCGTCCTGCAGGTTGAGCTTGGCCGCCTGGCCGGCATTGAGCTCCAGCACATAGCGGGCCGGCGCCTTGCTGGGATAAGGCGGGCAGGCATCGCCGGCCGAACAGGGCGGCACATTGCGCTGCTGCGACACCAGCCGGCGCTGGTCGTCGAAATACAGGATGTCCAGCGCGATCTTGGTGTTCTTCATCCAGTACGCCATCGGCTCCTGGCGGTCGTGGATGAACAGCATGCCGCGATCTTCATCCATGGCATCGCGGAACATCAGCCCCTTGGTGCGGTCGGCATCGTTCTGCGCCAGCTCCACCTGATAGCGCGTGCCGGCCAGTTCCACCCAGGGACCGCTGCTGGCGCAGCCGCCGAGCAGGATCAGACACGCAAGAACGAGGAAGCGGACAGGGCGCATGCGGCATACCGACGGGGCGAGGGATGGCGCACCTTCTGCCATGCACCGGCGTGCGTCAAGCCGGTGCATGGGTACGTGCGTGTTGGTCGTGCACGTGTCGAGATCGGTTCGGCGGTTGATCTGCGGCTTGGCTGATGCGCCGCTGTCCGCCTATTGGCACGGGACATGCTGTGAATCCATCCAAGAAGGCGCGGATGCGGCATCCATGCCGCACAAGGTCCCGTGCGGTAGGCGGGCAACGGCCAGTCGCGTTAGAGCACGCGGGGCGGCTCGCCGCCGACGATCACCACATCGGCCGGGCGGCGCGCGAACAAACCCACGCAGACCACACCGGGAATCTGGTTCAAGCTGCGCTCCAGCGCCACCGGATCGGTGATCTGCAGGTTATGCACGTCCAGCACCACGTTGCCGTTGTCGGTGACCACGCCATCGCGCCACACCGGCTGGCCGCCGGTCATTGCCAGAATCTGGCGGGCGACCAGGCTGCGCGCCATCGGAATCACTTCCACCGGCAGCGGAAACGTACCCAGCACCGGCACCTGCTTGCTCGGGTCGACGATGCAGATGAAGCGCTCGCTGGCTTCGGCAATGATCTTCTCGCGCGTCAGCGCCGCACCGCCGCCCTTGATCAGGCAGCGGTTCGGGTCGCACTCGTCGGCGCCATCCACATACAACGACAGCGTGCCGGTGTGGTTGAGATCCAGCACCTCGATGCCGTGCTGGCGCAGGCGCGCGGTGCTTTGTTCGGAGCTGGACACCGCCCCTTTGATGCGATGGCCGATACGCCCCAGCGCATCGATGAAGTAGGCCACCGTCGAACCGGTGCCGACACCAACGATCATGCCGTCTTCCACGTAATCGATTGCCTTCTCGGCGGCCAGGCGTTTTGCTTCGGACATGTTTGGGCTCGGGATTGGGAAGTCGGGAATCGGGAATCGGGAATCGCGAATCGCAAGAGCGGCTGCGCTGGGCCGGGATTTGCAACTCGCAAATCCCGAATCCCTACTCCCGGCTACTCCATCGCCAGCAACAATTTCCACTGCGCGGCAGTCACCGGCAGGATCGAGAGGCGGTTGCCGCGCGCAATCAGCGGGAAGCCTTCGCCCAGCGCATCGGCGTGCTGCTTGATCTCGTCCAGCGAAATCGTGCGTTTGAGTTTGCGATCGAACGCCACGTCCACCAGCATCCAGCGCGGGTCTTCGCGGCTGGCCTTGGGGTCGTGGTAATCGGACCTGGGGTCGAACTGGGTGTCGTCCGGGTACGCCGCGCTCGCCACCTTGGCGATGCCGACGATGCCGGGCACCTTGCAGTTGGAGTGATAAAAAAACACGCCATCGCCGACCTGCATGCCGTCGCGCATGAAATTGCGCGCCTGGTAATTGCGTACGCCGTTCCACGGCTCGGTGCCGACGCGCTCCAGATCATCGATGGAAAACGTGTCCGGCTCGGACTTCATCAACCAATAGCGCTTGCGGGCAGTCATACAGAGAGGGTGTCGTCTTTCAGGAAAGTGGCGTGTTCGGTACAGATGGCATCCATCGCCACGTCCCAGGATTCGGTCGGCAACGCAGGCACCTGTTGCGCAGCGAAGCCGACGCCGACCAGCCAGGGCGGTGGCGCCTGGCGATGCCGGAACGCGAAGCTGCGATCATACCAGCCACCTCCCATGCCCAGCCGCCGACACGCGGCGTCGAAACCGGTGAGCGGGGTCACCACCAGCGCCATCTCTTCGGGTGCAAGCAGCTCGGTGCGCTCCACGTCCGGCTCGGGAATGCCGTAGCGATTGCTGACCAGGCCCTGGCCCGGCCGCCACGGCGCAAAGCGCAACACGCGGCCGTCCAGCACCGGCAGGCAATAGCGCACCTGCGCCGGCAAGCTCAGTTGCCAGCGATGCAAGGCGATCTCGCCATCCATCGCCCAATACCCGGCCACCGCGCCGGTTTGCGGCGCAAACGGCAGCGCCAGCAACTGCTCGGCCAGTGCATCGGCAGCGGCCAAGCGCTGCGTGGCCGGCAGGCTGCGCCGCTGCGCGCGTAGCTGCTGGCGCAACGCCTCTCGGTCCTCGGTCATTAGGGTCTCGCGGCGGTGAGGGAGGCACATTGTCGGTGGCAGGCGTCCACCTGCCTAGCGGTGTGTCCGGAAGGGCGTGCTGGCAGTCCGTTGCGTTTCACGCAAGCCGATCTTTTTGGCGGTGTCGTCGTGCGGATCACGCTCATGACAGGCCACCTGATTGCATCGCGTGCGCGACGTCATGCGCGGGTGGTCATGCACGCGGCCGCGCCATCGGTACGTGGACCGTGCTCGCAGGAGCGCGTGGCGCGATGGGTTGGACCGCTGCGCGCGGCAAGGATCTGGCTTCGTCACTGGAAGCGCAGGCGCTGCAGATCCGCCAACTGGCTTCATTGGAGGTCGAACCAACGAAAGGACATGAGTGCAGTTGCGACCAGGCTATAAGTGCAGCGGTGCAACGCGAACGCATCGCCTTCGGTGCCGATTCGGTGGTGTTTGGTTCGGATTCGCGCATCGACGATCCCAGCACGGAGTCGGTGGGCAATGGCATGGTCGCGGCAATCCGGCGACGTGTCGCACCAGTGCGGTGTCAATCGGCGTACGGTGCCGATTCGGCGGTGTTGGGTTCTGGTTCGCGTACCTGCGATGCCAGCGCGGAGTCGGTGGCCAGTGGCATGGTCGCGGCAATCCGGCGACGCGTCGCACCAGTGCGGTGTCAATCGGCGTAAACGCGCCAGGGCATACCTGCGCGAGCGCAGATAGCGTGCGAACGCACATCGCAGCACTGCCGCAAGGTCATGTTCACGCCTCAGCTGCAAGCGGTGGATGCACAAGTGGAGGCACAAACGGACAGGCTTCGAACGCATAAAAAGAAACGACGCCCGAAGGCGCCGTTTCAGATTTGCATTCTCCGCCGTGACGATGCGGGCGAAACGACCTTGAACCCGGGGTTCAAGTGGGGACGTTGTGAGGCCATCGGGCTTCCCGCTACAAGGCGGACTTGCACACCCGGCTTCGTCGCGCCCCCATGGTCGTAATTAAGGGACAAGGCGAATGTTTTGCACGCTGTCGTTTACAGCAGAGAACGCAATCGAATTATAGACCTCTGCTGCGCGATGGCTAGCCCATTCGTCGGCGCGCGCCCTGCAAAGTTCATCTTTGCGACGACACTGCGACGTAGGCCTCAACGCGGCGTGTCGGCAACGCTGTCCAGACGACGATTCAAGGTGTCGAGCGTGTTGGCCAGTTCGCGATCGTAGAGTGCCTGCTGATCGCGCACCTGCTGCAGTTCGTGCGCAAGATTGAGTGCGGCCAGCACCGCGACGCGATCCACCGCCGCCATACGGTTGCTGCCGCGAATCTCGCGCATGCGCAGATCCAGCAGCCGCGCTGCGGCGGTGAGACTCTCGCGCTCTTCTGCGGTCACGCCAACCGTGTATTCACGATCCAGAATACGCACGCTGACCGGCTCGGTGGTACTCACGTGTGCTGCTCCAATGACTTCAACCGTACGATCATGGCTTCCACCCGTGAACGGGCCTGCTCATTCTTGGTCAGCAGCTGCGAGCGCTCGCCGATCAGCTGTTCCTGTTGGTGCCGCAGACTGCGGTTTTCGTCGGTCAGCCGTTGAGTTCGCTCGACCAGCGCCTCCACGCGGGCGGCAAGTGCGCGGAGTTGAGCGAGGGCGGCAGCGTTATCCATGCGCTCACGATAGGGGCGCGTGCGCGCGGCGGTCAAGCGCCAGATGACCGGTGGCTTACGTGCCGTCAGGCCAAGCCCGCCAAGGCCTTGGGCCAGATCGCGCCAGTCCGGCGTAGCGCGCGTGGAACGCTGCATGGAACGTCGCGGTAGCAGCCGATACGGGGTGCCTTGATACACTGGGAAGTCTGATCGCCCGCGCATGCGTGGGCGCCTTCTGCCCTTAGCCTGGATGAGTCGATGGATCTGCCTGACGTAACCGCTGTGCAAACTGAAAGTCGTCAGCTCGCGCTGGCGTCCTCTGCGGCAGAGTTGCATGGCGGGCTATGTGGATGGCTGTCCGGCGGTGGCGCCGACAGCGGCGACTGGCTGGCGCGCATCCTGGCCGACACCGCGCAGGTGTCGCCCAAACAGGGGGGCGCGCTGGATCAGATGCGCCAGGTCACGGTGGCGCAGCTGGAAGATCGCGATTTCGCCTTCGAGCTGCTGCTGGTCGAAGACGGCGCCCCGCTGCCGGCGCGCACCGATGCCTTGTTCGACTGGTGCCGCGCGTTTCTGGGCGGTTTCGGGCTGGCCGCGCAGCAGCGCCCGGCGCTGAGCGAAGAGGGCGAGGAAGCGTTGCAGGATCTGGCGCGTCTGGCGCAGGCCTCCAGCGACGACTTCGATGCCGGCGAAGAAGACGACACCGCGCTGGCCGAGATCGAAGAGTTCGTGCGCGTGGCAGTGCTGTTGCTGCATGGCGACTGCGTGATGGGGCCGCGTTTCCGTCAACGCTTGAACTGATCGCCGCACCGATATGAAAAAGCTCACCGGGATCGGCGCGGCCGAATACGCGCGCCGGCGCAAGCAGCTCATGCAGATGGCCGGCGAGCAGGCCATCCTGATCCTGCCGGCTGCGCCCGAGCGCATCCGCAGCCATGACACCCATTACCCGTATCGGCAGGATTCGGACTTTTTGTATCTGAGCGGGTTTCCCGAGCCGGAAGCAGTGCTGGTGTTGGTGCCCGGGCGCAAGCATGGCGAAGCGATCCTGTTCTGCCGCGAGCGCGATGCCGAGCGCGAAGCCTGGGATGGCCCGCGCGAGGGCCAGGAAGGAGCGGTGGAACGCTACGGCATGGACGATGCGTACCCCATCGACGACGTGGACGAGATCCTGCCGGGTCTGCTCGAGGGCCGCACCCGGGTCTATTACCACTTCGGGCGCGATGTCGATTTCGATCTCAAGTTGATCGGCTGGCTCAAGCGGGTGCGCGAGCAGGTGCGTCATGGCGCGCAGCCGCCGCACGAATTTCTGGAGCTTGGCCATCTGCTGCACGAGCAGCGCCTGTTCAAATCGCGCGACGAAATCGCCTTGATGCAGCAGGCCGCCGACATCAGCGTGCGCGCGCACCGTGCGGCGATGCGGCTGGCGCGCCCGGGCGTGCACGAGTACGAACTGCAGGCCGAGGTGGAGCGCGAATTCCGCGCTGCCGATGCATGGCCGGCCTACGGCAGCATCGTCGGCACCGGCAGCAACGCGTGTGTGCTGCATTACCGCGCCAACAATGCGCGCAGCCGCGAAGGCGAGCTGGTGCTGATCGATGCCGGTGCCGAATACCGCGGTTATGCAGCCGATATCACCCGTACCTTTCCGGTCAACGGCCGCTTCACGCCCGCGCAGCGCGCGCTGCACACGTTGGTCGGCGCGGCGCAGGCGGCTGCGCTCGCACAGGCGCGTCCTGGCGTGGCGTACGAGGCCGGCCATCTGGCTGCGGTGGAAACCCTGACCGAGGGGCTGCTGCGCCTGGGCCTGCTCAAGGGCAAGTTGGAGCGCAACATCGCCGAGGAGCAGTACAAGCGGTTCTATCGGCACAAGACCGGGCATTGGCTGGGCCTGGATGTGCACGACGTCGGCGATTACCGCTTGGCCGGCGACTCGCGCCTGCTGGAGCCCGGCATGGTGTTCACCATCGAGCCAGGGCTGTACGTCTCGGCCGACGATACGAGCGTGGACGCCAAGTGGCGCGGCATCGGCATTCGCACCGAAGACAATGTGCTGATCACCGCCGATGGCCATCGCGTGCTAACCGATGCGCTTGCGCGCAGCGCCGATGAGATCGAAGCGGAGATGGCTGGGGTCAGTGTGTAGTTGCTGACAGGTCGAGCGTCTGGATCGCCAGCCGCGTTGCCGCCAGCACCTTCACACAGACGCTGGACGCTTGGCATTGCGATGCGTCACCGCAATCGGCTGGTCGGCCGGCGCAACCGCACACGCAACTCAAGATGCGCGATGGACTTGGAGCAGCCAACAAGACAGCTGTGCAGTCGCCAGGCGGACTTGGCTGGTGCTCGGTACGGCATGTACCGAGCGTGCACTTCGTTTATGAGTGCGTCGTCCTCATCCACCTGACGACGACTCGCTGCGTTGTGTGAGCTGATCTTAATGATTCGCGCCGAGCGTGCTTCCAACCAGTGCGCGCGCCATCGATGTGACCTTGCCTGACGCGGCGCGAGCACGACGCGCCGGCAGTGTCACTAGCCCAGCTGCGGTGTCTGCGTGCGCTCTGGCTGTTGCAGTGCTTCGCCAGGTGCGGCGATCTGCCGCGCACGCTCGAATGACTGTTCTTCGGGCGTTGCCAGTGCCTGCTCGGTTTTCATGTGCGCGCGCAGATGTGTCGGATTAGCGGGATCGCCCTGTACCACGAACACGTTTTCGCCGCCGTGCACGCCGGTCTTGTTCGCTTCGCTCATCAGCACGTGATCCACGCGCGACAGCCCGCCTTCCTTCGCCAATGGCAGCAAGGCGGCAGTGAGTCGCGCGCTGGTCTGGTCTGGGTCGCGCCCATGCGCGGCGTCGATCGCATGCACGCCGCGTTCGATCTGCTGATACATCGGGTGGTCGGGGTGCGAGGTCTGGCGTGGATCGTTCATGGCGATGCTCCGTGCTGTGCAGTGCAGTGTAAGAGTGGCTAACAAACCGTAGCGAGCAGTCGTCAGGTGGGTGTGGATGGCGCGCTCAAAACCGGAGTGTACGAGTGGACCATGCCGCACCGAGCACCGCCCGCCTGGCGGCTGCGCAGTCGGTTTGTGAGTTGCTCTAAATCAAGGTGCGGCAAACACCGGCCGGGTCAGGTTTTCCGGTGCGTCATCGGTGCACACCACTTCGTCTTCGATGCGAATGCCGCCGTAGGGCTTGAACTGCTCCACGCGCTGCCAGTCGACGCTGGCGGCGTGGCCGTTCTTTTTCACCTCGTCCAACAGCATGTCGATGAAGTACACGCCGGGTTCGATGGTCACCACCATGCCGGGTTTCAGGACGCGGGTCAGACGCAGAGCCGGATGACCTGCCGGGCGTTCGATGCGGCCGCCGCGATCGCTGGCGGCGAAGCCGGCCACATCGTGCACCTGCAGGCCGATCAGGTGGCCCAGGCCGTGCGGGAAGAACGCGGCGCTGACGCCGGTGGCCAGTGCGGCTTCGGCCGACACGGTGAGGATGCCGAAATCCTTGAGGATGCCCATCAGGGCTAAATGCGCGTCCACATGCAGTTGCTTGTAATCCACCCCGGCGCGCACGCTCTGGCCCATGCGCACCTGTGCGGCATCGACGGCGTCGATCAGCGCCTGAAACTCGCTGCCGGGGTCGGCGGCGTAGGTACGGGTGATGTCGCTTGCGTAACCGTCTGCCGACGCGCCGGCATCGATCAGAAAGCTGCGCAGCGGTTGCGGCGCGTGTTGGCCCAGCTCGGTGTAATGCAGCACTGCGCCATGTTCGTTGAGCGCGATGATGTTGCCGTACGGCAGCGTGTTGGCGTCCTGGCCCACTGCTGCGCAGTAGGCCATGTGGATGCCGAATTCGCTCTGGCCTGCGCGAAACGCCGCTTCGGCCGCGCGATGCCCACGCACCGCCAATTGCTGGGCGCTGCGCATCAGCGCCAGTTCGTACGGCGTCTTGAAGGCGCGCTGATAGTCCAGGTAATCGATGACCGGCTGCGGGTTGTTCGGCACATAGGCGCCCAGCGCGCTCTGCGCTTCACCGAGGATGGCGCAGCGTTCGCTGCGCGCGGGCAGCAGCTTCAAGGCCTCGTCCGGGGTGCGGATGATGTGGATGTCGCAATGCTCCACCCACCAGCCGCTGGGGGCGTCGGGCACTACATGCCAGTAGTCGAACGGCTGATAGAAGAGCACCGTCGGGCGCTGGCCGGGGGTGTAGATCAGCCAGCTGTTGGGGATGCGCGTCAGCGGCACCCAGGTCTTGAACTGCGGGTTCACCGCGAACGGGTAATCGCGGTCGTCGAACAGCTGGTAGTGCGTGGTACCGCTGGGCACCACCAGGTGATCGAAGCCGCCGCGCTGCAGCGCTTCATCCGTGCGCGCGGTGAGCGTGCGCAGGTGGTCGGAATACAGGCGGCTCATGGAAGGCTGGGTCATGCGGAACTCGGTCGCGATGCAAGGCAGGGCGCAAGTTTGCCGCAAAGCCTGTGAATCGGTCAGCCGACCATGTGTTCTTCGGCGATCCAGGCGCGCAGACGCAGACGATGTGGCTCGGACATGCTCAGGAAACGAAAGCCGGCCCAGGCCTGACCGGGCGCATGTGCCGCTTCGGACCAGAGCAGATGCACGCCGACATCGATTTCGGTGGCGCGGCCGATGCGCTCGGGCAGGCTGAAACGCAGCTGATACAGCGCGTCGTCGTGCAATGGAACCGAAGCCAGCAGCAACATGCCGGTTTCGGAGACATTGCCGACCCGGCCGATCTGCGCGTCGCTGAGCATGTCGACGACCGGCACCATGTCGCTGGGCTGGCGGCGCGGGGCGCGGCGGGTGTCCTGGATCATGCGGAGGCCTCGGTGGGGGAGTGGCCAGCCAGGCTGCGTAGCGTGCGCACGGTGGCATGCCAGGCGCGATCGATCAGCCGCGATTTTTCTTCCACCAGCAAGCGTGCCTGGCCGCTGGCCATCAGCCGCGCCAGCCCATCCAGCGATTGCTCGCCGAGCTTTTGTCCGCGCTGATTGACGAACAGCGCGTTGCCGGTCATCGGGCTGTACCAGGACAGGCGCTGCCGACGCAGGTCGCCTTGTTGATTGATCACAAATTCGAACCAGGTGCCGAAAGGCAGGCTGCGCAGCTGCACGTAGCAGGCTTCCTCGTCCGGCGTTCGCGGCGTGATGGCCGGCTTGCGCGCGGCGGTGTCGCCCTGGTCGCCCAGCCGCGCGCGCGCCTTGAGTTTGGCGGTGAGCTCGGTGCGCGAGGTGAGCGCATCGTCGCCACCGGGCGTGGACAGGCGTCGCGCGATCGCTGCCGCTTCATCGTGGTGATAGCCGACCTGCAGCAACGCGGTTTCGACGTCGGTGCCCAGCGCGATGTCGGTCGGCAAGCCCTTGCTGCGGCAGGTGACCTCGGCGATACGCGCGGTCAGGGCCTGGCGCTCGTCCCATTCGGGCGATTGCTCGCCTTGCCGCAGCAGGGTGAGCGTGAGGACGTCCGACCACGCCTGGCGCAGCAGCGATTGCACGAAGCGCGGCGGCGCGCTGTCTTCGCAGAGTTGCTCGATGCGCGCCTGCGCCTGCTGCTTGGCCGATTCCAGCCGTTCCTTGCCGCGTGCGGCATCCACATGCCGGCGTTCGGCCACTTCGGCTTTGCGCGCCAGGTTGCGCAGATGCGTCTGGATATCGTCGTTGGCGGTTGCAAACACCGCCTCGTCGCCCTGGTAGTTGTTGACGATTGTGTCGACTGCGCTGCCCAGCTTGTGCAACAGCTGCGGGTCGACGTCGTCGTCCCCTAACCACACCGCACCGGACTCGGCCACGGTATTGAGCAACTCGCGCACCGGGTGCTGGTCGCGCACGAAGAAATGCGTGTCGGCCAACGCGGCGCGCACCACCGGCACCTGCAGCTTGGCGAGCAGGGCCTGCGCGGGCGTGTGCTCGCGCACTTCGCGTTGCATCTGCGCGTAGAGCAGACCGAGCAGATCGAAGGTGTCGTTGTCCTGCGGCGATAGCGCGGCATCTGCGCCGTGCTCGGCGCGTAACAGCGCCAGCACCTGACGCTGCACCGCATCGATGCCGGACGTCTGCGACGCTGCAGCCGGCTGCGCGCCCAGCGCGCCTTGCAGGCTGGCCAGCGCCTCGCCGAGCGCCGCTTGGGGAACGCTGACCGGGGCAGCGCCGGAGGGCTGCGCAGAGGACTGTGCAGACGGTTGTGCAGCGGCGGCCTGCACCAGGCTGCCCGGCGCGCCGCGCTGATGCATGCCAGCGCTGGCTGCTGCCTGCGACTGGCGGGCCGAGGACATCAGGCTGTCCAGCGCGTGTGCGGCGTCGTCCAGCGCGGGTGAGGTCGCTTGCGCAGTTGCTGCTGCGGGGGGCGCAATCGCGGACGTACCGTGCGCATCCAGCAGCGCGCTCTGCCATGCGGTTGGCGCGGATTGGCCGGCCCATGCGGTGGCCGGGCGCGCGCCGGGTTGCGCGGCGCCGGGCGTGCCAGAGGTTGCAGCGTTCCTGGGTGCGCCTGCGCTGTCCGGCAAGGTGCGACGTGTCTGCACCTGCGTGGGCCTGACCAGATACGGGTGGTAGATCAGCCCCGGCAGAATGCCTTCCTGCGCCAGCGTGGCGTTGGCGCTCTCGTACAGGTCGCCCAAGCGGTCCATCACCTGGTGCTCGAACACCTTGTACAGCGCCAATTGACCATCCAGGTTGAGGCCCAGCAGCTGGCCGCACTCGCGCAGGATCCGGCAGAGCGCGTAGGGGCCAAGCGGCAAGGCGTCCAGCTCGAACTCCGGCACCGCGCCGATCACCGCCAGCCGCTGTGCCAGCAATTGCAGCGCATCGGCACGGCGTGCCGTTTCGCGGCGGGCGATCTCGCTGAGCACGATATCGCGGTCGATATCGGTGTCTTCCACCAGGGTCAGCATCTGCGGCTGGGCCGTTGTCTCGGCGGGCGGCACCAGCGCGGGGCGTTCGCGCAACATGGCCAGATCCTGCGCCAGGTGCTGCAGGAACAGCTGCGGGAATTGGTCGATGTGATCGCGTAGCCCACGCATCTGCGCGTAGGTATCGGCCTGAATCTGGCTGTTGCGCGCATGTTCGGCCCGGTGCAGCAGTTCGCGCTCCAGCTCGACGATGGTCAAGCGCAGTGAGCCGTTGAGCGCCTGCACGCAGTGCGCATGCAGCATGCCCAGCAGGCGACGGCCACGCGCGGACACGGGTGCCTCGGCGATCGGGCCGCTGAGTGTGGGCTGCAGGGAAGAAACGGGCGTGGACATCCGGGAGGGTGGGCTCGATGCGAAGCGTGAGCTATGTAGCATGTTTTCCCACTGCCCAGCGACCCTGTGGGCGCCGGCGGTCGATGCGTCGCTGTCTGTGCGTGTACGTCGGCAGGAGCGTGCGCCGGTAGCTGCAGCGTTGCCAGCCGTCGTATCAGCGTGTTGCCGACAACGCCTGCAGAGCGACGTGCGCGGTCAGCTCAGGAACAGTTCGACCACATCGTTGGTAAAGCGGCGGCCCAGTTCGGTGGGCACCACACGTCCGTGCTGCTCGATCAACCACCCCTGTGCCACCGCATGCGCCACCGGCGCAGCGATGGCCGCGGCAGCCAGGCCGGTCGATGCCTCGAAATCGCTCAGGCGAAACCCTTCGTGCAGCCGCAACAGATTGAGCATGTATTCGAACGGCAAGCGCTCGCGCGGCACGACTTCATCGCCGCCGATCGACGCGGCGGTGCCGGCACTGGCCAGATAGGTTTGCGGGTGCTTGTGCTTCCAGCGACGCAGCACGTGCTGCTCGGCGCCGGAACTGATCTTGCCGTGCGCGCCGGCACCGATGCCCAGGTAATCGCCAAAGCGCCAGTAATTGAGGTTATGCGCGCACTGCCGCCCGGGTTTGGCGTAGGCGCTGACTTCGTACTGCGCGTAGCCAGCTTCGGCGAGCAACGCTTGGCAATGTTCCTGGATATCCCAGGCCGCATCGTCGTCGGGAATGCCCTTGGGCGGCCGCGCGAAGAACACCGTATTCGGCTCCAGCGTGAGCTGGTAGTGCGACATGTGGGTGGGCTGTAGCGCGAAGGCGCGCTCAAGATCGTGCTCGGCCTGCAGCAGCGTCTGCTCGGGCAGCGCATACATCAGGTCGATGTTGAAATTGTCGTAGCCGGCATCCTGCGCCAGCTTGATCGCGCGCTCGGCGTCGGCGCTGTCATGGATACGGCCCAGCCGCTGCAATGCCACATCATCGAAGGTCTGCACCCCGAAGCTCAGCCGGTTCACGCCGGCCGCGCGGTAGTGCTCGAAGCGGCCATGTTCGGCCGTGCCCGGGTTGGTTTCCAGGGTGATTTCAAGGTTCGGCGCAAACCGCAGCCGCGCCGCTGCGGCCTGCAAAAAACGGTCGATCGCCTCGGCCGGAAACAGGCTGGGCGTGCCGCCACCGAAGAACACCGAATGCACCACGCGCCCCCACACCAGCGGCAGATCTGCATCCAGGTCGCGGATCAATGCATCCACATAGTCCTCGAACGGCAGCACGCCCTTGGCCGCATGCGAGTTGAAATCGCAGTACGGGCATTTGCGCACGCACCAGGGCAGGTGCACGTAGAGCGAGAGCGGGGGCGGGATCAGGTCGGGCACTGCGTGAGGTCGTCCGTTACAGCGCGAGCGCGTGCAGTTTGTGCTGCAGCGTGGCCAGCGCCACTGCGCGGTGGCTGAGGCGGTTCTTCAGCTCGCTGTCCATTTCCGCCGCGGTCAGGCCGTAGACGGGGTCCAGGAACACCGGGTTGTAACCAAAGCCGCCATCGCCGCGCGGTTGCGTGGTGATCACGCCTTCCCAGCTGCCTTCGGCGATCAGCGGCTGCGGATCTTCCGGGTGACGCAGCAGCACGATCACCGCGTAAAAACGCGCGCTGCGGCGTTCGGCGGGTATATCGCGCATGGCATCGAGCAACTTGGCGTTGTTGGCCTGCGCATTGGTCGGGCTGCCGGCATAGCGCGCGCTGTACAAACCGGGCGCACCGCCAAGCGCATCGACGATCAGACCGGAGTCATCGGCCAGCGCGGGCAGGCCGGTGACGGCGCTGGCATGACGTGCCTTGATCAACGCGTTCTCTACGAAGGTCAGGCCGGTTTCCGGCACGTCGTCCACTCCGAGTTCGCCTTGCGCGACGATGCGCAGCGGCAGTGCGGCCAGCATCGCGCGCAGTTCTTCCAGCTTGCCGGCGTTGCCGCTGGCCAGGACCAGTTGTTTCATTGCTTGGGCTCCAGCAAATCCCACTTGGTGCCGTACAGATCGCGGAACACCACGACCGTGCCGTACGGTTCTTCGCGCGGGGTTTCCAGAAATTCCACGCCAAACGCCTGCATCGCCGCGTGGTCGCGCCAGAAGTCGTCGGTGTAGAGAAAATGATCCACCCGCCCACCGGTCTGGTCGCCGATGCGCGCCTGCTGCGCGGCGTCGGCCGGCTGCGCAAGCAGCAAGCCGGCGTCCTGCGCGCTGCCCGGGCCGATCACCACCCAGCGTTTGCCGTCGCCCAACGCGCGATCTTCCAGCACCTGGAAGCCCAGCGCGCCGGTGTACCAGGCAATGGCCGCATCGTAATCGGCGACCAGCAGCGTGGTCAGGGCAATGCGACGGCTCATCCGGCCAGTGCAGCGCGTTGCAGTGCGAACAATTCGCCCATGCCCTTTTCGGCCAGAGCGAGCAGCGCATTGAGTTCTTCGCGGCGGAACGCGTGACCTTCGGCGGTGCCCTGCAGCTCGATGAAGCCGCCGCCATCGTTCATCACCACATTCATGTCGGTGTCGCAGTCGCTGTCTTCCGGGTAATCCAGATCCAGCACCGGCTCGCCGCGATAGATGCCCACCGACACCGCAGCGACGGCGCCGATCAACGGATGCTTCTTGATGTCGCCGCGCTTGAGCAGCAGGTTCACCGCATCGGCCAGCGCCACGTAGGCGCCGGTGATCGCGGCGGTACGGGTGCCGCCGTCGGCCTGCAGCACGTCGCAGTCCAGGGTGATGGTGCGCTCGCCCAGTGCGTTGCGATCCACGCAGGCGCGCAAGGCGCGGCCGATCAGTCGCTGGATTTCCAGCGTGCGCCCGCCCTGCTTGCCGCGTGCGGCTTCGCGGTCGGAGCGGGTGTGGGTGGAGCGCGGCAACATGCCGTATTCGGCGGTGACCCAGCCTTCGCCCTTGCCGCGCAGGAAGTTCGGCACGCGGTTTTCCACGCTGGCGGTGCACAGCACGCGGGTGTCGCCGAAGCTCACCAGCACCGAGCCTTCGGCATGGCGGGTGAAGGAGCGTTCGATGCGCACCGGGCGCAGCTGATCGGCCATGCGGCCGCTGGGACGGGAAAAGGTCATGCGATGAGTCCGGAAGTCGGGAGATGGGTCTTGGCGCCAATGCACGGCGGGCAGCAGCCGGCCGGTGTGGGCGGCTAGGGTACCATTCGCGCTTTGACGGCAAGGGATTCACGATGATCCGAAGCATGACCGCGTTTGCTGGCGGCGAACGCATCACGCCCTGGGGCACGCTTGGTTGCGAGCTGCGCTCGGTCAACCACCGCTTTCTGGAAGTGGGCGTGCGCCTGCCCGAAGAATTGCGTGCGCTGGAGCCGCTGCTGCGCGAACGCGTGGCAGCCAAGAACAGCCGCGGCAAGCTGGACCTGACGCTGCGCTTGCGCGCGCCGGACAACGCACAGACGCTGGCGGTCAACGAGTCGCTGCTGCAGGAGCTAGGTGCGCTGGCCACGCGGCTGGACGGGCTGTTTCCCAAGTTGCAGGTGGGCTTTACCGATCTGCTGCAGCTGCCCGGCGTGTTGCAGGTGCAGGACGTGGATGCGCCCGCGCTGCAGGCCCAGGCGCTGGCCTTGCTCGACGAAGTGGTCGACAGTTTTGTGGTTGCGCGCGAGCGCGAAGGCGGCAAGCTGGCCGAGGCGATCAGCGAGCGTGTGGATGCGATCGAACGCATCGCCGCCGAGGTGCGCGTTTTGATCCCGGCGATTCGCGAGGGGCAGCGCGCTAAGCTGGCTGCACGCCTGGCCGATCTGCCGCATCCGGTGGACCCGGGCCGCGCCGAGCAGGAACTGGTGCTGTGGCTGCAGAAGCTCGATGTGGACGAGGAACTGGACCGTCTGTCCAGCCACATTTCCGAAATCCGCCGCGTGCTCAAGCAGCGCGAACCGGTCGGCCGCCGGCTGGACTTTCTGCTGCAGGAGTTCAACCGCGAAGCCAATACGCTGGGCTCCAAGTCGGTGGACAGCCGCACCTCCAACGCCGCGGTGGATCTGAAGGTGCTGATCGACCAGATCCGCGAGCAGGTGCAGAACATCGAATAGCCGTGAATAGGCAATCGGGAATGGGGAATCGTCAAAGCAGGTACGATTCCCCACGGCCTGCTTGCTCCGCGCGGTGCCCCATTCCCTATTCTCGACTCCCTATTCCCTAAAATGCGCGGCACCCTCTATATCGTTGCGGCCCCCTCGGGCGCCGGCAAGAGCAGCATCGTCAACGCCACCTTGGCGCGCGACCCGAAGATCGCCTTGTCGATCTCGTTCACCTCGCGCGCGCCGCGGCCGGGCGAGCGGCATGCCGAGCACTACCATTTCGTCTCGGCAGACGAGTTCCAGGGCATGATCGAAGCGGGCGACTTTTTCGAATATGCGCGGGTGCATGGCGACTGGAAGGGCACTGCGCGGCAGTCGGTTGAGCCGCAGTTGGCCGCCGGCCACGATGTGCTGCTGGAGATCGATTGGCAGGGCGCACGCCAGGTCCGCCAGAAAGTGCCCGATGCGGTGAGCGTGTTCATCCTGCCGCCGTCGCGCCAGGCGCTGGACGAGCGCATGCGCAAGCGCGGGCAGGACAGCGAAGACGTGATGGCGCAGCGGCTGGCCGCCGCACGTGAAGAAATGCTGCATTTCGAAGAGTTCGATTACGTGATCATCAACGAGACCTTCGACACCGCGGTCTCGGAGATGTGCGCCATCTTCACCGCCAGCCGGTTGCGTCGGCAGGCGCAGCAGCAGCGGCATGCCGGCTTGATCCAGGCATTGCTGGACTGAGCCCGCCGGGTGTCCGCTTGCACGCGTGTAATGCACGCTGCCCGCAGCGGTTGCTCCGACGCCAAACGCGGCAGGTCGACGACTGGCATGCGTGCAGGTGTGGATGACCTGGGATGGCGGCTGACCGGCCGGACCTGCTGGGGTGTTCTGCGCACCGGGGCGCCGGTGCGGGGTGGTCGATGTGGTCCAAGTGGCTGATTCCAAAGCAAACTGAATGGCCGCCGGTTGCCCGCCTAGCGACGCCGGCGTACACTCCGCCCCCTTTCCCTCATTCGATGCGCGGCCGTTGCTGGTCGCCGGGAGCCCGCATGGCCCGCATTACCGTAGAAGATTGCCTGGAAGTCGTGAACAACCGTTTCGAGCTGGTCATGATGGCCTCCAAGCGCGCCCGTCAGCTCGCCAACGGCGTGCAGCCGTTGATCGAAAACGCAGACGCCAGCGACAAGCCCACCGTGATGGCGCTGCGCGAGATCGCTGCCCGCCGGATCGACAACGCCCTGATCGATGAAGTCGAGAAGGCCGAACGAGAGCGTGCCGAGCGCGAAGCGCTGGAATGGGCCGCCGCCGAAGTGGTCGCCGACGAAGACATGTCGAAGAACGACGACTGATCGTCACCCGCCACTGCGGTGGCCGACGATGACGATGTCCAAACAGCCCGCTTCGTGCGGGCTGTTTGCGTTTTGAGGCCTGTGGTGTGAGCAACAGGATGCTTGCGCTTCGGTGAAACGTGTGCGGCCGTCACGCGCTGCATCGCCGTGTGGCGCGCATGCCCTCCGGTTCCCGCGCGTCGCAGGCGCTGCCCGACAGCTGCTCGCCGCAGTGCGTCGGCAGTTTTCATCGACGTCGATACACCGCATAGACTCGCCGATCGCGCGGCGCGCGCTTCAGGCGTCATCGCCCGGCAGCGGCGCCATCCCAGCGGCGCCGCTGCCGTCCAGTGCGCTCAATCGGCGCGCTGGTCGCCATGCCTTCGCCCACCGCTGCACGCTTCGCCGATCACGCGATGCACGCGTCAGGAGTTGTCTGCCAACACCTGCGCTATCTCGCGTCGCAGGCGACGATGCAGTGCCCCCGGCCGGCGCGCTGGTGGGCATGCCTGCACCAACTGCCGCCAGGCCGCTGGTGGATCTCGCGTCGCAAGCATCAGTCGTCGTCCGCCGGCAGCTGCGCCATCTCATGGCGCAGGCTCCGGTCCAGTGCCTGCATGGCCTGGTAGCCACGTCGCTTTGCGGCATGCAGGCGCGCGATGTGCACCGGCGTCGCGGTGGTGCTCGCACCCAGGCCGCTCATCGCCGACATCGCTGCCGGCAGATCGGCAAAGCCGCCGCTGGCCACTGCGGCCAGCATTGCGCTGCCCAGCAGCACCGGTTCGGCGGTGGCGGCAACCTGCACCGGCACGCCGCAGGCATCGGCCATCAATTGGCGGACCAGGCGGCTGTGGCTGGCGCCGCCACTCATGATCACGCTGTCGAACCTCACCCCCTGCGCGCGCAGCGCATCGATGATGTCGGCCAGCCCGTAGCCCAGGCCGCAGACGCCGGCCACGTACAGCGCTTCCAGACCTTGCAGATCGTGGTCGATGGTCAGCCCGGCGATCATGGCGCGAGCGTTGGGGTCGGCATCGGGCGAGCGGTTGCCCAGATAGTCCGGCAGCACATGCAGACCGCGCGCCAGCACAGCGGCCTGGGACGCGCTGCCGACGCGCGCCAGCACGCGTTCTTCCAGCCACTGCAGCACATCCTGGCCTGCGGCGGTGGCCTGTGCGTTGGCGTCGGCATAGCCCGGATGCGAGCGCACTAGGGTGTCGATTGCCACGCCCGCCGCAGATTGGCCGCCCTCGTTGAGCCATAGCCCCGGGACCAGTGCGGAGCCGTAAGGCCCCCAGACGCCCGGCGTGAAGCAGGGGGTCTGGGTGCTGGCCAGCACGCAGGCCGAGGTGCCGAAGATATAGGCCAACCGCGCGGTGAGCGGCATCGGCTGGCCATCTGCGGACGGGCTGGCGAGCGTGCCGATGGCACCGGCATGCGCGTCGATCAACGCCGCGCCTACCGCGATGCCGGCACGCAAGCCCAATTCGTCGGCAGCCTGCGCCGAAAGCCCCTGGCCCAGCGCGGTGCCCGGCGGCACGACCTCGCTGCCGATCCGCGCCGCCGCATCGTCCAGCAGGTCGGCCAGGCCGATGCGTTCGAAGTAACGCCGGCTCCAGCCGCCTTCGTGCTGCACGTAGGTCCACTTGCAGGTCACCGTGCAGAGCGAGCGTGCGGTGCTGCCTGTGGCGCGCCAGCTCAGCCAGTCGGCCAGGTCGAAGAAGTGCGCTGCGCGTGCGTAGCTGTCGGGCAGGTGCTGCTTGAGCCACAGCAGCTTGGGGGTCTGCATTTCCGGCGAGATCTGCCCGCCGACATAGCGCAGCACCGGCTCGTCGGTGGCGTTGATGTGCGCGGCCTGGGCGATGGCGCGGTGGTCCATCCACACGATCACATCGCGGTCGGCCTGGCCGCTGGGGCTGATGCACACCGGCCCGCCATCAGCGGCCACCGCCACCAGCGAGCAGGTGGCATCGAAGCCGATACCCGCCACCCGCGCGACGTCCACGCCGGTGTGTGCCAGCGCGGCGCGGATCGCCTGCACGCAGGCCTGCCAGATGTCTGCGGAAGATTGCTCGACCATCTCGCCAGGCAGGTACCAGGTCTGGATGGCATGGCGCGCGGTGCCGAGCAACTGGCCGCGCGCGTCGAACAGCCCGGCGCGGGCGCTGCCGGTGCCCACGTCCACGCCGATATAGATCGCCTCGTTGGTCGGTTGCATGGCTTACCAGCAGGTATAGCCGCCGTCGGCCAGCACGATACTGCCGGTCATCAGGCTGGCGGCAGGAGAGGCCAAAAACAGCGCCACCGAGGCGATTTCTTCCACTTCGCCCAGCCGTCCCATCGGCGTGCCGCCGATCCAGGCGTCGTACATCGCCGGGTCTTCCTTGACGAAAGCATTGAGTGGCGTGGCGATATAGGTCGGCGCGACGGCATTGACGCGCACGCCGCGTGCGCCCCATTCGGCGGCCAGCGATTTGGTCAGGTGATGCACGGCTGCCTTGGAGGCGTTGTAGTAGGCCTGCGCCTGCGGTTTGTTGACGATGAAGCCGGACATCGAACCGACGTTGACGATCACGCCATCGCCACTTTGCAGCATGTGCTTGCCGAACGCGCGGCAGCACCAGAACGTGCCATTGAGGTTGACGTCGATGACGTTGAGCCAGTGCTCGTCGGTGACCGTTTCGGCCGGGGTCTGGCTACGGGCGATGCCGGCGTTGTTGACCAGGATGTCCACCTTGCCGAACCGGGCGTTCAATGTATCGGCAACGCTGGTGACGCGTGCCGAATCGGTCACGTCCATCTGCACGAACTCTGCATCCAGGCCCTTGCTGCGCAGGGTGGCCAGGCCTTGCTCGGCCACTGCGCCATCGTGATCGGCAATGACCACTTTGGCGCCGGCTTCGGCCAGCGCCTCGCAAATCGCCAGGCCGATCGCGCGGCCGCCGCCGGTGACGACCGCCACGCGGCCATCGAGTTTGAACTTGTCCAGATACATCGGCATGTCTCCTGCTGGTCTTGATCGTGGGGGAGGAACGAGGGGGGAGGGAGGTTTGGGATGGAGCGCGCGCTCAGCGCATGGCCTGTTGCTGCGCGTCGAAGCGGTGCAGGTGCTGCGGGTCGGGGACCAGGGTCACCGTCTCGCCGACGTGCACACGCAGATCGCCGGTGCAACGCGCATCGACCGTGCCTACGCCGGGGATCTCCACGTACACGAAGGTGTCGCTGCCCAGATGCTCGGCCTGGATCACGCTGCCTTGCCAGGCATCGCCGGTGCCGGTTGCGGGGCTGCCGCGCTGCACGGCGATGTGCTCCGGGCGCACCCCGAGCGTGACCGCACCATGGCGCGCGGCCACTTCGCCCTGCAGCAGATTCATGCGCGGCGAGCCGATGAAGCCGGCCACGAATACATTGGCAGGGCGCTCGTACAACTCCAGTGGCGTGCCGACCTGTTCGATGCGTCCGGCCTGCAGCACCACGATCTCGTCGGCCATGGTCATCGCTTCGACCTGGTCGTGGGTGACATACACCGCGGTGGTCTTGAGCTGCTTCTGCAGGCGGGTGACTTCCAGGCGCATCTGCACGCGCAAGGCCGCGTCCAGATTGGAGAGCGGCTCGTCGAACAGAAAGCCCTTGGGCTCGCGCACGATGGCACGGCCGATCGCCACGCGCTGGCGCTGGCCGCCGGACAACTGCCCAGGCTTGCGGTCGAGATAATCGTTGAGGTTGAGCACCGTGGCAGCCTGCGCCACGCGCCGCTCGATTTCGGCACTGGGCACGCGCGCCATTTTCAGGCCGAAGGCGATGTTCTTGCGCACGCTCATGTGCGGATACAGCGCATACGACTGAAACACCATCGACAAGCCACGCTTGGCCGGCGCCAGTCCGGTCACATCCTGGCCGTCGATGAGGATGCGCCCGCCGCTCACATCTTCCAGCCCGGCGATCAAGCGCAACAACGTGGTCTTGCCGCAGCCGGAGGGGCCGACGAAGACCACGAACTTGCCGTCGTCGATCTCCAGATCCGCGCCGTGGATGACCTGTGTGTCGTCGAAGGATTTGCTGACACCTTGCAGTGTGATGCGTCCCATGAACCACCTATCAAAGTTGAGTGAGCTACTTCACTGCGCCGAAGGTGAGCCCGCGCACGAGCTGCTTCTGGCAGAACCAGCCCAGCACCAGAATCGGCGCGATGGCCATCGTCGAGGCGGCCGACAACTTGGCCCAGAACAGGCCTTCCGGGCTCGAATACGAGGCAATGAACGCGGTCAACGGTGCGGCCTTGGACGAGGACAGATTCAACGACCAGAACGCCTCGTTCCAGGCCAGGATCACGTTGAGCAGCAGTGAAGACGCGATGCCGGGAACCGCCATCGGCGCCAGGATGTAGAGGATTTCCTTGCCGATGGTGGCGCCATCCATGCGCGCAGCTTCCAGGATGTCCTTGGGGATGTCCTTGAAGTAGTTGAACAGCATCCAGACCATGATCGGCAGGTTGCTCAGGCACAGCACGATGATCAGGCCCAGTTGCGTGTCCAGCAGCCCGGAATCGCGGTACAGCAGATAGATCGGCACCAGCACGCCCACCGGCGGCAGCATCTTGGTGGATAGCATCCACAGCAGAATCCCGCGTGTGCGCTTGGTGGGCGAGAACGCCATCGACCACGCGGCAGGGATGGCGATGACCAGCGCGATCAGGGTGGACCCCAGCGATACCGCCACCGAATTCCAGGCATGCGCGAAGTAGTCGCTGCGTCCCTGCACGGCAATATAGTTTTCCAGTGTCCAATGGAAGAACACGAAGCTGGGCGGGCTGGAAAATGCATCGACCTCGGTCTTGAAGCTGGTCAGCAGCATCCACAGGATCGGGAAGAAGATCACGCCGCCGACCACCCATGCGGCAACCGTGGTGACGAGGATTTGCAGCGTTGAGGTACGACGTGCCATCTCAGGTCTCCAGGTTCTTGCCGACGATGCGCACCAGGAAGATGGCCGCGATATTGGCCAGCACCACGGCGATCAATCCGCCTGCCGATGCGGCGCCCACGTCGTACTGCAGCAGTGCCTGCGAATAGATCAGGTACGCCAGATTGGTGGTCTGCAGGCCGGGCCCGCCGCCGGTGGTGACGTAGATCTCCACGAACACGGTGAGCAGGAAGATGGTTTCGATCAGCACCACGATGGTCAGCGGGCGCGCCAGATGCGGCAGGGTCAGATGGAAGAAGCGGTCGAATGCACCGGCGCCATCCATCAGCGCGGCTTCCTGTTGTTCTTCATCCAGCGACTGCAGTGCGGTCAGCAGGATCAGCACCGCAAACGGCAACCATTGCCAGGCCACGATGACGATGATGGAGAACATCGGGTACTGGGTGAACCAGTCGATCGGGGTCAGGCCAACGCTTTGCCATAGCCATGCCAGCAACCCGGACACCGGATGCATCAGCAAGTTCTTCCAGATCAGCGCGCTCACCGTCGGCATCACGAAGAACGGTGCGATCAGCATCAAGCGCACGATGCGGCGCCCCACAAACACCTGGTCCAGCAGCAGCGCGATCAATACACCGAAGACGGCCGTGATCGCCAGTACCGAGCCGACCAGCAACAAGGTATTGCCCAGCGAAGAGAGAAACGCCGGGTTGCTCAGGAAGTAGCGGTAATTGCCCAGCCCGACAAAGGTCTGTTCCGGGTTGAGCAGGTTGTAGTTCAACGTGGAAAACCACACCGTCATCGCTAGCGGCACGATCATCCAGGCCAGCAACAGCACGATCGACGGGGCGATCAGGAACCGTGCGAGTTTTTGCGTTTGATGGGTGGCCATCGGCAAGGTCCAGGGTGGAGGCAGGCAGCGCGCCTGCAGTGCATGGCAGCGGCCGGATGCGTCGACGCCGGGATAGGCGTCGAACGCACGGCCGGGTGGGCGTCAGAAATTCAGGCTGACCTGCAGGCCGACAATGGTGGCGTTGTCGCCATCCAGTCCACCCGGATGACGGATGTACTGCACGCTGGGCATGACTTCGATCCCGCGGCTGACGGCGATGTTGTAATTGAGCTCGATGGGGTATTCGTAGCGCTGCACGCCAATGGCCGCCGCGCCCGCGGGCAAGCGCTGGTTGTAGCGGGTTTGCGCCGTACGCAAACGATCGCTGAGCGCATTGCGGCCGACGGCCACGCCGATGCGATCGTTGGGTCGCGCGGCGGAGAGTCCTTTCCAGAACCCGCCGATCGCCAGCACCTGGCCCACGGTACTGACCTCGTCGTCGGCATCGATGACGCTTGCGAACAGCCGCAAGCCGCCCCCGGCGCCATTGCTGGTGACCTGTTGTTCGAAGTTGGCGTAGAACGCGCGATCGGTGTCCTGCAGCGCGGCCGGATCGGTGCCGAGGCTGGTCGGCACGCCCGAGCGGGTGTAGACGCGCAGTTGATCGTTGCTGTTGCGGGTCGCACCGATGCGGTAGTCGCCATCGATCCCATTGCCGTAGTCGGGCTTGTACTCCACTTCGGCCACCAGCAGGGTGCCGTGGTCGTCGCCGGAGGTGCCGAGCTTCAAGCCTTGGTCGGTAGATCGGTTTTGCGGGTTGGCATCGTAGCCGCCCACGCGGAAAAACCAGCGTTTGTCCAGGCTGAAAGTGACAACGCCGCCCCAGGCGCTGAGCGGGTCGCCATACCAGTTGTTGCTGATGTAGTTGGACGAGCCGCCGCTGCAGAAGGTCAGGTGCTGGTAGTTGCAGTTGAGCGCGAAGAAATCGGCGCTGGGATACAGGCGGCCGGCTTTCAGCGTCAGTTTGTCGTCGAGCAGGCGCTGGGTCAGCGAGAACTGGGTCAAGCGCGTCACATCGCCGCGTCCAAAAATCTGTTGCGACTGCAATAGCGTGGGGATGCCGGCGGTGTTGTTGATCAAGTCGCCGTTGCGATTGGTGATCTCCAGTTTGAAATCGGCGCCGGACCAGCCCCACAGCCGTTCCAGATCGAAGTACCCGCCCAGGAAGAATTGGTCGGCATAGGCGGTGCGCTCGCGGAGTCCGCCGGAGGTGTTGTGAGCGGTCTGGCTGAAGTGCGCCAGTTTGAACTGGATACCGTCATCGGCCAGCTTGCTGCGTAGGCCGCCCCAGTCGCCGCCGATGTGTTTGTCCGGATCGAATGCCTGGGCGCTGGCCTGTGTGCAGGCCAGGCCGGCGAGCAACATCGTCAGCGCAGGTGTGGTGTGCCTGATCTTCATCGATTGCCTCGTGGGAAGGTGCGGCGCCGTAACGCCGGAGCATGGCTGTGGCCAGGGGCGGGCCGGGCAGGGTGCCCGGCCCAGCAGACCTGTATTTGGAGCAGCTGATAAAACGTAGCGAGCGATGCGCTTAGCGCTTGGGGTAGCCGGCCCGCTGCATCTCGCGCTCGGTGGCGGCCTGCGCGTTCTTCAATGCCTCATCCACGCTGATCGAGCCGGTGAGCGCCGCGGAAAACTGCTGGCCCACCGTCGTGCCGATCGACTGGAACTCGGGAATGGCCGCGTACTGCACGCCGACATAAGGCACCGGCTTTACCGTGGGGTGATGGGTGTCGGCGCCCTGGATGGCGGCCAGCGTCTGCTTGGCGAAGGGGGCGGCCTTGAGATACTCGGCCGTGGCGTACAGCGACTGGCGCGTGCCCGGCGGCACATTGCCCCAGCCTTCCTTGCCGGCCACCAGTTCGGTGTAGTGCTTGCTGGTGGCCCAGGCGATGAATGCCTGCGCCTTGTCGGCCTTTTTCGAACTTGCCGGGATGGCCAGATTCCAGGCCCATAGCCAGCCGGTGGTCTTGCCCTTGCCGGCATCCGGCGCCGCGGCAAAACCGACCTTGTCCGACACCTTGGATTCGCTCGGGTTGCTGATGAACGATGCGGCCACCGTGGCATCGACCCACATCGCGCACTTGCCTGCGGTGAACAGCGCAAGGTTCTCGTTGAAGCCATTGGACGCAGCACCCGGCGGGCCGGCGTCTTTCATGACATCTACGTAGGTCTGCAGTGCGGCCTTCCATTCCGGCTGGTCGAACTGCGGTTTCCATTGTTCGTCGAACCAACGCGCACCGAAGGCATTGCCCATCGAGCTGATCAAGGCCATGTTCTCGCCCCAGCCGGCTTTGCCGCGCAGGCAGATGCCGTAGATGCCGGCCTGCTTGTCGGTCATCTTGCGGGCGGCGTCGGCCACGAAGCTCCACGAGGGCTGCGCCGGCATGCTCAGGCCGGCCTTTTGCAGCAGGTCGGTGCGGTACATCAGCATCGAGCCTTCGGCGTAGAACGGCGCTGCATACAGCTGCCCCTTGTGACTGACCGCATCGCGGATCTGAGGGATCAGATCGTCTACCTGATAGTCCGCATCGAACGTCAGCGGCTTGAGCCAGCCGCGCTCGGCCCAGATCGGCACCTCGTAGGTGCCGATGGTCAGCACATCGAACTGGCCGCCCTTGGTCGCGATGTCGGTGGTGACACGCTGGCGCAGCACGTTCTCTTCCAGGGTGACCCACTCAAGCTTGATCTGCGGATGGGTGGCGGTGAAATCCGAGGTCAGCTTCTGCATGCGGATCATGTCGCCGTTGTTGACGGTGGCGATGACCAGGGTGTCCTGCTTGGACGCAGCGTCGCTGTTATTCGCGCCTCCGCCGCATGCCGCCAGTGATGCGCTCAGTGCCGCGCAGATCAGGGTCTTGATCGAAGTGTTCATACCGGTGCCTCAGCTTGAGGTTGGTTGAGCAAATGCCCGTGTGATGCGCATATGCCCACGACGTCGCCACGCTGTAAAGCACTTTCGATCTTGCAGCGCAGCATTGCAGCGCACGCAAAAGCGCCCGCGCATGCCGGGGAATTTCAGCAATGAACTGCCATTACGCCCGCTGCGATGCGCTCAGCTCAGCTGGCGAGCAAGGCCTTGGCAGTGTGCTCGTCGGTGATCAGGCCGTTGAGGATGCGGCCCTTCAGCGCGGCCTTGATCGGGCCCACCTTGGCGTTGCCCACGGCCACGCCGATCGAAAGGCTGGTGGCCGGCACCGGATGCGGCACGCTGGTCAAACGCAGGTTGGTGCCTGCATCGATGATGTCGCCGGCTGCGGTAAGCGCCCAGCCGATCACTTCGCCCACCGCGCCCAGCCGGATCAGGTCCAGCAGTTCGTTGCGGCTGATGAAGCCGTCCACATGCAGCGGCGCGGTCTGATCGAGCTGGCCAACACCGACCAGGCGCAGATCGGCCTTTGCGGCGATCGCACGGACCCGGCGCACCGCTTCGATCCCCAACAGCGTTTCGCGTTCTTCCTGCGAGGACAGAAACACCGGCAGCGGCATCGGGTAGTGCTGCGCGCCGGTCAGATCGGCCAGGCGCGCCACTGCGTCGAACGGGCTGGCCGAGCCATCCGGGGAAATGTTGCCGACCAGCGAAACCAGCTGGTGATTGCGCGTTTGCATCGCAGGAATGCGCTCCACCGCCGCGCGCATGGCACGGCCGGTGCCGATGCCGATGATGCTCGGACTATCGCTGCGCAAGGTGGATTCCAGCAGCGCTGCCGCGCGTTCGGCGACACCGGTGACCAGGTGCGGGTCGGCCGGATCGGTGGGCGCGACCTCGCAATAGCGCATGCCGAAGCGGTCCTGCAGCTGCGCGGCCAGATCCATGCAGGCGGCGATCGGATGTTCCAGCCGGAAGGTGATCAATCGCTGGCTCAGGCACAACGACACCAGGCGCTGCGCGGTGGCGCGCGAGACCTTGAGCTTGCGCGCGATCTCGTCCTGGGTGTTGCCGGCGATGTAGTACAGCCAGCCCGCTCTGGCTGCGGCATCGAGTCGGCTGGTGTCGTTATCGGGGTTGGCCATCGTCACATCTGTCTGCGTGGAAGTCTCAGCCTAACGTAGTGCCCAGGCGCTGGGTGCCGGTGCCACCCAGTGCGGTGGCGATGGACTGCATGTCTGCAAACACCTGCGATGCGCCTGCGGCAGCGAGCAGCGCGGCGGCCGCAGCGCTTGCGCGGTGATGGCCGCCACCGGTGAATCCCCACACCTGCATCCCGGCCGCGCATGCGGCTTGCACGCCGCTGGGACTGTCTTCGATCACCAGGCAGGCCGCGGGTGCCACCTGCATGCGGTCGGCGGCGAGCAGGAATAGGTCCGGCGCAGGCTTGCCGCGGGCGACCAGCTCGGCGGTGTAGATGTGCGCTCCGACATGTCCCGCCAGGCCGGTGACCTGCAGGCACAGGCGAACCCGCTCAAGATGGCTGGACGAGGCCACGCACCGCGGTGTCTGCACTGCATCCAGCAGCGCGGCCACGCCCGGGATCGGCTGCAATTCGGTGCCAAAGCGGGCCAGCAACGCGGTATTGAGGTCGCGCTCGAAGGTGTCCGGCAGCGTGCGCCCCAGCGTCTGCACATGCGCGCGCACGCTGCCCAGGCTGCGCCCGAGGAAGTGCTGCTGGACCCCGTCGATGTCGATGTCCACGCCGTGTTGTTGCAGTGCCTGGGCCAATACCGCGCACGCCAACGGCTCGCTGTCGACCAGCACGCCGTCGCAGTCGAAGATCAGCAGGTCGGGCGGAGCGAACATGGGTGTGGTCCCTGGACTAACTCGGGCCCGAGTGTAGCAGTCGGGCAAATGTCGCTTCGCTGGGCAAAGTTGCAGGTGGCGCGTCTGTGGCCGCTGCGGCCGGCGTGAAGCGGCTGCGCAGCGACCGATCGCCGGCCGCCAGCGCGTGCGGCACGCATGCCGCGTTGCCGCAAACCGGCCACTGGCATAGTCTTCGCGCATGAACCCAGGCCCCACTGCCCAGGCGACCGTGGCGACGTCCCCGTCTTCCGACCCGGCTATCCCCGACTACGTCCTGCACCTCGAACGCGCTGCCAGCTACCTTCCCAAGGAGCAGCTGCCGATCCTGCGCCGTGCCTGGGAAGTCGGCGCCATGGCGCATGCCGGCCAGACCCGCAAGTCCGGCGAGCCCTACATCACCCATCCGGTGGCCGTGGCTGGCGTGCTTGCCGAGCTGGGCCTGGACATGGAATCGCTGATCGCCGCGATCCTGCACGACACCATCGAAGACACGCCGCTGACGCGCGAAGAACTGGCGTCCGAATTCGGCGAAGCGGTGGCAGAGCTGGTCGATGGCGTCACCAAGCTGGACAAGCTCAAGTTCCGCGACCGCCAGGAAGCGGCGGCGGAAAGCTTCCGCAAGATGTTGCTGGCGATGTCGCGCGATCTGCGCGTGATCATGATCAAGCTGGCCGACCGCCTGCACAACATGCGCACGCTCGGCGCGCAGAGCACCGAGGCACGCGGCCGCATCGCGCGCGAAACCCTGGAAATCTACGCACCCATCGCCCAGCGCCTGGGCATGAGCCTGATCAAGTCCGAGTTGCAGAATCTGGGCTTCCGCGCGCTGTATCCGTGGCGTCACGCCATCATCGAAAAACATATCCGCAGCCAGCCGGTGGTGCGGCGCGAATCGATGGCGCAGGTGGAAGTGCAGCTGTCGCAGCGGTTGGCCAAGGAAGGGCTGGAACACCGGCTGGTCAGCCGCATCAAGACGCCCTGGAGCATCTATTCCAAGATGCACGAAGAGAACAAATCCTTCGACCAGGTGATGGACGTGTTCGGCTTCCGGCTGGTGGTACGCACCGTGGCCGATTGCTATCACGCGCTCGGCGCGGTGCATGCCACCTTCAAGCCGCTGGACGGGCGCTTCCGCGATTTCATCGCGATCCCCAAGGCCAACGGCTATCAGTCGCTGCACACGGTGCTGTTCGGTCCCTACGGCTCGCCGATCGAGGTGCAGATCCGGACCGAAGAAATGGACCTGATCGCCGAGCGCGGCGTGGCTGCGCACTGGACCTACAAGGTGGGCTCGGCCTCGCCCAATAGTGCGCAGAGCCGCGCGCACGACTGGATCGTGGAGCTGATCGACTCGCAGCGCGCTGCCGGCTCGTCGCTGGAGTTCCTGGACAACGTCAAGGTGGACCTGTTCCCGGACGAGGTCTATCTGTTTACACCCAAGGGCAAGATCCTGGCGCTGCCGCGCAATTCCACCGCGCTGGACTTCGCCTACGCAGTGCATACCGACGTGGGCAACCGTGCGGTGGCCTCGCGCGTGGACAAGAAGCTGGTGCCCTTGCGCACCAAGCTGGTCAGCGGGCAGGCCGTGGAAATCATCACCGCGCGTTCGGCCACGCCCAAACCGCAGTGGCTGGAGTTTGTGGTCAGCAGCAAGGCGCGCACCGCGATCCGCCACCAGCTCAAGCAGCTCGAACACGAAGATGCCGTGCAGCTGGGCCATCGCATGCTCGATCGCGCGCTCGAAGCGATGGATTCTTCGCTGGAACGCCTGCCCAAGGGCCGGCTGGATGCCTTCCTCAACGAACACCGTTACCCGCGCCTGGAAGCGCTGCTTGCCGACGTCGCATTGGGCAACTGGATGCCGACCCAGGCCGCACAGGCCTTGATGGCGTACGCGGAATTGCGCGGTGGCGGGCACTCCAAGCACTCGCACGAAAAGATCCTGATCGACGGCAGCGAGCGCGGCGTAATCAGTTTCGCCAACTGTTGTCAGCCGATTCCCGGCGACGAAATCATGGGCTACCACACCGCCGGCAAGGGCATCGTGGTGCACCGCCTGGATTGCCCCAACCTGGCCGAGCTGCGCAAATCGCCCGAGCGCTGGGTACCGATCGATTGGGATTCCAATGTCACCGGCGACTACGACACCGCGCTGGTAGTGGAAGTGGAAAACCGCACCGGCGTGCTGGCGCAGTTGGCCGCGGCGATCGCGCAAAGCAAATCCAATATCGAACGTGTGGACTACCTGGACCGCGACTTCAATGCGGCGGTGCTGCGCTTCAATATCCAGGTGCGCGACCGCCGCCATCTGGCCGAAGTGATGCGCCGGCTGCGGCGCCTGCATGTGGTGCAGAGCGTGGGACGCCAGTAAGAGCATCTAACAAAAGGCCTGTGCTCACCGCCAGGCGGGCGGTGATCGGTGCGGCATGTACCTCGCGTATGTTCCGGTTCTGAGCGCGCCGTTCCCAACCACGTGACGACTGCTCGTTACGTGGTGTTAGCCGCTCTAGATCGGATCGTTGCGTTGGGCAGTGGCTGCGCTGCAGCGGCCGTGTGACAGCTCAAACGCGTTGTCTGGCTCAGGCGATCAGGCGATCAAGCGACGCAGTGCAGGGTTGTCGTTGTCCTGCTTCCACACCAGATGCAGTTCCACCGGCGTGGCAGGGGTTTCATCGCGTAGTGGCAGGTATACGATGCCGGCGTAACGCAGGCCGCTGGCGCCTTCGGGCACCAGTGCCATGCCCATGCCGCCGCGCACCAGCGCCAACACCGAGTGGATCTGGCTGACGTACTGCACCGAGCGCGGCGCGATGCCGCGCGCACCGAACAACTGCGCCAGCAGATCGTAGAAATAGCGCGCTTCATCGGGTGCGTAATTGACCAGCGGCTGCCCGTCGAAATCCTGCAGGCGCAGGCTGTCGTGTTGCGCCAGTGGCGAGTCTTCCGGTAGCGCGGCGATCAGCGGTTCGCGTGCCACGCAGCGGCTGTGCAGACCTTGGCGCTGGATCGGTGGGCGCAGCAGGCCGATATCCAGCCGGCCGGCGTCCAGCGCGTCCAGTTGCGCCAGGCTGACCATCTCCTTGAGTTGCAGATCCACATCGGGCGCTTGCCTGCGCCACCGCGCGATGGCCTCGGGCAGGAAGCGGTAACTGGCACCGGCGGTGAAGCCCACCGACACGCTGCCGGCATCGCCGGTACCGATCCGGCGCGCGCGCAGGCCTGCATTCTCGGCCATGCGCAAGATCGCGCGCGCTTCGGCCAGCAGGCTTCGGCCAGCCTGGGTCAGCCGTACATGCCGGCTGTTGCGCTCCAGTAGCGCGGTGCCGACGCTGTGTTCCAACAGCTGAATCTGCCGGCTGAGCGGCGGCTGGGTCATGTTCAGGCGCTCGGCTGCGCGCCGGAAGTGCAGTTCGTCGGCGACGGCGACAAAGCAACGCAGTTGTTGCAGATCGAACATGCTGGGCGGGCCTCGCATTGCAAAAACACACGAATCGGATGCTGCACCCGCAACATCGCGGCGTGGCCAGCACCAATGAATAGGCGATGCTCGGCCAGAAAGGACGCTGGCGGACGCAACCACCCATAATTACGTCGCGCCGAAAAAGCGTTGCAAAGCAGCCATTTGCGGCGCACTACGTCGGTCTGTGATGCGATTGATTCAACTTGTGTATCAAACAATACGTCCTTTGGTTTGGACCAGCAACGATCTGCGTTTCTAGGATCAACCGCATCCCCCGCCCAGGAGCGTTTGTCCGATGAGCAGCAGATACACCCCGTCCGAAATGGCCCAAGCGCTTGGCGCCGGGCTGTTGTCGTTTCCGGTGACCCATTTCGATGCCGACCTGGCCTTCGACGAACCCGCCTACCGCAGCAATCTGGACTGGCTGTCCTCGCATCCGGCCGCCGGCCTGTTTGCGGCGGGCGGCACCGGCGAGCTGTTTTCGCTGACGCTGGACGAAGTGAACCGCGCCGTGCGCGCGGCCGTCACCGAGACTGCTGGCCGCATGCCGGTGATCGCCCCGGCCGGCTATGGCACTGCGATTGCGATCGAGATGGCGCAGGCCGCCGAGCGCAACGATGCCGACGGCATCCTGCTGTTTCCGCCGTACCTCACCGAGTGCGATGCCGACGGCGTGGCCGACCATGTCGAGCGCGTCTGCAAGGCGACCAGCCTGGGCGTGATCGTCTACGGCCGCGCCAATGCCAAGCTCGACGATGTAACGCTGGCGCGCGTGGCCGAGCGTTGTCCCAACCTGGTGGGCTACAAGGATGGCATCGGCGATGTGGATCGCATGACACGCATCTATGCGCGGCTGGGCGACCGGCTGTTGTACGTGGGCGGCCTGCCCACCGCCGAAACCTTCGCGCTGCCGTATCTGGAAATGGGCGTGACCACGTATTCGTCGGCCATCTTCAATTTCCTGCCCGAGTGGGCGCTGGCGTTCTATGCGGCGGTGCGCGCGCGCGACCATGCCACCATCTACCGCGAGCTCAACGACTTCGTGTTGCCGTACACGGTGCTGCGCAATCGTCGCGCCGGTTATGCGGTGTCCATCGTCAAGGCCGGCATGCGCGCGGTCGGCCGCCCGGCCGGTCCGGTACGCACGCCATTGGCTGATCTCAATGAAGATGAGTTCGCGCAGCTCAAACAACTGATCGGAGGCCGCCGCTGATGCACACCCTCAAGGGCGAATCGCTGATCGGGCAGCGCAGCGTGCGCGGCGCCGGGGCGGAATTTCATGCGGTGGATGCGGCCAGCGGCGCGGCATTGCAGCCGGCGTTCGGCTCGGTGAGCGCACAGGATCTGCAGCAGGCCTGCGCGCTGGCGCAGGCGGCGTTCGACACCTATCGCGAAACGCCGCTGGAAGCGCGCGCGGTTTTTCTGGAAACCATCGCCGAGCAGATTCTGGCGTTGGGCGATGCCTTGATCGAACGCGCCATGTGCGAAAGCGGCCTGCCGCGCCCGCGTCTGGAAGGTGAGCGCGGACGCACCGTGGGGCAACTACGTCTGTTCGCCAACGTGGTGCGCGAAGGCAGCTGGCTGCAGGCCCGCATCGACCCCGCGCTGCCGCAACGCACGCCCTTGCCGCGCGCGGATCTGCGCCAGCGGCATATCGCACTGGGGCCGGTGGCGGTGTTCGGCGCCAGTAATTTCCCGCTCGCATTCTCGGTGGCCGGTGGCGATACCGCGTCGGCATTGGCGGCCGGTTGCCCGGTGGTGGTCAAGGCGCACAGCGCGCATCCGGGCACGTCGGAATTGGTGGGCCGTGCGATCCAGGCGGCGGTGGCGCAGTGCGGGCTGCCCGAAGGCGTGTTCTCGCTGCTGTTCGACGCCGGCATCGACATCGGTGCGCAGCTGGTGGCCGACGCCCGCATCAAGGCGGTGGGTTTCACCGGCTCGCGCGCTGGCGGCATGGCGTTGGTCAAGATCGCTTCCGCACGCCGCGAGCCGATTCCGGTGTATGCGGAGATGAGTGCGATCAATCCGGTGTATCTGTTGCCGCAGGCGCTACAGGCGCGTGCATCGGATCTGGGCAAAGCGTTCGTCGGCTCGCTGACCTTGGGCACGGGGCAGTTCTGCACCAACCCCGGCTTGCTGCTGGCGATCGATTCACCGGCGCTGGATGCGTTTATCGCGTCGGCCACGCAAACGCTGCAAGCGGTGTCTCCGGCAGCAATGCTCACAGCAGGCATTGGCCAGGCCTATGCGCAGGGTGTGCAACGTCTGGCCGCGCATCCGCAGGTCAGCACGCTGGCACGTGGCGCCGCGCCGGAAGCGGGGCGCTGCCCGGCCGCATTGTTCGGCACCGACGCCGATGCCTTTCTGGCCGATGAGGCGCTGCAGGCCGAAGTCTTCGGTGCCGCCTCGCTGCTGGTGCGTTGCAGGGACATCGCTCAGCTGCGCGCGTTGAGCGAGCACCTGGAAGGCCAGCTCACCGCCACCGTGCACATGGATGCGGGTGATACCGACCTGGCCGCCGCATTGCTGCCGGTGCTGGAACGCAAGGCCGGGCGCATCCTGGTCAACGACTGGCCCACCGGTGTGGAGGTCTGCCACGCGATGGTGCATGGCGGCCCGTTCCCGGCCACCTCCGACAGCCGCAGCACCTCGGTGGGCACGCTGGCGATCGATCGCTTCCTGCGCCCGGTCTGCTACCAGGATCTGCCGGCCGCGCTGTTGCCCGCTGCAGTGGCGCACGGCAATCCGCTCGGGCTGTGGCGACGCGTCGATGGCGCGCTGGGACACGACTGACAGCGGCGGCGGCAACGATGCCTGAGGCGTGCCGGAGGAGGGTCCGGTGCGCCATCTGCAGGCGCCACTTGGAATACCGGAGCGCAGTGCGCTTCCATCGTCATAGGTGAGGAACGATGATGGCTATCGATTCAAAGACAGTCGGTTCAACGACGGTTCCGCGCAGGCGCTATCTGATCTTGCTGATGTTGTTCGTGGTGACCACGATCAACTATGCAGATCGCGCCACCTTGTCCATCGCCGGTTCCGCGGTCCAGGATGCGCTGGGCATCGACGCGCTGCAGATGGGCTTCATTTTTTCTGCGTTCGGTTGGGCGTATGTAGCCGGGCAGATTCCCGGCGGCTGGTTGCTCGATCGCTTCGGCTCGCGGCGCGTGTACGGCCTGTCGCTGCTGATCTGGTCGCTGTTCACCGCCTTGCAGGGCTTTATCGACTGGGTGCCGGTGACCTGGGCGGTCACCACCTTGTTCGTGCTGCGCTTTCTGGTCGGCATTGCCGAAGCGCCGTCCTTCCCGGGCAATAGCCGCATCGTGGCGGCGTGGTTCCCTACCGCCGAGCGTGGCCTGGCCGCGTCGATCTTCAATTCCGCGCAGTACTTCGCCACCGTGGCCTTCGCGCCGCTGATGGGCTGGCTGGTGCATGCCTGGGGCTGGGAACACGTGTTTCTGGTGATGGGCGCGGCGGGTGTGTTGCTGGCGCTGGTGTGGCGCAAGACCATCTATGCCCCGCGCGAACATCCGCGCTTGAGCGCGCAGGAGCTGGACTACATCCAGCGCAACGGCGCGCTGGTGGACATGGAGCAGGGCAACAAGCCCGGTAGCCAGCCCAAGGGCACGCAATGGCATTACGCCAAACAGCTGTTGTGCAACCGCATGTTGCTGGGCGTGTACATCGGCCAGTACTGCATCACCACGCTGACGTACTTCTTCCTGACCTGGTTTCCGGTGTATCTGGTCAAGGAACGCGGCATGTCGATCCTGGAAGCCGGCTTTGTGGCCTCGTTGCCGGCGGTGTGCGGCTTTATCGGCGGCGTGCTGGGCGGCTATGTGTCCGACCGCATGGTACGGCGTGGCTATTCGCTCACCGTCTCGCGCAAGACGCCGATCGTGGTCGGCATGTTGATGTCGGTGACGATGATCGGCTGCAACTACGTGCAGGCCGAATGGATGGTGGTGGGGCTGATGGCGCTGGCCTTCTTCGGCAAGGGCATCGGTGCACTCGGCTGGGCGGTGGTTGCCGACACCTCGCCCAAGGAAATCGCCGGCCTGTCCGGTGGCCTGTTCAATACCTTCGGCAACATCGCCGGCATTACCACGCCGATCGTGATCGGCTACATCGTGTCCACCACCGGCACCTTCGAATGGGCGCTGGTGTTCGTCGGGCTCAATGCCTTGCTGGCGGTGGTGTCCTATCTGGTGGTGGTGGGCGAAATCAAGCGCGTGGAGCTCAAGGCGCCGCCCGGCGGCCCGTCCATGCCCGTGCCCGCACCGCTGTGACCGTCTTCGGAGACTTTCGATGAATATCCACACCGCACCTGCAAGCATCGGCGCCACCCCGCGCATCACCGACATCCGCGTGGTGCCGGTCGCCGGCCAGGACAGCATGCTGCTGAACCTCAGTGGCGCGCACGCGCCGTATTTCACCCGCAATGTGCTGGTGCTGCGCGATTCGTCCGGCCGCACCGGCGTGGGCGAAGTGCCTGGCGGCGCGGCCATCGCCGGCTTGCTGCACGAGGCAGCGCCGCTCATTCGCGACCGCTCCATCGCCGAGTATCAACGCATCCTCAATCAGGTGCGCACCGCGTTTGCCGACCGCGACAGCGCCGGACGTGGTCTGCAGACCTTCGATCTGCGCATCACCATTCACGCAGTGACCGCCATCGAATCGGCGTTGCTGGATCTGCTGGGGCAATTCCTCGATCAACCGGTCGCCGCCCTGCTCGGCGAAGGCCAGCAACGCGACGCGGTGGACGTGCTGGGCTACCTCTTTTTCATTGGCGACCGACGCAAGACCGGGTTCGACTATCGCGACGGTGGCGGTGCCCGCGATGACTGGGAGGCGGTGCGCGACCAGGAAGCCTTGACGCCGGCATCGGTCGTGCGCCTGGCCGAAGCGGCCTACGAAAAATACGGCTTTCGCGACTTCAAGCTCAAAGGCGGCGTATTGCGTGGCGAAGACGAAATCGAGGCCATTGTCGCGTTGCACGAACGTTTTCCGCAGGCGCGCATCACGCTGGACCCCAATGGCGCGTGGTCGCTGGATCAGGCCATTGCCCTGTGCCGCGACATGCACGGCGTGATGGCCTATGCCGAAGACCCTTGCGGTGCGCAGGAGGGGTATTCCGGCCGCGAGATCATGGCCGAGTTCCGTCGCGCCACCGGCTTGCCGACCGCCACCAACATGATCGCCACCGACTGGCGGCAGATGGGCCACGCCATCCAGTTGCAGTCGGTGGATATCCCGCTGGCCGACCCGCATTTCTGGACGTTGCAAGGCTCGGTGCGGGTGGCGCAACTGTGCCGCGACTGGGGCCTGACCTGGGGCTCGCATTCCAACAACCACTTCGATATTTCGCTGGCGATGTTCACCCACGTGGCCGCCGCAGCACCGGGGCAGGTGACCGCGATCGACACGCACTGGATCTGGCAGGACGGCCAACGCCTGACCCATCACCCGTTGCAGATCGTCGGCGGCCAGATCCAGGTGCCGGCAAAGCCCGGTTTGGGTGTCGAACTCGATATGGATGCGCTGGAAGCGGCGCATCGCACTTACCAAAATCTGAGCCTGGGCGCGCGCGATGATGCTGCCGCGATGCAGGCCTTGATTCCCAACTGGACCTTCGACAACAAGCGCCCGTGCCTGGTGCGCTAACCGTGCGGTGGCTGCAGCCGAATGCACGGCATGCAGCGGCTGCGTCGAAGAGATTTGGCAGGTGGAGAGCTGGTCGATGAAACATGTAATGGCACTCGGCAGCGCGGCGCTGCTGGCGGTCGGTGCGGGCGGACGTGCGCGTGCGCAGGAACCGGACGCAGGATTCTGGAATGGCGCAACGGCCGAGGTCACCGCGCTTAACTTCTATTACAACCGCGATTTCCGCAGCGGCGAAGGGCAGGGCAAGCGTGCCGAATGGGCGCAGGGCGTCGTGGTGGATGCCAAGAGCGGCTACACGCACGGCCCGATCGGGGTAGGGCTGGATCTGCTCGGCATCGGCGATTTGAAGCTCGATGGCGTGCGCGCCGAAGGCGGCACCGGCCTGCTGCCCAATAACGACGACGGCACCGCGCAACATGCACTGACGCGAGTGGCACCCACGCTCAAACTGCGCGCCTCGCAAACCGAATTGAAGTGGGGCAGCTTCATCCCCAACGAGCCGCTGGTACGCGCCAGCATCACCCGCATCATGCCGGAGACGTTTCAAGGCGTGACGCTGGAATCCAAGGACGTGCCCAAGCTCGATCTGCTGCTGGCCCGCTTCACCAGCGCCTGGTACCGCGACGGCGACTCGCGTGTGCCGATCACCTTGACCAACAAGAACCGTCGCTTTCTGGGCACGCCGGATTCGGATGCGTTGAATCTGGTCTCGGCTACCTACAGCGTTGCACCCGGCACGCAGCTGCGCTATCAGGGCGCGGTGATGGAAGACATCTACCGGCAGCAGCTCTACAACCTGATCCAGACGCATAAATTCGGCAAGGATCAGTTGCGTGTGGACCTGCGCTATTTCCGCACCGATGACATCGGTCAATCGCGTGCCGGGCCGATCGACAACCGCATGTTCAGCAGCATGCTGTCCTGGCGCACGGGTGGGCAGGAATTCGGCGCCGGCTATCAACGCCTGTCCGGCCCCAGCGCCATGCCATGGCCGGGCGGCACCGACGGCAATGTCTTCAACTGGACCTTCATCAACGATTTTCTCGAACGCGGCGAGCGCAGCTGGCAGCTGCGTTACAGCATCGATGGCAAGAGCATTGGCATCCCCGGGCTCAGCGTCATGGCGCGCTACATCAGCGGCGACCATGCACAGCCGGCAACCTATGCCGGCGAAGGCCGCGAATGGGCCCGGGATGTCTTGACTACCTATCAATTCCAGAGCGAGCGCTTCAAGCATGTGAGCGTCATCTGGTTCAACGGCACCTTCCGCTCCAATTACCAGCGCAATGTCGATGAAAACCGCTTGATCCTGCAGTACCGCCGTCAGTTCGACAGCCCCGACCGGTAATGCACTCCATCCCCGTTTTGCAAGGTAGCCCCACGATGTCCGCAACCCAGCAACCCACTCGTTGGCTCAGCATTCGCGCCCATGCGCGCGACAACGTCGCCATTGTCGTCAACGATGACGGCGCGCCGGCCGGTGCCACTTTTCCGGACGGGCTCACCGCCATCGAGCACATTCCGCAGGGCCACAAGATGGCGCTGCTCGACCTGCCCGCCGGCGCGCCGGTGATCCGCCTGGGCGCAGTGATCGGCACCGCCAATGCCGACATCGCGCGCGGCGCCTGGGTGAGCGAACACCTGCTGGACATGCCCGAAGCGCCCGATCTGGCTGCGCTGGATCTGTCGCTGCAAGCGGCGCCCGCACCCGAGCCCTTGGAGGGCTACACCTTCCAGGGTTATCGCAACCGCGATGGCAGCGTCGGCACGCGCAACATCCTGGGCATCATGACCAGCGTGCAGTGCGTGGTGGGTGTGCTCGGTCACGCGGTGGAGCGCATTCGCACCGAGTTGCTGCCCAAGTATCCCAATGTCGACGATGTGGTGGCGGTCAATCACGTCTATGGTTGCGGCGTGGCGATCACCGCGCCCGAAGCCATCATCCCCATCCGCACGTTGCGCAACATCGCGCGCAGCCCCAACTTCGGCGGGCAGGCGCTGATCGTGGGCCTGGGCTGCGAAAAACTCGCACCCGAGCGCCTGCTGCCGGACGATGCCAGCGCCGACGACAGCGCCGTCTACCGCCTGCAGGAAGCCAGCCTGGGGTTTGCCGACATGGTGGCCTCGATCATGGACATGGCCGAAGAGCGTCTACGCCATCTGGACCTGCGTCGGCGCGAAACCGTGCCGGCCAGCGAACTGGTGGTGGGCATGCAATGCGGCGGCAGCGATGCGTTTTCCGGCGTCACCGCCAACCCGGGTCTGGGCGTGGCTGCCGACCTGTTGGTGCGCGCCGGTGCCACGGTGATGTTCTCGGAAAATACCGAAGTGCGCGACGGCATCCACCTGCTGGTGCCGCGCGCCGCCACTGCCGACGTGGCCAAGGCGCTGGTGCGCGAAATGGCCTGGTACGACGCCTACCTGGCGCGCGGCCAGGCCGACCGCAGCGCCAACACCACGCCCGGCAACAAGAAGGGCGGGCTGGCCAATATCGTCGAAAAGGCAATGGGCTCGATCGCCAAATCCGGCGCCTCGCCGATCAATGGCGTGGTGCCGCCCGGCGAGCGCGTCAAAGGACGTGGGCTGCAGTACTGCGCCACCCCGGCCAGCGATTTCGTTTGCGGTACGTTGCAGGTGGCGGCCGGCATGAATCTGCATGTCTTCACCACCGGGCGCGGCACGCCGTACGGCCTGGGCATGGTGCCGGTGATCAAGGTCGCCACCCGCAGCGAACTGGCGCAGCGCTGGTCCGACCTGATGGACATCGACGCCGGCGGCGTGGCGACCGGCGCCAAGACGCTGGAGCAATTGGGCTGGGAGTTGTTCCAGCGCTATCTGGATGTAGCCAGCGGCCAGCGCACCTGGACCGAGCATCACCGCCTGCATAACGATCTGGCCTTGTTCAATCCGGCGCCGATTACCTAATCCTGCTGGTTTGCGCGTCTCTGCGTTCCCGGGCGGCGGCACGACACACCTCTTGGCGCGACTGTTCCGCCGCCGCGCAGGTGTGGTCGGTTTTTCTAAGTCGGTGTGGACTGTGCAGAGTCGGTGTGGACGGTGTGGGGCTACGCGTCCTCGGTGTCGTGAGCGCATCCGCGCGTCGTGACGACTGCGCGCCATCTCTCGCATCCCTGGAGCATCGCGGCGACGCAGCGCTTGCCGCGCCATGGCGCCAGTCACGTGACGTGGCTTCGCCCGGACCCTCACCCCAACCCCTCTCCCGCAGGAGAGGGGCTAGCTTTTCCAGCAGCAAAGGGGCTCGCCACTTCCCCTCTCCAATCGGCAGAAGATGCCCTCGTGGCGGGTGAGGGCTCACCGTTCCCTTCTCCCGCCAGGAGAAGGTGCCCCGCAGGGGCGGATGAGGGTACGTGCGCAGCCTTGTGCTCTCTCACGCAGCCGCCAACAACGCACACGGACAGCCGCACCTAAACCATCGCGCGTAGGCGAAAACAAGCATCCACCATCACCGCAAGATACCCAACCCACCACGTAACCCGCCGCTACGCTACCAGCCACCGCCCGCGCGCCGTCACCGCAGATCCTCCCATTCGCCCGTCAACGGCATGCGCCGATACAATGCGCGTTCGTTTTCAGTGTTGACGGAGTCGCCATGTCCCAGATCATCCATACCGACCAGGCGCCTGCCGCCATCGGCCCTTACTCGCAGGCAGTGCGCGCCGGCAACACCGTGTATTTCTCCGGGCAGATCCCGCTGGATCCGGCCACTGGCGAGATCGTGCCGGGCGACATTGGTGCGCAGGCGCGCCGCGCGTTCGACAACCTCAAGGCCGTGGCCGAAGCCGCCGGTGGCTCGCTCGACAAGATCGTGCGTCTGGGTCTGTATCTCACCGACCTGGGCCAGTTCGCCGCCGTCAATGCAGTGATGCAGGACTACTTCCAGGCCCCGTTCCCGGCGCGTTCCACCATCGAAGTCTCCGGCCTGCCGAAGGGCGCCGGTTTCGAAGTCGATGCGGTGATGGTGCTTGAGTGATGGTGCTCGAGTGATCCGGCGCGACTGATCCGACCCGCCGTGCCGCGCGCGCGCGTCGCCACGCCGAGCCTGGCCGTCGCCGGCCAGGCTCCGCTGTCCAGCCTGCCCGGCGTCGGCCCGAAAGTGGCCGACAAGTTCGCCGCGCGCGGCATCCTGAGCGTGCAGGACCTGTGGCTGCATCTGCCGCTGCGGTACGAAGACCGCACCCGGCTGACCACGATCGCGCAGTTGCAAAGCGGCGTGCCGGCGCAGATCGAAGGACGCGTGGATGCGGTGGAGCGCGGCTTCCGCTTCCGTCCGGTGCTGCGCGTTGCAATCTCGGACGCCTCGCACGGCAGCGTGGTGCTGCGCTTCTTCCATTTTCGCGCCGCGCAGGTCGCGCAGTTTGCGGTCGGCACGCGCGTGCGCGTGTTCGGCACGCCCAAGCCCGGCCAGAACGGTTGGGAAATTGTCCATCCCAGTTACCGCGTGCTCGCGGCGGATGAAGACGCACAACTGGGCGACTGCCTGGACCCGGTCTATCCGGTGCTCGAAGGCGTCGGCCCGGCCACGCTGCGCAAATTCATCGGCCAGGCGCTCGAGCGGTTGCCGCCAGAAGCCGCACTGGAGTTGCTGCCGCCGCATTGGCTGCAGGACGAACACCTGCCTTCGCTGCGCACTGCCTTACTGACCATGCACCGCCCACCGGTGAACACCGACCCGCAGCAGCTGCTCGCCGGCGGGCACCCGGCACAACAGCGGCTGGCGCTCGAAGAACTGCTTGCGCACCAACTCAGCCTGCGTCGCCAACGTATCGCCCTGCAGCGGTTTCATGCGCCCGTGTTGCCCGGCAACGGCACGCTGGTGCAGCGCTTGCGCGCCGCATTGCCGTTCCAGCTCACCGGTGCGCAGCAACGCGTGTTCGAACAGATCGCGCACGACCTGGGGCAGCCCTCGCCGATGCTGCGGCTGGTGCAGGGCGATGTCGGCAGCGGCAAGACTGTGGTCGCGGCCCTGGCGGCGATGCTGGCGGTGGAGCAGGGCAAGCAGGTCGCACTGGCCGCGCCTACCGAACTGCTGGCCGAGCAACATCTCACCAACCTGCGCGGCTGGCTCGAGCCGCTAGGTGTGCGCATCGTCTGGCTGGCCGGCAAGGTCACCGGCAAGGCGCGCGCTGCAGCGATGGCAGAGGTCGCCTCCGGCCAGGCCCAGGTGGTGGTCGGCACGCATGCCTTGATGCAGGAAGCGGTGGTCTTCCACGACCTGGCGCTCGCCATCATCGACGAGCAGCACCGCTTCGGCGTGCATCAGCGTCTGGCGCTGCGCGACAAGGGCGCGGCTGCCGGCAGCGTGCCGCACCAACTGGTGATGACCGCCACGCCGATCCCGCGCACCCTGGCGATGTCGACCTACGCCGATCTGGACGTGTCGGCCATCGACGAGTTGCCACCCGGCCGCACGCCGGTGCAGACCATTGTCCTGAGCGCAGAACGGCGCCCCGATCTGGTCGAACGCATCCGCGCCGCCTGCGCCGAAGGGCGGCAGGCGTATTGGGTGTGCACGCTCATCGAAGAAAGCGAAGACCCCGGCAAGGCCGCACCGGCTGGCCCGCCGCGCATCGAAGCGCAGGCCGCCGAGGTCACCTTCGAGGCCTTGTCGGCGCAGTTGCCCGGCGTGCGCGTCGCGCTCGTGCATGGCCGCATGAAGCCCGCCGAAAAACAGAAGGCCATGCTCGATTTCAAGCAGCGCCGCAGCGATCTGCTGGTCGCCACCACGGTGATCGAAGTCGGCGTGGACGTGCCCAACGCCTCGCTGATGATCATCGAAAACGCCGAGCGTCTTGGCTTGGCGCAGCTGCATCAGCTGCGTGGCCGCGTCGGCCGCGGCGCCGCAGCGTCCAGTTGCGTGCTGCTGTATCAGGCGCCGCTGTCGATGATGGCGCGCCAACGCCTGGAAACCATGCGCCAGACCAACGATGGGTTTGTGATTGCAGAAAAGGATCTGGAATTACGCGGTCCCGGCGAATTGCTCGGTACCCGGCAGACCGGTCTGGCCAGCTTCCGCATCGCCGACCTGGCGCGCGATGCCGGGCTGCTGCCGCGCGTGCAGGTGCTGGCCGAGCGGTTGCTGGCCGAAGCGCCGGAGATTGCCGACCGTGTCGTCGCGCGCTGGATCGGCAGCGCAGTGCGGTATGCCGCCGCTTGAGTGGCGGGGAGTGGGGAATCGGGAATCGGGAATCGGGAATCGTAAAAGCAAGGGCTGCCGCCGCCTGTACATCCTGGGCGTTCGCGTGACCGGCCGATCCTTGCGAAGATGCTGCAACGAATCCCGAATGCCCAATCCCGACTCCCATGACAAAAAAGATACCGCTGCTGATCGACACCGACCCGGGCGTGGATGACGCGCTGGCGCTGCTGATGGCCTTCAACGACACCCGTCACGAGGTGGTTGGCCTGACCATCGCGGCCGGCAACGTGGGGCTGGAGCACACCGTGCGCAACGCCTTGAAGGTCTGCGAGATCGCCGGCCGCGCGGATGTGCCGGTGTACGCCGGCTGCCCGCAGCCGCTGTTGCACCCCTCGGTCGATGCGGCACACGTGCATGGCATCGATGGCTTCGGCGATGTCGGCCTGCCGGCGGCCAAGCGCAGCGCCGAGGCCGAGCATGCCGCACTCGCCATCCTGCGCCTGTCGCACGACTACGCGGGCGAGCTGTTGCTGGTCGCCCTGGGCCCGCTGACCAATCTGGCCCTGGCGCTGACCCTGGACCCGACTCTGCCGCAGCGCGTTGGCCGGCTGGTGGTGATGGGCGGAGCATTGACCGGGCACGGCAACATCACGCCTGCCGCTGAATTCAATATCGGCTTCGACCCGGAGGCCGCGCACATCGTGTTCCGTGGCTTCCCGCACTTCGACGTGGCCGACTGGGAAGCCACCATCGCGCACGGCCTGCTGCATCGCGATGTCGAACAATGGCTGGCCGCCGATAGCGCCCGCGCCCGCTTCTACGAAGAAATCTCGCGCAAGACCCGCCTGTGGTCCGAAGATAGCCGTGGCGAGTACTGGTACGCCGCCGACGCACTGGCGATGGCGTTCGCGCTGCACCCGGAAGGCGCCCAGCGTCTGGAGCAGCGCCCGGTGCATATCGAATTGTCCGGCACGCACACCCGCGGCATGACCCTGGTGGACTGGAACCGGCAGGGTGGCGCGCCCGACAATGCCAACCTGCTGCTGGAGTACGACCGCCAGCGGTTCTATGGCCTGGTCGGGGCGGCATTGGCGGCCGGCTAGGGCCAACTTGCGCCGGGCGAGTGGAGACCGCTATAATGACCGGCTTATCCAGGCAGCCCGGCGCCAAGTCCATGAAAGATAACGTGCATCCCAACTACAAAGACGTCGTCTTTCACGACGTGACGTCCGATTTCAAGATTCTGACCCGTTCCACCATGGGCTCGAAAGAGACCGTGAAGTGGGAAGACGGCCAGGAATATCCGCTGATCAAGGTGGAAATTTCCTCCGCGTCGCACCCGTTCTATACAGGCAAGCACAAGGTGATCGACACCGGCGGCCGTATCGACAAGTTCCAGAAGCGCTACGCGCGCTGAACTTGCAGGACGGGCTGTACCGACAACGGCCGCGCATTGCGCGGCCGTTGTTTTTTGGGGCGTGGGCGCTTCGTTTGCGTGGTCCCGACAGGTGCGTCTACGACTTCTGTCCAAGCGACGGCCAAAATGCTGCTGTGCGATAATGACGTGATCCGAGGCGATGCCTTGGACTTCCATCACGTGCCTGCCCATGTGGGATCAGGCGCCTTCCACTGAAGGAGCGTACACAGTGTCCGATCTTGATCAGGTCACGCTCAACGCCGGCGACAAGTCGGTTGTTCTGCCGGTTCTCAAGCCCACGTTGGGCAATGATTGCGTCGATATTTCCAAGCTGACCAAAGAAACCGGTCTGTTCACCTACGACTCGGGCTTTACCGCCACCGCCAGTTGCAAGTCGGCCATCACCTATATCGATGGCGACAACGGCGTGTTGTTGTACCGCGGCTATCCGATCGAACAGCTCGCCGAGAAGTCCAGCTTCCTGGAAGTTTCGTACCTGCTGATGAACGGCGAACTGCCCACGGCGGACGAATTCAAGAAGTTCGACCACGAAGTGACGCATCACACGATGATGCATGAGTCGCTGAAGAACTTCCTCGGCGGTTTCCGCCACGATGCGCACCCGATGGCCATGCTGGCCGGTTCGGTCGCCTCGCTGTCGGCGTTCTACCACGACACCCTGGACCTCAACGATCCGGAGCAGCGCCGTCAGGCCGCCATCCGTCTGATCGCCAAGGTGCCGACCCTGGCGGCTGCGGCGTATCGTTACTCGATCGGCTGGCCGATCCGCTATCCGCGCAACAACCTGAACTACGTCGACCGCTTCCTGCACATGATGTTCGAAGTGCCGAGCGAGCCGCTGGAGATCAACCCGGTTGTCGCCAAGGCGCTGGACCTGCTGTTCATTCTGCACGCCGATCACGAGCAGAATGCCTCGACCTCGACCGTGCGTCTGGTCGGTTCGACCGGTGCCAATCCGTACGCGTCGGTCGCTGCCGGCATCACCGCACTGTGGGGCCCGGCACACGGCGGCGCCAACGAAGCGGTGCTGAAGATGCTCGAAGAGATCGGCACTGCCGATAACGTCGAGTCGGCCGTGGCCAAGGCCAAGGACAAGAACTCCTCGTTCCGTCTGATGGGCTTCGGTCACCGCGTCTACAAGAACTTCGATCCGCGCGCCAAGATCATCCGCGAGATGACCCACAAGGTGCTGGGCGAGCTGGGCGTCAACGATCCGCTGCTGGAAGTGGCGTTGAAGCTGGAAGAAGCCGCGCTGAAGGACGATTACTTCGTGCAGCGTAAGCTGTATCCGAACGTCGACTTCTATTCGGGCCTGATCTACAAGGCGCTCAATATCCCGGTGGAAATGTTCACCGTGATGTTTGCCATCGCGCGCACCGCTGGTTGGGTGTCGCATTGGCTGGAGCAGCAGGTCGACCCGGAAATGAAGATCGGCCGTCCGCGCCAGATCTACACCGGCTATGACAAGCGCGACTACACCGACAGCGCCAAGCGTTAATCGGCTCAAAGTCGTCTGCGTAAACGAACGCCCCGCACTTGCGGGGCGTTTTCGTTGTGGCCTGGTGCGTTTAGTGGAGCAGGGCACGCTTGCCAAGAGTGGCTGGTAAAACGTAGCGCAGTCGCCGGGTGAGTGCTGATGGCGCGCTCAGCAATGGAGTGCGTGCGCTCAGTCCCGCTGCTGGTAGGCGACACTCTCCTGTTCGGCAAGCAACTGCCGCAGCTGCGCAGCCGAGGCGCGTGGCATCGGTTTTTCGTCCAGCTGCGACAGCGGCGCCTGGCGCAGGGCGTCGTAGGGCAGCACGGTCAGGTCGAAGGTCAGTTCCTCGGCACTGAACAGCCAGACCGGGAAGTCGCCGTTACGCTCGCGGTCCAGTCGCAGACGGCGCGTGCGCGCTTCGGCAGGGACGCGGTGTTCTTCCAGAAACCGCTGCACCGCGTCCGGGTCGTCGCTGTGCAGCTGCAGTTGTACCGGGGCGTTCGCATCGGCGGTGCCATCCAGGACCGGACCGGTCAGCCGCGGCTGGAATGGGCGGAGAAAATCCAGCGCACGCAAGGCGGCTTCGCGGCGTTGACGCAACCGCGCTGCGTGGTCTGGCCCGGCGAACAGGCGCTGGTATTCGCGCAGTGCGTCTTCGATCTCGCGATTGCGCGGCAGCGATGCGTCGTCATGGATGCCGAGCCGGCTGGCAGCCTTGAGCTTGGCCTGGTGGAAATCGCGGATACCACCTTCTGCCATCAATCTGGCGGCCTCGTGGGCGAGCCGATGACGGCGTTCTCGGGTGCGCGTATCGGCGTGTTGGCGTGCGTGATGCATGACCGGGCTCCCCTGATGAACCTGAGTTCGACTCTACAACAGCCGCATGAAAACGTGGCGAATGCTTCCCGGCCACTTCGAGGAAGCGATCGCGTAGGAGCGCGATGCCGATACTTTGCGTGTCGGAGGGCACGGCCGCAGCTTCGGGAGGAGCGCATCAACCGGTGAGATGCAGGCGCTGCCCCGCCGGCAACCAGGTCAGCAGCGAGTCGCGATGGTGCGTGGTCGAACAGCTGCTGGGCTTGCCGGCTCGCGCAAAAGGTCGGTCCGGGCAGTGCGTTGGCGACCGGGCTGGTGCGTAGCAAGGGACAGAGAGTCGCGTCGCCGGCTATGTCCGCCCAGCCAGGGCTGGTCAGTAAGCAGCGCGTCGCGCCCGGCTCCAGCGCCACCCAAGGGTGACTCGTGCAGTTGCCAAAAAGCGCGCCCAAAAAAATGGGGAACCGGACAGCCACGCCGTCACGATTCCCCACTCACGATTCCCGATTCCGGCCGTCAGAAGATATCGAAAGCCTTCTCGTCCTGCTGTTCCTGCAGGCCGTAGTCGTAATCCTGCAGACGATCCAGATCCTCGTTCTTCACCCATTCAACCGCACCATTGATGGTGGCCTGGGTCATGCCCTCGGGCGGGTCGTTGGCGGCGATCGGCTTGTCCTTCAATGCCACGCGCATGTAGTCGATCCAGATCGGCAGTGCGGCCTTGCCGCCGTACTCGCGATAGCCCAACGAACGGAAGTCGTCGCGGCCCACCCACACGGTGGTGGCGTACGGGCCGCCGAAGCCGGAGAACCAGGCATCGCGGTGATCGTTGGTCGAGCCGGTCTTGCCGCCCACGTCTTCGCGTCCCAGCACTTTGGCCGCCGTGCCGGTGCCACGCTGGACTACGTCGCGCATCATCGACACCAGCTGGTAAGCGGTGCGCGCATCGATGGCGCGCGGCGCGATCTTGGTTTCGGCGATTGCCGCTGGCGCGGTTTCTGCTGGCGTCGGTGCTGCATCGGCAGCCGGAGCCGCGGGCGGCGTGGCCGGCGCCTGGGCGCCGAAGTTGAACCCGTCCACTACCTGGCTCACCGGCGCGGCGGTGCCGCCCTGCAACGCGCAGGTGCGGCAGGCCACCGCGGGCACTTCCTTGAACACCACATTGCCGTCGCGGTCTTTCACCTCATCCACGATCCAGGTGTCCACGCGCGATCCACCATTGGCGAACACTGCGTAGCCGCGCGCCACCGACAGCGGCGTCAGCGACGCGGTGCCCAGCGACATCGACAGGTTGGGCGGCAACTCGGCTTCCTGGAAACCGAACTGGCTGATGTATTTACGTGCAAAATCGACGCCGATCGCATCCAGCAGGCGCACCGATACCAGATTGCGCGATTGCACCAGCGCTTCGCGCAGCCGCATCGGGCCGCGGAAGCCGCCGCCGTCGTTCTGCGGCGACCAGGTCTTGCCGCGACGATCGCGGAACACCACCGGCGCATCCAGCACGATCGAGGCCGGGTTGAAGCCCTTCTCGAACGCCGAGGCATACACGAACGGCTTGAAGCTGGAACCTGGCTGGCGCCGCGCCTGGGTGGCGCGATTGAACTTGTTGCCGGCAAAGCTGAAGCCGCCGACCAGGGCGCGCAGTGCGCCGCTGTTGGCATCCAGCGACACCAGCGCCGCCTGGCCGCGCGGCAGCTGGTCGATGATCCATTCGCCGTCCTTCTCGCCGGCACGGATGCGGGTCAGGTCGCCGCGCGTCAGCAACTTGGCCGGAGTCTTGTTGGTCCAGCGGCTGGCGCTGGCCGGCAGGGTCAGCTCGGTCTTGTCGCTCTGCACGACGGTGACGCCGCCGTCGGCATTGGTGCGCGCCACGATCACTGCGCGCAGGCCACCCTGAGTAAACACGCCCGACAGATGCTTGGCCAATGCCGGCGCATCCGCATCGGCGGCAACATCGAAATGCTGCTCCACACCGTGCCAGCCGTGGCGGTGGTCGTACAGTCGCAGGCCTTCGCTGATCGCAGCATCGGCACCGGTCTGCAAGGTGGAATCGATGGTGGTGGTGACGTGGTAACCCTTGTTGAGCACATCGCCGCCGTACTTGGCGATCATCTCCTGGCGCACCAGCTCGGCCACATACGGGGCGTACACCTCGACAGGCGGCTCGTGCGGCTTGGCGTGCATCGGCACCGCCTTGGCGGCGTCGGACTCTGCCTGGGTCACGAAGCCCAGGTCGGCCATGCGCTGCAGCACGTAGTAGTCGCGGCGTTCGCGCGCGCGCTCGGGGTTGCTGATCGGGTTGCCGCTGGACGGGAACTTGGGGATGCCGGCCAGCGACGCCATCTCGTCCAGGCTCAACTCGCTCATCTTCTTGCCGTAGTAGTACTCGGCGGCGGCACCGACGCCATAGGCGCGGTTGCCGAAGAAGCTCTTGTTGAGATACAGCTCGAAGATCTCGTCCTTGCTCAGCTCGCTCTCGATCTTGCGCGCCAGCAGGATCTCGGCCAGCTTGCGGGTGTAGCTATATTCGGAACTGAGGAAGAACTGCCGCGCCACCTGCTGAGTGATGGTCGAGCCGCCCGGCACGCGCTTGGCGTCGGTGCTGGCCAGCAGCCACACCGCGCGGGCGATGCCCTTGTAGTCCACGCCCCCGTGTTCGTAGAAGCGCGCGTCCTCGGTCGCCAGGAAGGCCTGCTTCAAGCGCAGCGGCACGTCCTTCATCTGGATCGGGTAGCGCCGGGTCTCGCCATAGACGGCCATCAGCCGGCCGTCGCTGGAATAGACGTACATCGGCTCCTGCAGCTCGACCTGCTTGAGCGACTGCACGTCCGGCAACTTCGAAGAAATGGCGTAATACAGGCCGCCGGCAGCAATAGCGCCGAGCAGTGCGAGCACAACGAGCGTGGCCAGGATCCAGCCCAGCCAACGGCGAATACGGGGCATGTAAGAGAGATTCCGATTGCAGATTTCTTGGCCACAGAGTATAGATGACGCCGAGTTTGGCTGGGGCCGAACTCTGGGGATCGCAGAAGACAGCACTGGGGTCACGTTCGCGAGGTCATTGCCTGGCGCGTGAAGGGCTTGTCAACTGTTAAAATTTGATTATTAATACGAGGGCGCAGACATGCGTCCAAGTGCCCGTCGGCAGGGGAGTTACCGTGGGGCTTTTACCCAAGAGTCAGTCGCCACTCATTGGTGTCGACATTAGTTCTACTGCCGTGAAGCTCTTGCAGCTATCGCGCAGCGGGAACCGTTATCGCGTGGAACATTACGCGGTGGAACCATTGCCGCCGAATGCGGTGGTGGAAAAGAACATCGTCGAAGTGGAGGCGGTGGGCGAAGCCATCCGCCGCGCCATCAACCGCTCCGGCAGCAAGGCCAAGAATGCCGCTGCGGCCGTGGCCGGGTCGGCGGTGATCACCAAGTTGATCCCGATGCCGGCCGACCTGGACGACAGCGATCTGGAGGCCCAGGTCGAACTGGAAGCCACCAATTACATTCCGTACCCGATCGAGGAAGTGAATCTCGACTTCGAGGTGCTCGGCCCGATGCCCAACAGCCCGGACATGGTCCAGGTGCTGCTGGCCGCCTCGCGCTCGGAGAATGTGGAGCTGCGCCAATCGGCGCTGGAACTCGGTGGTCTGACCGCCAAGGTGATGGACGTGGAGGCCTTCGCGGTCGAAAACGCCTTTGCCCTGGTCGCCAGCGAACTGCCGGTGGCCGCCGATGCGGTGGTGGCCCTGGTCGACATCGGCGCCACCATGACCACGCTGAGCGTGCTGCGCTCTGGCCGTAGCCTTTACAGCCGCGAACAGGTGTTCGGCGGCAAGCAGCTCACCGACGAAGTGATGCGCCGCTATGGCCTGACCTACGAAGAGGCCGGCCTGGCCAAGCGTCAGGGCGGGTTGCCGGAGAGCTACGAGGTCGAAGTGCTGGAGCCGTTCAAGGAAGCGACGGTGCAGCAGATCAGCCGTTTGCTGCAGTTCTTCTATGCGGGCAGCGAGTTCAATCGCGTCGACTGCATCGTGCTGGCTGGCGGTTGCGCCGCGCTGTCGCGCCTGCCGGAGATGGTGGAAGAGCAGTTGGGCGTGACCACCGTGGTCGCCAACCCGCTCGCGCAGATGACGCTGGGTCCGAAGGTTCAGGCCCACGCGCTGGCGCTGGATGCGCCTGCATTGATGATCGCCACCGGCCTGGCCCTGAGGAGCTTTGACTGATGGCAAGAATCAATCTATTGCCCTGGCGCGCCGAGCGCCGGAAGGCGCGCGAGCGTGAGTTCTATTCGATGCTCGGCTTTGCCGCGCTCGGTGGCGTGCTGCTGTCGCTACTCATCTGGTTCTACTACGACGGGCAGATCAGTGGGCAGACCGAGCGCAATGCGTTCCTGACCGCCGAGATCGACAAGGTCAAGGCGCAGAACGAAGAGATCAAGGAGCTCGACAAGAAAAAGGACCGTCTGCTCGCCCGCAAGAAAGTCATCGAGGAACTGCAGGCCAATCGCTCGCAGATGGTGCATCTGTTCGATTCGCTGGTCCGCACCATTCCCGATGGCGTGGCGCTGACCAACATCAAGCAGGACGGCGACATCCTGACCCTGGAAGGTCGCTCGCAGTCCAATGCGCGCGTCAGTGCGTACATGCGCAATCTGGAAGGCTCGGGCTGGATGACCAATCCGGACCTGTCGATCATCGAGGCCAAGAGCCAGGACAAGGCGGCCGGCCAGCCTGCGGCTTCGTCGATGGACACCAAGGCGTTGCCGTACGTGTTCACGCTGAAGGTCAAGCTAGCCAATCCGAACGAGACTGACAAGAACGGCGCCGCGCCCGCGGTGGTGGATCCGGCTGCGCCGGGTACTGCCGCACCAGGTGCAACGCCGGCCGGTACGACGCCTGCTGCTCCGGCAGCGGCGCCTGCGCCAGCAACGCCGCCGAGCGCACCTGCAGCTGCACCGCAGGCAGCGCCGGCGCCTGCCAATCGGCCGCAGGAGGGGGCGGCGTCATGAGTAAGAAATCATTCAAGCTCAGCGATCTGGACTTCAACAACATCGGCGGTTGGCCGCAGCAGGCGCGCATCGTGTTCTGTGTGCTGGTCGGCCTGTTCATCATGGTGTTGGCCTGGTTCCTGTTGATCAGCAGCAAACGCGACGAACTGGAAGGACTGGAAGGCACCGAATCCGCGCTGCGTACGGAGTTCGAGACCCAACAGGGGCGTGCGGTGAATCTGGAACCGCTCAAGCAGCAGCTCGCGCAGATGGAACAGGTGCTGCAGCAGATGCTGCGTCAGCTGCCCAGCAAGACCGAAATGCCGGATCTGATCATTGACATCTCGCAGACCGCGCTATCCAGCGGCCTGTCGAACGAGTTGTTCCAGCCTGGTCCGGAATCGCCGAAGGAGTTCTACGCCGAGAAGCCGATCGCTCTGCGCATGGTGGGCAGCTACCACCAGTTCGGTGCCTTCGTCAGCGGCGTGGCCTCGCTGCCGCGCGTGGTGATCCTGACCATGCACGACATCAACCTCAAGCCCAGGGATGCCAAGGCCGGCATCACGCCGCGCGGTGCACTGGAGCTGTCCGGCACGGTCAAGACCTATCGTTATCTGGACGATGAGGAAATGGCCGTGCAGGAGAAGGCTGCGGCCGACGCTGCGAAGAAGGGCGGCCAATGACCATGAAATTGCTCAAGATATTGTCCTGCGTGGCGCTAATTGCAGTAGTGCCGGCGTGTACGCGTGGCGTGACCAGCACGCCCGGCGATGCGCCGAATCTAGATGCCTGGGTGGCCGAAGTGCGTGCGCGTCCTGCGCCACCGCTGGAGCCGCTGCCGGTGATGCAGCAGTTCGAGACATTCGAATACGCAGCACAAGTGATGCGCGACCCGTTCAGCGATGCGTGGGTGACTGCGGAAGGCAGCAATGGCACGCGGCCCGATCCGAACCGGCGCAAGGAACCGTTGGAAGCCTTCCCGCTCGACGCCCTCGACATGGTGGGGACCATTGGAGGCGGCTCGGGTCTGATCGCGCTGGTGATGGCACCGGACAAGGTGACGTACCGGGTGCGGCCGGGTGTGTATCTGGGACAGAGCGATGGCCGGGTAACCGGGGTCTACGAAGACCGCATCGAGCTGATTGAACTTGTGCCGGACGGTGCGGGTGGATGGCTTGAACGGCCGGCCGCGCTCGCATTGGATGATCAATAAAGTGATAGGGGATAGCACGATGACGTTTTCCAATGCACAGCGGCTGCGTCCGGTTCGACGCCACGCGATGCTCCAGGCTTGCGCGTTGGGATTAGCGCTGGCGCTGGCCAGTGGCAGCTCGTTCGCAGCCGCCGCGCTGACCCAGCCTGCGCAGGATCCGGCCAAGACCGCTCCGGCGAGCCTGACGGTGTCCAAGATCGATTTCAAACGCGGCGAAGATGGCGCTGGCCGTCTGATCCTGAAGTTCGACGGTCAGGGCGCCAGCCCGGACCTGCGCACCCAGGGCGACAGCGTGCTGGTGGATATCAGCAACGCCAAGCTTCCGCCGGAACTGCAGCGCCCCCTCAACGTCACCGACTTTGCAACGCCGGTGCAGCGGGTGGAGGTCAAGCCGTCTGGCTCGGGTTCGCAATTGGTGCTGTCGACCAAGGGTGCATTCGACTCGCTGGCCTATCAGACCGGTAACGAGTACGTGGTCGAGATCACCCCGCGCAAGGGCCAGCCGGCCGTCGGCGGCGTGAGCTCGGCAGCGGTGACCCAGGCCGCCGCGCAGATTGCAGCGCGCGGCTACAGCGGTCGCCCGGTGACGTTCAACTTCCAGGACGTGCCGGTGCGCACCGTGCTGCAGCTGATCGCCGAGGAATCCAATCTCAACATCGTCGCCTCCGACACCGTGCAGGGCAATGTCACGCTGCGCTTGATGAACGTGCCGTGGGATCAGGCGCTGGACATCGTGCTGCGGGCCAAGGGCCTGGACAAGCGCCGCGACGGTGGTGTGGTGTGGGGCGCCCCGCAGCCGGAGCTGGCCAAGTTCGAGCAGGACAAGGAAGACGCCCGCATCGCGATCGAAAACCGCGAGGATTTGATCACCGACTACGTGCAGATCAATTACCACAATGCTGCTGTGATCTTTAAAGCGCTGACCGAGGCGAAGGGCATTGGTGGTGGTGGTGGTGGTGGCGGTCAGGGCGGACAAGGCGGTGCAGGTCAGCAGGACAACGGTTTCCTCTCGCCACGCGGCCGTTTGGTGGCCGATGAGCGCACCAATACGCTGATGATTAGCGATATTCCGAAGAAGGTCGCGCAGATGCGCGAGTTGATCTCGCATATTGATCGTCCAGTAGACCAGGTGTTGATCGAGAGCCGTATCGTCATTGCAACCGACACGTTTGCGCGTGACTTGGGTGCGCGTTTTGGTATCACGGGAGCTACTGGTCGAGGGATTTTGAGTGGTTCGCTAGGAAGTAATGTTAATTTCCAGAACACTTCTGCCCAGCGCGCCAATGAACTTCTCAACACTGGCACTAGTACGACCCTGGCCTCGCATCTGTTCCCGTCCGGGCTGAATGTGGACCTTGGCGCCAGCGGTTTTACTAATAGCCGGGCGGCTGGTCTGGCGTACACCCTGCTGGGCTCTAATTTCAATCTTGACCTCGAACTTTCCGCAATGCAGGAAGAGGGGCGCGGTGAAGTTGTCTCCAATCCGCGGATTGTGACTGCGAATCAGCGAGAAGGTGTCATCAAACAAGGGCGTGAAATTGGCTATGTGACGATCAGCGGTGGCGGCGCGGCAGGTTCTGCTGCGCAGGCCAATGTGCAGTTCAAAGAAGTGCTGCTTGAGTTGAAAGTTACGCCAACCATCACCAACGACAATCGCGTTTTCTTGAATATGAATGTCAAGAAGGACGAGGTGGCGCGGTTCATTATTTTGGAAGGCTACGGAACTGTGCCTGAAATCAATCGTCGAGAAGTCAACACGGCCGTGTTGGTTGGCGATGGTGAGACGGTGGTTATCGGCGGCGTTTACGAGTTTACCGATCGGGAAAGCGTCTCCAAAGTTCCATTCCTGGGTGATATTCCCTTTCTTGGAAATTTGTTCAAGAAACGCGGTCGTAGTAAGGAGAAAGCGGAGCTCCTGGTATTTGTGACGCCGAAGGTATTGCGTGTTGCAAGCGCGAATCCGTAAGTTGGACTGATCTGGAAAAAGGCCGCGCAAGCGGCCTTTTTCGTACGCGAATAAATGGATGTCGTTAGTGAAGATGAAGATGCGAAGTGCCCTCATCTAATGAGTTCGGAATCGATTCGGAACTTGGCGACATGGGCTGTGGATATCGCCAGTCATCAAAGTAAAATATCCGTATTGCGAGTGAGTTGTCTTGTGCTCATAGGTCATTGGTCCTCGAAGAGTTGGCAGAACTTATGCAGAGGCTAGTGCAGAGACTAGTGCAGCGTTCTGAAAGCTTCGGTCTTCGTGACACAGGGCAAAGGTTCGTCACTCACTGAACCTCTCGCCATCGGCAAGTGAACCAATCGCGTTCGAATCGGTCACACTGGTCCTATGAACGCACCGCCGCTATTGCCCCCCGAAGCCGCTGCCGCGCCCGCCGAGGACCGGCTGCATCGTCAATTCACTTCTCTGCGCGAGTCATTGGCGCAGCGCATCGTCGGTCAGTCTGCGCTGGTCGAGCGGCTGCTGATCGCCTTGCTGGCCGATGGCCATTTGCTGGTCGAGGGCGCGCCCGGGCTGGCCAAAACCACCGCGATCCGTGCGCTGGCCTCGCGACTGGAAGCCGACTTCGCGCGGGTGCAGTTCACTCCGGACCTGCTGCCCTCCGATCTGACCGGTACCGAGATCTGGCGTCCGCAGGACAGCCGTTTCGAGTTCATGCCAGGGCCGATCTTCCATCCCATCCTGCTGGCCGACGAGATCAATCGCGCGCCCGCCAAAGTGCAGTCTGCGTTGCTGGAAGCGATGGGGGAGCGACAGGTGACGGTCGGTCGCCATACCTATGCGCTGCCGCAGCTGTTCCTGGTGATGGCGACGCAGAACCCGATCGAGCAGGAAGGTACGTTCCCGTTGCCCGAGGCGCAGCTGGATCGGTTCCTGATGCATGTGCGCATCGGTTATCCACAGGCCGACGCGGAGGCGGAAATCCTGCGTCTGGCACGCGAAGCGGCGCGCGACACGCTGGAAAAGCACGAGACCGTGCCGGACAAGATTCCGCTGGAAGACGTCTTTGCCGCACGACGTGTGGTGCTGGATGTGCATCTGGCGCCACAGCTCGAGCGCTATCTGATCGAAATCGTGCTGGCCTCGCGTGATCCGCAACGTTACGACCCTGCATTGGCGCGGCGAATTGCCTGGGGCGCGAGCCCGCGCGGCTCGATTGCGCTGGAGCGCTGTGCGCGTGCGCGTGCGTGGCTGGCCGGGCGCGACTACGTGACCCCGGACGACATTCGCGCCATTGCGCCGGACGTGCTGCGCCACCGCGTGTTGCCCAGTTACGAGGCCACCGCGGAAGGCTGGGATGGCGAACGCCTGGTCGCTGCGTTGCTGGACAAGATTCCGCTGCCCTGATCGGGCAGCGGGTTGCCGAGGGATGCCGCCCTCTCGCCCGACTCCGATGTCTTCGATGCCGTCTTCCTCCCCCGCCAATCCTGCCTCGTCCGTTGCCGGCGATGGCTTGCGCCCGAGCCTTGCCGAGTTGATCGCATTGCGCGGCACTGCGTTGCATCGCGGGCAGCCGGGGCGTGGCCGACACGGGCTGGTGGGGCCAGTGCCGGCCGCCACCCGCGGGCGTGGGATGGAGTACGCCGAGTCGCGCGAATATGTCGCCGGTGACGATGCGCGGCATATCGATTGGCGCGTCACCGCACGGACCGGGCGTGCGCATACCAAATTGTTTCAAGCCGAGCGCGAACGCTTGAGTCTGATCGTTGCCGATACCTCGCCTGCGCTCTTCTTCGGGACGCGGGTGCGCTACAAGTCGGTGCAGGCGGCGCGCGCTGGCGCGGTGGCAGCATGGCTGGCGCAGCGGCAGGGCGACCGGATTGCCGCGTTGCGCGGTACCGCCAGCGAAGCACCGATTGCACCTCGGTCGGGTCAGCGCGGTGTGCTGCCGGTGCTGGATGCATTGGCGCGCTGGTATGCGCAGCCGCCGTCTGGCGATGCCGGGCTGGAGGTTGCGTTGGACCATGCTGCGCGCCTGCTGCGTCCTGGTGCGCGCCTGACGGTGCTGGCCGATGCGCGAAGTGCCAGCAAGATTTCTGCGGCGCGCTGGTCTGGTCTGGCGTTGCATCACGAGGTGGTGGTGATCGTGCTGGTCGATCCCCTGGAACTGTCGCCGCCGGCGCGGGCGCTGAGCTTCGATGTGCGAGGCGAGCGCATTGCGGTGGACCTCGGAAGCCAGGCCGCGCGCGCGCGCTGGCAGGCTGAGTTCGTCGCGCCGCTGGAACAGTTGGCCACGACGCTGCGATCGCGTGGCGTGCGCTTGCATCGCCTGTCTACCGACGATGCCAGCGATGCGTGGTTGAGCGGCAGTACGCTGATGCGGGGCGCATGACGATGGCACCGCAATCGCTTCCGCTGCGCGATGTCCATCTGCCGCCGTCGCCATCGTGGTGGCCGCTGGCGCCGGGGTGGTGGCTGGTGATCGCTGCGCTCGTGCTGGTGCTGGCCAGTGCGTGGTTCTGGTGGTGGCGCCGTCGTCGGCAGCAGCGCGGCTGGTTGGCTGCCTTCGATGCCGAGCTGCAGCGTGCGACAACGCCCGCGCAGCGCCTGGCCACCTTGTCGACGCTGTTGCGCCGCGCGGCGCGCACGGTGGATGCGCAGGCCGACCGCTTGCAGGGTGATGCGTGGCTGCAATTTCTGGACGGGCGCAAGAGCAAGACCCAGGCGTTTTCGCAGGGGCCAGGGCGGGCCTTGCTCGAAGGTGGGTTTCAACGCGCACCGGCAGTGACCGATCTGGATGCCGTGCAGGCGTTGGCGCGGCAACGTTTCTTGCGGTTGATGCGGGGCCAGCGATGAACTGGCTGCAGTGGTCGCAATGGCAGGACGCGTTGGCGCATTGCGCGTGGCCATGGGCGTGGTGGTTGATGCCGCTGCCGCTGCTGATGTGGTTCTGGCCGCAGCGCCGTGCCGACACAGCCGCGCTACGTGTGCCGTATGCCGATCAATTGCATGCAGTCGCCCAGGCACGGCGCGTGCCCGCCTTGCGCATGCCGCGCTGGCTGGCATGGCTGGGCTGGTTTCTGTTGTGCGCCGCGCTGGCGCGTCCGCAGCAATTGGGTGAGGTGATCCAGCCGCCGCGCGAGGCGCGGCAGATGATGCTGGCGGTGGATCTGTCCGGCAGCATGAGCGAGCCGGACATGGTGCTCGGCGGCAATGTGGTCGACCGCCTTACCGCCGCCAAGGCGGTGTTGTCGGACTTTCTGGATCGGCGCGACGGCGATCGCGTCGGCCTGCTGGTCTTCGGCCAGCGCGCCTATGCGCTCACACCGCTCACTGCCGACCTGACCTCCGTACGCGACCAGCTGGCCGACAGCGTGGTGGGGCTGGCCGGGCGCGAGACCGCCATCGGCGATGCGATCGCGTTGTCGGTCAAACGGCTGCGCGAACAGAAACAGGGCCAGCGCGTGGTGGTGTTGCTCACCGATGGCGTCAATACCGCCGGTGTGCTCAATCCGTTGAAGGCGGCCGAACTCGCCAAGGCAGAGGGCGTGCGTGTGCACACCATCGCTTTCGGCGGCAGCGGCGGTTATTCGTTGTTCGGTGTGCCGATTCCGGCCGGCGGCAACGACGATATCGATGAGGCGGGCTTGCGCAAGATTGCCGAGCAGACCGGCGGGCGCTTCTTCCGCGCCCGCGATACCGAAGAGTTGGCTGGCATCTATGCCGAGCTGGATCGACTGGAGCCGGTCAAGGCGGTCGGCCCATCCGTGCAGCCGCGCGTGGAACGCTATTACTGGCCACTGGGCGCAGCCATGCTGATTGCCTTGCTTGCTTACGTACTGCCGCGGAGATGGCGATGAACGCGCTGTCTGAAGGACTGGCCGCACTGCATCTGCTGCGCCCGGATTGGCTGTGGGCGCTGTTGCTGATCGTGCCGGCAGCGCTGCTGTGGCACCTGCGTCGACGCAGCGCCAATGTGTGGCGCCACAGCGTGGACGCGCATCTGTTGCCGGCCTTGTTGGTTGCCGGTGGCCGGCGGGGCTGGTGGGGCTTCGTGCTGGCCGCGCTGACCTATGCGCTTGCGGTGGTGGCGATGAGCGGGCCGAGCTGGCGGCAGATCGAGCGCCCGGTGTTTCAATCGAGTATGCCGTTGGTGGTGGTGCTGGATCTGTCGTCCAGTAGCAATGCGACCGATCTGCCGCCATCGCGCCTGCTGCAGGCCCGCGCCAAACTGGCCACGCTGCTGCGCAAGCGCGCTGGCGGCGACGTGGCGCTGCTGGTCTACGCCGGCGAAAGCTTTACCGTTGCGCCATTGACCGAAGACGCTGCCAACGTGGCGCTGTTTCTGGATGCGTTGTCGCCATCGGTGATGCCGGTGGACGGCAAACGTGCCGACAGGGCCATCGATGCAGCCGCCCGGCTGTTGCAGCAGGCGGGCTTCAAACAGGGCGATATCCTGCTGGTCAGCGATAGTGCCGACGGCTCGGCGGAAAGCGCCGCACGCACCGCACGCGCAGGTGGGTTCCATGTTTCCGCACTCGGCGTAGGCAGTCCACGTGGCGCCGCCTACCGCACCGGCAGCGGCGAGATCGCGCAGGCAAAACTGGATGAGGCAAGCCTGCGCGATCTGGCCGGGCAGGGCGGCGGGCGCTATGCGCGCATCGCGCCGGACGACGCTGATCTGCAAGCACTGGGGGTGCTCGATCCCGCGCAACAGCCGCTGGCCGATGAAACCTCAGAAGCCAACGGTGGCAAGACCTGGCTCGACGAAGGCTACTGGCTGGTGCTGCCGGTGATGCTGTTTTCGCTGTTGGCGTTTCGACGCCGCGCAGTCGTGGCGATGGTCGCGTTGATGTGCGTGTTGCCGCTGGCGCAGCCTGCACAGGCGGCCGACGGCACCTTGTGGCAGCGCGCTGATCAGGTGCAGCAGCAGCGCCTGGATGCCGGCGTGCAGGCGTACCGCAAGGGTGATTTTGCCGCTGCGCAAAAGGCATTCGAAAGCGTGCCGACCGACGAGGGGCTTTACAACCTGGGCAATGCGCTGGCGCGACAAGGCCAGTACGACGAGGCGATTGCAGCCTACGATCGTGCGCTCAAGCAGCATCCCAAGCAGGCCGATGCGATCGCCAATCGCGCGGCGGTCGATGCAGCGCGCAAGCGCCAGCAGCAGAACGACAAGGATGGCAAAGGCCAGTCCAAGGATCAGAACCAGTCGGGCAAGAACAAGCCCGGTCAGGATCCGTCCGGGCAAGACCAGCAGAACGCTAGAAACGCCGGCAAAGATGGGCAGAACACCCCAGGTGAGCAAGGCAAGCAGGACGGCAAGGATCCACCGTCCGACGCGCAGACACCGCAGGACGGCAAGTCGCAGCAGCAACCCTCCAAGGACGGCAAGGGCGAGCAAAGCAAGCAAGACACGCCACCGCAATCGGCCGATGCAAAGGCGCAGCAGCAGGCCGACGAGGCGCAGCGTCGCAAGATGCAGCAAGCCATGGCGCAGGCCGGCGACAAGGGCGCCGATGCGAAAGGCAAGCCGGAGGCCGCGATGGCAAGCGAGACAGCGGAGCAGCGCGAGCAACGTCAGGCAGTGGATGCGTGGTTACGGCGGGTGCCGGACGATCCGGGCAGCCTGCTGCGCACCAAATTCAGGCTGGAATACGAACGCAGACAACGGGACGGACGATGATCGGCACACACCACTTGCGCCGCGGTGCGATCGGCATGCTGGCGAGCATGATGTTGTTCGTTTGCACACCGGTGGGTGCGGTCACCCGCGCTTGGCTGGACCGCGACAGCGCCAATGCCGGCGATGTGGTCATGCTGAATATCGAAACCGATCAGCGCGGCGTCGATCCGGATTACACGCCGTTGCGCAACGATTTTGCGCTGGGCGCCAAGAGCGCCAATCAGCAGATGCAGGTGACCAATGGGTCGGTGACGGTGCGCGCGTTATTCGGCGTGGTGTTGACGCCGCGCAAGAGCGGCGAGTTGATCGTGCCTGCGATCCGGGTCGGCAACGAACGCACCGAGCCACTGCGACTGCAGGTGGTGGCCTCGGCAAACGATCCGGCGAGCAATAGCACTGGAAATCGCGGTGGTGGTGGCAGCGCCGCTGCCAGCGGGCCAAGCGAGGCGCAGGGCAATGAAGAGGTCTTCGTCCAGACGCAGGTGGACGACCCGCAGCCCTACGTGCAGCAAAGTGTGGGCGTGGTGGTGCGGTTGTACTTCGCCAATCAGCTGGCCTCTGGCGAGCTCGATCTGGAAGCGCCCGATGGCGCATCGCTGCAACGCATCGGCGATGACGTCAGTTCGGTCAAGCTGGTCAACGGACGGCAGTACAACGTGGTGGAGCGGCGCTATCTGCTGGTGCCCGAGCGCAGCGGCCGCTTGCTGTTGCCGTCGGCGCGCTTCAATGGCCGCTCGGCGGGCGGTTTCTTCGATGATTATTTCGGTCGTGGCAATGGCGAACTGAGTGCGCGCAGTGCCAGCATTCCGCTGCAGGTGCGTGCGCAGCCGGCCGCTGCGCCGCAGCCATGGCTGCCGCTGCGTAGCCTGCAGTTGCGTTATACGGCCACGCCGCAACGCGCAACCGCCGGGGAAGCGACGCAGTTCGTGGTGGAAGCGAGCGCGCGTGGCGCCACCCAGGCACAGTTCCCCGAGTTGCCCACGCCGAGCGTGCCCGATGCGCAGGTGTTCGCCGAGCCGCCGCAATACGAAGAACGTTTTGTGGACGGCTCGCCGCAGCTGCGGCTGACCCGTCGCTATTCGATCGTGCCCAACCGCGCCGGCCCGTTGGTCGTGCCCGGTCTGCAGGTGGCGTGGTGGGACGTCGGAGCGGGCGCGGCAAAGACGGCCTCGGTGCCGGATCTGACCTTGGATGTGGCCGCGGGGAGTGGCGCTTTCGCGGCGCCTGCGCCTGCGCCCGCCGCAAACCCGTCGAGCACTGCCGCAGCGCCTGCGCCCACGGCTGGCACGCTGAGTTTGCAGCCACCACCGCCCGCGCAACGGCCATGGGGCTGGATCGCTGCCGCGCTGGGTTTTGCGTTGCTATGGGTCATTACGCTGGTGTGGGCGTTGTTGCGTAAGCGCGGTGGCTTGCACAGTGCTCCCAGTGCCAACGGCAGCGATGCGCCCGCGCCTGGCCGGCGCGTGACGCATGGCGTGGCCGAGTTGCGCCGCGCGCTGGATAGCGGTGGCATGGACGATGTGGCTACCGTGCTGTGCGGCATGGCGGGCGTGGCCGATATCGACAGCGTGCTGGCGGCGCTGGCGGATCCTGCCCAACGCGCTGCGGTGGCACGCATGCAGCGCGCCCGCTGGGGCGGCGATGGCGATGTGGCGGGCGCGCGGTCGGCATTGCGCGAGGCCTTTGCCAAGGGACCACGCTGGCGGCACGCGAGCGCTGCAGAACCTGAGGTGCTGGCGCCGTTGTATCCGCCAGCGACTTGATCGCCTGCGCTGTATCGGTGGCGGCCGACAGGTCATGAAGCGGCGCCTTAGTTGTGCATCGCTTTGGCTCTCAGAGCAGTTAACAACGCGTGTGCAGTCGTCAGTCGGTGGGGCTGGCGCTCTGAACTCAGGTCTCATTCGGACACTTCGGTTCTAAGCGCATCGTCGACGCATGTACCTGAAAATTGCTTGCTACGTTTTGTTTGCAGCTCCTGGTTCCTGCGATCAGCTGCGTTGCCGAAAACAAGGCGTTGCGGCTGCGATTTGGCTGCGAGGCCCTTGCCCGCCCACCATCGCGGGACACGCTGCAAGTACGTCCTTGTAAACTCTTACGCGGCATCCATGCCGCGTAAGGTCCCGCGACGGTGAGCGGGCAAGGGCCGGTTACGATGGTCGGTGTGCATGGGCGAGCAATGCGTAAGTTCGCTCTGCGATCCATGGCGCTCGCTAGCGCTACCTTTTTGCGCCTACGTTTGTTGAAGTCGATAACGCAGTTGCTTGCATCGGCAAGCTAGCGTGCCACGCGCTGCGATCAGCTTTTTCAGGCAAACACCGATCAACGTCATGGTGCGGTGTCCTCGCCGCTTGCGGGACCGTGTGGCGGCATGGATGCCGCCACCGAGCCTCCAAGGACGGATTTACGGCGTGTCCCGGAAGTGGTGAGGGCACCGCGCCCTCGACCCGCTTGGCTTTAGAAGAGTCATCCGGCCTCAAAGCTCAAGGCCTCAGCCGCAGTGAAATGAGTTGATACCAAGCCCAAAGTCCCAGGCCCCGGCGCCAACCGCCAACCGCAATGGCAGCCTGCATCGACACTAGCATCCAAGCGCGAGCATTCGACAAAGCAACCCACGAGCGCGTGCTGCAGTACAAGCGCGTGCTGCAGTAAGGGAATCGCTTCCTGATTCAAGCCGAGCCGGTCACTGGCCGGACCTGCCAGGCCTTGCGCGCGATGGTTGTGTTGCCGTCGCAACGCTCGCAGCAACTGCCCTTGAGAGGTACACCTACCCTCGGGCAGGTGCAGCGCGGCGTGGCTGCCTCGATGGCGTTTGTTAAGCTCCGGCCTTTGTGTCCAGATCAAGGCCCACCAGATGACTGCATCCCCAGCCGCACGCCGCCCGGGCCTGCCCCTGCATTGGAAGATGGGCATTGGGTTCGCCGTCGGCCTATTGCTGGGTCTGGCCGTCTACTATCTGGCCGGCAGCGATGCCGAGTGGGTGCGCCTGGCGACCAAGTACGTGACTACGCCGTTCTCGCAGATCTTCCTCAATTTGATCTTCATGCTGATCGTGCCGCTGTTGTTTTCGGCGCTGGTGATGGGCATCTCCGAGATGGGCGACATCCGCGCGCTGGGCCGCGTGGGCTGGCGCACGCTGGGCTACACCGTCGTTCTGTCCGGCATCGCGGTGCTGCTCGGCCTGGTGCTGGTCAATGTGCTCAAGCCCGGTGCGGGCGTGGACCCGCAGCTGGCCAATCAGCTGATCCAGGAAAACGCCGAACGCACCCGCGAGATCATCTCCAGCTCCGGCACCCAGCCGCAGGGCATGGATATGCTGTTGTCGATCGTGCCCAACAACGTGGTCGCGGCCGCCTCGAGCAATGGCGCGATCCTGTCGCTGATGTTCTTTGCGGTGATGTTCGGCGTCGGCATGGTGCTGACTGCCGACGAAAAGGTCGCCACGCTCAAGCGCGGCATCGAAGGCATCTTCGAAATTTCGATGACCTTGATCGGGTTGGTGATCCGTCTGGCCCCTTATGCGGTGGCCTGCTTCATGTTCAACCTGGCCGCGCTGTTCGGGTTCGATCTGCTGATCCGCCTGGGCGCTTACGTGGGCGTGGTGGTGTTGGCGTTGGGCCTGCACATGGTGGTCAGCTACGGGCTGGCGGTGAAGTTTGCCGGGCGCTCGCCGCTGGGCTTCTTCAAGCAGACCCAGGAGGCCACGATGATGGCGTTCTCCACCGCCTCCAGTAACGCAACCCTGCCCACCGCCCTGCGCGTGGCCGATGAAATGGGCCTGCCGCCGCGCGTGTCGCGCTTTGTGCTCACCGTCGGCGCCACCGCAAACCAGAACGGCACCGCGCTGTTCGAGGGCGTCACGGTGATCTTCCTGGCGCAGTTCTTCAATGTCGACCTGAGCATCGGCCAGCAGTTCATGGTGATGCTGGTCTGCATCCTGGGCGGGATCGGCACCGCCGGCGTGCCGTCGGGCTCGCTGCCGGTAGTGGCGCTGATCTGCGCCATGGTTGGTGTCAACCCGGTCGGCATCGGCATGATCCTGGGCGTGAACCATTTCCTGGACATGTGCCGCACCGCACTCAATGTCACTGGCGATCTGGCGTTGACGACCCTGGTGGCCAAGGGCGAGGAATAGGGAATCGGGAATCGGGAATCGGGAATCGGTAAGAGCGGGCTGGTGCGATCGGTACGGGTGATGTGAGGTTCTGTCGCAGCGGTGGCTGCGGTGCGAGCGGCGTTAGCCGCCAAGCTGCAACACTGCATCCGATTCCCCATTCTCAATTCTCCATTCCCGCACCCCCCAATCCCGGCCCCGCTAACACGCTCTGTGGGAGAATAGGCGTCTCCGCTTCCAGCGGTGTTCCCCTCCGCTTCCATAGACGCCCATGACCCAGCCCACCCGCCGCCAGCTGGCCAACGCCATCCGTTTTCTTGCCGCAGATGCGGTCGAAGCCGCCAAGTCTGGCCATCCCGGCATGCCCATGGGCATGGCCGATATCGCCGAAGTGCTGTGGAACGATTATTTCCGGCACAACCCGAACAACCCGCAGTGGTTCAACCGCGACCGCTTCGTGCTGTCCAACGGCCACGGCTCGATGCTGCAGTACGCACTGCTGCACCTGACCGGCTACGACCTGCCGATCGAGCAGCTCAAGCAGTTCCGCCAGTTACACAGCAAGACCGCTGGCCACCCCGAGCGCAGCGAAACCCCCGGCGTGGAGACCACCACCGGTCCGCTGGGGCAGGGGTTCGCCAATGCAGTGGGCTTTGCGCTGGCCGAGAAGTTGCTGGCGCAGCGCTACAACCGCCCGGAGCTGCAGATCGTCGACCACCGGACCTGGGTGTTCATGGGCGATGGTTGCCTGATGGAAGGCATCTCGCACGAAGCCGCCTCGCTGGCCGGTACCTGGGGCCTGGGCAAGCTGGTCGCGTTCTGGGACAACAACCATATCTCCATCGACGGCAACACCGATGGCTGGTTCAACGACAACACACCGGCACGTTTCGAAGCGTACGGCTGGCACGTGATCCGCGATGTGGACGGGCATGATGCCGACAAGATCAAGGCGGCGATTGAAGCGGCGCTGGAAAACAGCGACAAGCCAACCCTGATTTGCTGCCGCACCAAAATTGGCTTCGGTGCGCCCACCAAGGCTGGCAAGGAATCCTCGCACGGCGCGCCGCTGGGCAAGGAAGAGCTGGAAGGTGCCCGCAAGGCGCTGGAATGGCCGTATGGTCCGTTCGAAATTCCCGAAGAAATCTACGCCGGCTGGCGCGCAGGTGGCACTGGCACGCTGCGTCAGGCCGAGTGGGAGCAGTTGTTCGACAAGTACGGCAAGCAGTACGCGGCCGAAGCTGCCGAACTGACCCGTCGCTCGCACGCCGAGCTGCCGGCCGACTTCATCGCCCAGGCCGATGCCTACATCGCCAAGGCACAGGAAGACGGCCAGACCATCGCCTCGCGCAAGGCCTCGCAGCTGGCGATCGAAGCGTTTGCGCCGTTGCTGCCCGAATTGATCGGCGGTTCGGCCGATCTGGCGCATTCCAATCTGACCCTGTGGAAGGCCAGCAAGTCGGTGGCCACCGATGACCCGGATGCCAACTACGTGTATTACGGCGTGCGCGAGTTCGGCATGACCGCCATTGCCAATGGTCTGGCGCTGCATGGCGGCTTCATTCCGTTCGACGCGACCTTCCTGGTGTTCAGCGACTATGCGCGTAATGGCGTGCGCATGAGCGCGTTGAATCCGGCGCATGCCATCCACGTGTACACGCACGACTCGATCGGCCTGGGCGAAGACGGCCCGACCCATCAGCCCGTGGAGCACTTGGCGTCGCTGCGCTACATCCCCAACAACGATGTATGGCGCCCGGGCGATGCGGTGGAATCGGCGGTGAGCTGGAAGGCCGCAATCACCCGTAAGGACGGCCCGAGCTGCCTGATCTTCAGCCGCCAGAATCTGCAGCACCAGCCGCGCAGCGCCGAGCAGATCAAGCTGATCGAACGCGGTGGCTACGTGCTGGCCGATGCCGAAGGCGGCACGCCGGACGTGATCCTGATCGGTACCGGTTCGGAAGTGGGCCTGGCGGTGGAAGCCAAGAAGACGCTGGATGCGGCCGGTTTGAAGACACGCGTGGTGTCGATGCCGTCCACCGATGTGTTCGATCGCCAGGATGCGGAGTATCGCGAATCGGTGTTGCCCAATGCAGTGCGCAAGCGCGTGGCGGTGGAAGCGGGTGTGACCGGCTTCTGGCGCAAGTATGTCGGCCTGGATGGCGATGTGGTCGGTATCGACACCTTCGGCGCCTCGGCACCGGCCGATCAGCTGTATGCGTACTTCAAGATCACCGCCGAGCACGTGGTGCAGGCGGCGAAGGCGCTGTAACCGCGCAGCGTTGCGGATAAGAAAAACGCCGGCCAATGCCGGCGTTTTTTGTTGTGGCTGCCAGTGACGTCATCGTTGGATGCGCGCATTGCTGCCGAATCGTTTGCGGCTCCCGGCCCTTGTGATGGTGAGAAGGCGCAATGCTTAGGTGGCAGGTGTGCGTTGCAGAACGCGTCTGCGCGTGGGGCAAGCAGTCGCGGCATGCCGGTGATGCAAGAGTGCTGCACCACGCAGCACCAGGCCGCCGGATGGCTGTGCAGTAGTGGCGTCTGCCGCTCCTAGCGCGCGTGCTTCGCCAGCGTCTCTGCACGAATCCGTTCCAGTACCTTCAACTGCGCGTCCATCATGGTCGGGTTGGGGTCGTGCCCGGTGCGCGGTAGCGGCAAAAACGCCTTGCTTGGGGCAGAAATCGCATCGAAATAGGCTTTGCTGACCTCTGCTGGCGTGACCAGGTCCTGGTCGCCCTGCAACAGATAGACCGGCATGGCGAAGCGGGTTCCCAGTGTGCGCAGATCGATGCCCGGGCCCATGCCGTCGCCGTGTAGACCGACAAACTGCAGGAACGAATAATCCTCTCCTGCCTCGTAAGCGGCGCGGTATTCCGGCGTGTCGTAGTCCGGCGCAAAGGTGAACCAGCCCGCGGGCGCAGGCTCGGTCTGCAGCGCTTCGTAGGTGCGTGTCAGGCGCCGCAGGATGCCGAAGTTGCGCGGGTTGGTCCACGGCGGAGGGCCTATCTTTTCCAGTTTGCCGATGGCCTCCGTATCGCTGGCCGCGCGCGCCAGCTGCAGTGTCTTTGCGTAACTCGCCGCCATATCGTCCTGGTAGTTGGCCAGTTGCGCGGTGCCGACATAGGCCTGAAACAGGTCCGGTTGCGCCATGGCGATATTGACCGCCAGCGCCGACCCCCACGAGCCACCCATGAGGATCAAGGTGCGCTTGCCCAGCCGTTGCGCGGCATAGCGGGCGATCGCCACGCCATCGTCGGTCAGCCGTTGCACGGTCAACGTTTCGTCATCGGCCGGCGTGCTGGCAGCGTAGGTCTTGCCTGCGCCGCGCTGATCCCATTGCACGATGGTGAAGTGTTGCGTCCAGCTGCCGAACAACTGCTGTGCAAAGGGCGTATTGGGGTTGCCCGGCCCGCCGTGCACGATCAGCACGACCGGATTGCGGCAATCCTGCCCGTCGATGGTGACCCATTGCGCGATGCCGCCGATCTGCACAAGGCCGGATTCCGTAACACTGGTGCCCGGCTGCCGGCAGGCAGCGCTCACTGCGACTTCTTCCGCGTGTGCGTCGACGACAGCAAAGGCGCAAAGCAGCAACAGCGCGCCACTCTTCCAAGTCTTCTTCATGCGATCCCTCGTGGTGCTGCGTGTTTGCGCTATGCAAAGCCAGTCCTGCGGCGCTCATCCGAGTATCACCGCAGCGTGAGTTCTGCTGCAATGCAGATCGCAGTAGTGCGCGATCTATCGGTTGATCGCTGGTACTCGCTGGTACCTACACGCCACTACGCTGATCAGTTTGCGACTCGCGTGGGGCTGGGATCTGCGATGGCCGGGCGATGCAGGCGCAGGTGTCAGCGGTGGCGATGGTCGTGCTGACCAGGCCGTTGTGATCGCGCTCCCTATGTTCTCGCCAGTGGGCACCGCTTTCGCACGCTAGCGCTGCAGCCAGTTCAGTGCGCCGATGTGTCCGTGCTGCATGCGAGCGACGCCTTGATGCGCTGTCCGCTTGGCCGAGCAGCGTGTACCGGTCGAGGCCGCTGGCAGGCGCAAAACCTTGCTGTGGCGTTCGCTTGGGCCGGCCTTTCTGCCGGCCGACCCTGACGCCGCCTATTTAAAATGTGAATCATTCCCATTAAAATGTTGCACTGCCGCGGTTTCGCGGTGCGTCCTCCCCCCTGTATACCGCCGCCTTCGCGTGGCGGCTTGCCCTCGACTGTCTGCGCCGGAGCTGTAATGAATCGTCTTACCGTAATGCGTCTTCTTCTCATTGGGCCGCGCCCGCGCGCGCTGTCGCATGCGGTGTTTGCCGCGCTGTGCACAGTGTCGGCAGGTCAGGCCATGGCCGAAACGCCGGCCGGCGATGCCGAGGTCACCACGCTGGACCGGCTCAACGTGCAGGGTGAGCTGGTCAAGGGCTATACGGTGGAAAAGACCACCGCCGGCACGCGCATGAACCTGTCGCTGCGCGAGATTCCGCAGTCGGTCAGCGTGATCACGCGCGACCGCATGGACGACCAGAACCTGCAGAGCATCACCGATGTGCTCAACAACGTCTCCGGCATCTCGGTAGCCCAAAGCGATAGCGAGCGGCTGGAGTTCTACGCGCGCGGTTTCTACATCGACAACTACCAGTTCGATGGCATTCCGGCGTACATGGAGCAGGCCTGGAGCTATGGCGATTCGGCGTTGGACGTGGCGTTGTACGACCGGGTGGAAGTGGTGCGTGGCGCCACCGGCCTGCTGACCGGCTCGGGCAATCCGTCGGCCTCGATCAATCTGGTGCGCAAGCATGCGGTGAGTCGCGACTTCACCGGTACCGTGTCGGTAGGCGGTGGCGACTTCAACAAGACCCGTAGCGTGGCCGATGTCACCGTGCCGCTGAGCCCCGAAGGCACCGTGCGCGCACGCGTGGTCGGCGTGTATCAGGACGGCGAATCGGATATGGATCGCTACAACCTGCGCAAGAAGATCGGCTCGGCGATCATCGATGCCGACCTCACCGACAGCACCTTGCTGAGCGTGGGCTACGAATACCAGAAGAAGGAATCCGACGACGTCACCTGGGGCGGCTTCCCGCTGTTCTACAGCGATGGCACCCGCACCAACTACGACCGCTCGTTCAATCCCGCCGCCGACTGGACGTTCTGGGACACGCGTCTGCAGCGTACCTTCGCCAGCCTGCAACAGAGCTTCGACAACGGTTGGACCCTCAAGGCCAATGTGAGCCACGAGAAGACCGAAGCGTCCAATCACCTGTTCTATCCGTTCTATACGATCTTCGGCTTCGACCGCGCCACCGGCGGTGGCGTGGTGCCGTATTCGGGCAACTACCAGACCGAGCGCAAGGCCGATGGCGCCGACGTCTACGCGGAAGGTCCGTTCCAGTTGTTTGGCCGCGAGCATCATCTGGTGGCCGGCGCCAGCTACAACCGCCGCGAGTACGTCAACAACGGCACCTTCGATTTCCCGGCGCCGCTGGACAGCTACCTCGGCTGGAACGGCGCGTATCCGGAACCCAACTGGAGCCCGCGCACGGTGCAGAGCGAAGGCACCATCAAGCAGAAGGCCGCCTACGTGGCCGCACGTTTTTCGCTGGCCGAGCCGCTGACGCTGCTGGTGGGCGCGCGCTATACCGATTGGCAAATCGATGGCGGCAACGCCGATGCGGCGCAGGGGCTGGTGCCGTTCTCCGATAGCCAGACCGAAGTCACCCCGTACGCCGGTCTGGTCTACGACATCGACGACGTATGGTCGACCTACGTCAGCTACACCGAAATCTTCAACCCGCAGACCTTGCGCGATGCCAACGGCGGCTACCTCGATCCTCTGAGCGGCAAGGGCTACGAAGCCGGCGTCAAAGCCGCCTGGTTCGACGACCAGCTCAATGCCTCGCTGGCGCTGTTCCGCATCGAGCAGGACAACCTGGGCGTGGCCACCGGCGGCTTTGTGCCGGGCAGCAGCGAGTCTGCTTATGAGGCGGCCAGTGGCGTGGTCAGCGAAGGTTTCGACTTCGAGCTGTCCGGCCGTCTGGCCACTGGCTGGAATGCGACCTTCGGTGCCTCGCACTACACCGCCCGCGATGACAGCGGCACGTCGATCAATACGCACCTGCCGCGCACCACCATCAAGTTATTCAACAGCTACACCCCGCAAGGTGCGTGGAGCGACCTGACCGTGGGCGGCGGTATCAATTGGCAGAACCGTTCGTACTACGTGGACCCGGTGTACGGCACGTTCCAGCAGAGTGCCTACACCCTGGTCAGCGCATTCGCACGCTACCGTCTGTCGCCGCAGTTCTCGGTGCAGCTCAACGTCGATAACCTGCTCGACAAGCGCTACTACGCGCAATTCAATGGCGGCTACGGCGCATGGGGCGCATCGCGCAACGGCATGCTGACCTTCAACTACGCGTTCTGATCGATGGCGACGTCAGCTGGTTTGACGTTCGATCCTGCTGAAGTGACACAGGCACCTGCAAGGGTGCCTGTGTTTTTTTGTGTGTCGGGTCGCTCTGTGCTGACGTATCGCGGAGCTTGCGGTGGCGGTGGAACAAATTCGCGCGGCATGCCGCAAAGGCTGTTTACAGCCGTTGCCAGGAATGCAGGGACAGCGCTGCAGGAGTGATGCGGGAGTTTCACGGTTCGATCGAAACGCAGCATCGTCTTCACGCGATCGCGATCGCAACTTCAATCGCAATCTCTCAAGGCAACAGCGGCTGCAACTGCGGCGCCATCACTTCGGCTACCCAGTCCATGAAGGCGCGTACACGCTGCGGCAGATGTCGGCGTTGCGCGTAGAGCAGCGTGACGGGCATCGGCTCGGGTGCCAGATCGGCCAGCACTTCGATCAGTGCGCCGCTGTCCAGGTGCGGGCGTAACGGGCTGGCTGGCGCCTGGATGATGCCCAGCCCCGCCAACGCAGCAGCCAGATACGCGTCGCCATTGTTGACCGTCACCGGGCCGCGCATGGGCAGCAGTTGGTAACGCTGCCCATCGTGATACTCGAAGCCGGGCGAGCGCTGCCCGAGCGTTGGCACGTAATGCACCAGATCGTGCTGCGCCAGATCGTCCAGGCACGTTGGCATGCCGCGGCGCGAAAGATACTCGGTGCTGGCGCAGCTGACGATGCGGAACGCGCCCAGCGGACGTGCGACCAGGCTGGTGTCTTCCAGCGTGCCCACACGCAGCACGCAGTCGAACCCCTCGCGCACCACATCCACTCGGCGGTCGGTGCCGCTGATTTCCACTTCCAGCTGTGGATGCCGTGCCAGAAACGCGGGCAACGCGGGGATCACGAAATGACGCGCGATGCCCGCCGACATGTCCACCCGCAGACGCCCGCGCAGCTGCCCATGCTCGCGCTGAAACATGCTGTGCAACTCGTCCATGTCGTCGAGCAGGTCGCGGCTGCGCTGATAGAACGCCGTGCCGTCGCCGGTGAGTTGCACACGCCGTGTGGTGCGATGCAAAAGCTGTGTGCCGAGAGATGCCTCCAGCCGCTGCACGGCGGTCGAGACACTGGCCTTGGGTAAGCCAAGGGTGTCGGCGGCGCGGGTGAAACTGCCCAGCTCGGCAACGCGCAGAAAGGCGCGCAACGATTCCATGGTGTCCATCGATTGGTCGATTATCTTGAACGGTGCAATCAGCGTGAGCCGATTTATGTAGCGCAGCAAGCGCAATAGCCTGGGCCATACCCACTACGGAGCATGCCGATGTCGACCACCACCACACCCATCACCGTGATCACTGGGGGCAGTCGCGGCCTTGGCCGCAATGCCGCGCTTGCGCTCGCTGCCGCAGGCAACGATATCGTGCTGACCTACCGCAGCCAGGCCGACGAAGCCGCCGCCGTGGTAGCAGAGATCCAGGCACTGGGCCGGCGCGCGCATGCGTTGCCGCTGGATGTTGCGCAGGCCGAGACCTTCAGCGCATTCGCCGCGCAGCTGAAGGACGTGCTCGCCGATTGGGGGCGCACGCAGTTCGATGCCTTGGTCAACAATGCCGGCACCGGATTGCATGCGGCCATTGCCGATACCACGCCCGCGCAGTTCGATGCGCTGGTGGATATCCATCTCAAGGGGCCGTACTTTCTCACCCAGACGCTGCTACCGCTGATCGCCGATGGCGGGCGCATCCTCAACGTGTCGAGTGGCCTCGCGCGCTTCGCGCTGCCAGGTTCGTCCGCCTACGCGATGATGAAGGGTGGGGTGGAAGTGTTCACCCGCTATCTTGCAAAAGAGTTGGGCGCGCGTGGCATTCGCGCAAATACGCTGGCGCCGGGCGCCATCGAGACCGACTTCAATGGCGGCAGCGTGCGCGACAACGCGCAGGTCAATGCGATGGTGTCCTCGGTCACCGCACTGGGCCGGCCCGGCCTGCCGGACGATATCGGGCCGGTGGTGGCGGCGTTGCTCGCACCCGGTACCGGATGGATCAATGCGCAGCGCATCGAGGTCTCGGGCGGGATGTTGATCTGATTTGATGAGTCAGACAGTGCGGCGATGCCGTTCGACGGCATCGCCGCTTGCAAGCCAGTGCATTGGTGAGCGCGATGACGATGCGCGGCGATGTATGCCGGGCGTTGCGTCGTTGCCTCACTGCAGGATTTGATCGCCATGCAATACGGGATAGGGATTCAACGCCTCTCCCTTCCACCACTGCTTTTCCGGTCCCAGGCGATGGATCTCGAAGTGCAGATGCGGTGCGGCCGGATTGGCATTGCCGGTGCTGCCGACATAGCCGATGACCTGGCCACGTTTGATGGACTGTTTTTCGGCCAAACCATCGGCGTAGCGTTCCAGATGCGCGTAGTAGTAGCAGTACGTGCCGCCGGGCTCGAACTGATACACGGTCAGCCCACCGCGTTCGCTGTCGAACAGTTTTTCGACCGTGCCATCTGCCACCGCAAGTACCGGCGTACCGGCCGGCGCCAGGATGTCGATGGCGTCATGCACGCGGCCTTCGCTGCGTGCGTCGGTGAAGGTGTCCTGCAATTTGCTGCGGTCGATGCCCTGTACCGGGATCAGCAGACCGGTGCCCGCTGACGTTGTATTGGCTGCCGGAGTAGAAGCCGGTGGTGCGGGCGCGGCCGGACTTGGCTGTGCAGGCACAGCATCCGATGGCAGCGATGTCGGTGCGGGTTGCGCAGCAGATGCAGCAACCACTGCAGTGTCGGTGGGCTGCGCAATCACCGTCGGCGCACTCGCCGACGGCGTGACTGTTGCTTCCGGCGCGCCGCGTTCCAGCCACCAATAGCCGCCTGCACCGATTGCCACGCCTGCAACCAGAATCATCAGCAGTTTCATGCTTACTCCTGCATCACCACCGGGACCGACGGGCCGACCACGCTGGCCAGATTGACCACGTCCCAATTGGTCAGACGCACGCAGCCGTGCGATTCGGTCTTGCCGACATGGCCGGGCTCCGGCGTACCGTGCAGCCCGTAATGCGGTTTGGACAGGTCGATCCACACCCGGCCAACCGGATTGTTCGGGCCTGCCGGCAACGTGGCTTTTTGATCGCCTTTTTTCGCGTCCCAGAACAGCTTGGGGTTGTACTTGAACACCGGTTCGCGCGAGATGCCCAGGATCTTCCAGCGCCCGATTGGCAACGGATCATGCTTGCTGCCCGACGACACCGGGAACTGTGCGTAGACCTTGCCGTCGGCATCGAACAGGCGCAGCGTCGAATCGGATTTGTCTACGATCAGCTTGGCCGGTTTGGCCAGCGGCGCAACGCCGTCGATGTTGGGAACCTGGATCACGCCGCCGGCCTTGCTCAACTCCACGCCGGGGTTGAGCTGGCGTAGCAGCGCCGGGTCGGCGTGGAAGCGCTCGCCCAGTGACTCATCCACCGAGGTATAGCCGAGCGAAGGCAGCTTGGCTTGCTCTGCGGGACCCTTGGGAATTGGCTGGAACGGGCCGGCAACGTCGGCATCGGTGAGTGTGTATTGCACCATCGCCGGCGTGCTGTCGGCCTGCAGTGCCTGCCAGGTGGCGTCGTCCAGTTCGCCGGTCACCTTGATGTTGTGCTCGGCCTGAAACCCGGACACCGCGCGCTTTTGATTCGAGCCACGTTCGCCATCGATCTGGCCCGGCGAAAAATGCGCGCGGTCCAGCAGTACCTGTGCATGCAGATCCGAGCGTGGGCCGGTCGCCACGGCCTTTGCGGCAGGCGTAGCCGTCGGCGCAGGTGCGGTAGCAGGCGGGGGTTGCTGTGCCTGTGCCAGCGCAGACAGCGAAGCGCTCAACGACAGAGCGAGCAAACAAACGCGAGCGTAAGAGCGTGATGGCATGTGCAGATCCGGGAAAGGCATGCGCGCACCTTGCCCGACCGGGCTGCGCTCTCTGCGTGAAATGGCTGCACGCCGACTGACTTGAGATTTGGTGTCGCTGGGGCCAGTGGCCAATCACGACGATACGGTGCTGCGTTGCGCGACCGCCTGCGCGACACCGCCACGTTGCGCGCGGTGTCGCGGACAGGTGCGCATGTGCAAGTCCTCACCATCGGCCGGAAATCGATCGCCTGCCTCATGCGCAGACAATCGGCCGATGACCTGTGCGCCCACGTCCGAGCGCACGCATTTGGCCGCGTGCCGCACACGCTTTGTCGTCAGTAGGTATAGCCCACTGTCAGCAGGTACGCCCGCCCGGTCTGCACATAAGCACCATCGGCGCCGGGGTCGTAGGCCATGTAGCGATCGGACTTGCCCTGGGTTTCGTAGAACGTGGCGGCGTTGAGCAAGTTCCTGGCCGACACGCCCACGTCGACGTGGTGCGGCAGGTGATAGGTGGCGCTGAAGTCCAACGACTTGACCGGCTGCAGGTAGTAATTGAGCCGGTCGCTGGTCAGCCCCAGCAATTGCAGGCCGGTGTAGTGGTAGCTCAGGTCTGCGCGCAGGTGCGCATCGTCGTAGAACAGATCCAGGTTGTAGATGCGCTCGGGCGCACGCGGTAACCAGGTTTTTTCCGGCTGATCGGCCCGTTTGCTGTCCGCTTCGCTGCGCTGCAGAGTAAGGTTGGCGGTGACGCCAAGGTTGCTCCAGATGCCCGGCAAATTCTGCAAACGCTTGCTGCCGGCCAGCTCTAGCCCGTACAGCGTGGCGGTGCCGCCGTTCTGCGGCATGGTCACCGGTACGCCGTTTTCGAAGGTAGTGCCGGTGGGCACCAATCCGCCGAGTGTGTTGTCGTTGCTGGTGGCCGACTGCGAGGTGTAGATGAAGCCGGTGATGCGCTTGTAGTAGGTCGAGGCGCTGAGCACGCCGCCGTTGTGGTCGTAGAACTCGGCGGACAGGTCGGCGTTGTCGGCCTTGCTCGGCTGCAAATCGGGGTTGGGTTTGGAAATGCCGACCACGTGCTGGGTGTCATCGATGGTGTACACCGTTTCGCCGGAAATCAGGCCGAAGGCCGGGCGGCTGAAACTGCGGCGTAGCGAGGCGCGGTAGACGGTGAGATCGTCTGGCCGATAGTTGATGCTCATGCCGGGCAACACTTGCCCATAGGTGCTGCCGGTGCCGACGAAATTGCCGCTGTTGCCGTCGCCGCTGGATTGCCAGGAATCGGCCGAGTAGCGGGTCAACTCATAGCGCACGCCGGGCAGGATGCTGACCTGGCCGACATGCAGCGCGGCCATCGCGTAACCCGAATAGATCGCTTCGGTGCTGGAGGTGGTGTTGGCGTTGTAGTCGTTGGGGGTATAGACGCCTGCGCCGTTCGGGTCGTCGATGTATTTGTAGGGCAGGGCTTGCGCGCGCATCCAGTTGCGGTCCAGCAGTTTGAACGGACCTGCGTAATGCCCATCGAAGGCGTTGTAGGTAAGACGGCCGGGAATGGCGCTCAGCGGCGGTCCGCCCGCGGTGGGGAAGGCGTAATTGGGGCCACCGAAGTACGGCCCGTTGCTGACGAAGTTGCCGTCCTTGTGGAAGAACGGGTGATCGTAGGCGCCGCGGTCGGAGTGATCCGCAGACAGGCCGACCTTGACGCTGTCCAGCACATCGCCATCGACCTGGTAGGTGATATCGGTATGCGCATTGATGCGGTTGTCGTGACTGCCGGCATCGTGGCCTTGCACTTTCCACAGCAGCGACGAATCCAGGTTGTAGAAGAAGTCCTTCAACGTCGCCGCGCTGGGGCCGATGCCGGGGTAGGTCGGGTCGCTGAGGTCGAAGGCGAAGCTGCCCGGGGTAAAGCCATACAGACTGGCCGACACATAATCCGGCCGGCTGCGCGTACCACGCCCCACCGAAGCGCCGTAGTCGAAGCGCAAACGGTCCAATGTGGTCTGCCCGCCAAGCTGCAAGGTCGCCAGCTTCTCGTCGATGTCGTGGGTATTGAAATAGCCGCCGCGCACCGCCGTGGGTTGGTTGAGATAGGTTTCCAGGCGCGCACTGGATTGATCCTGCTGCCCGGTGACGCCGTAGCTGCCATAGATGGCGCGCGCATAGAGCGCACTGTTGTCGCCTTGCCAATCGAGCGAGAGGTTGCCGCCATAGCGTTCGATCTGGCTGGTGTACACGCTGTATTTGTAGCGCGTGCTGATCAACGGGCCGACAGCGCGCAGATCGGTTGCATTGGCCAGCGCGGGATCGGCCGGCACATATTTGCTGTTGGGCGCCGGTGCCTGCGCCATGTTGTTGTTCTTGCCGTAATAGGCCGATGCGTAAACGCCGAACGCATGGTCGCTACCAAATTTCCAGGCGATTTCCTGCTGGAACGTACCGCCGGTGTGCTTGCCGCCCAGGTGCAAGGCCAGTGCGTTGAGCTGGCCTTGCGCGGTGCTCTTGGCATACACGTCCTGGTCGAAATCGAACGCATTGGGCGTGCGCATGTCGATCGCACCGCCAATCGCATCGCCGGGCATGTCGGGTGTGGGCGACTTGGACACCTGCACCGACTGGATGCCGAACGGCGCCAGCATGTTCAATGAGATCGCGCGCGTCGACGCATCGGTTTCCGGCATGCCGAAGCCATTGAGCGTGTACGCGTTGTAGCTGGCGTCCATGCCACGGATGCTGACGTAGGCGTTCTCGCCGGTGGTGGCCTGGCCCAGATGCATGTCGCTGTACGACGACAGACCCGGCAGATGCGCCACGACATCGGCGATGCCGCCGGACGGGATGGCGTCGATCTGCTGCTTGCTCATCACGCTGTTGACGCTGCTGGACAGGCGTTGCTCGTTGAGCGAACCGGGCGTGGCGGCATGCTTGGCCTGCACGTTGACCGAATCCAGCGTGGTGGTGGCCAGCTCGGGCGTCTCGGCCAATACGGGTGCAGACAGCACCAATGCGATGGCGCAGCTCAGGCGATGGAGGGTGCGGGGAGTGTGCATACGGGGGCTCGTGTAAGAGCAGCTAATAAACCTACTGTGCAGTCGTCAGGCGGGCGCGTCCGGTGCTCGGTGCGGCATGTACCACGCGTACACGCCGGTTCCTCCGCGCCGTCCACACCCATCTGACGACTGCTCGCTACGTTTTGTTAGCCGCTCCAAGTGAAAGGAACGCCTGGCCGTGACGCGGGCGCGGGCGCGGGCGTGCAGTGCCGATGCCTTCCATTGCGGCGGATCTGTGTTTGCATCTATGCGATGTGCGCCAATGCCAGTGGCGCCGATCAGTGACTCAGATCGACGCCCTTGCAGTGCGTTGGCGGCCGCTGCGGATTGCAGCGCGCCACCGCATCGCCATCCAGGCGCACCTCGTAACCGGTATTGGCCGGCTCGTGTGCGGGAAAGTCGGTGCTCAGCAACTGCGCACCACTGGCCAGCATGCTGTCGCGGCGGGTGGTGTCGTGTTGCTGTGCTTCTTTGAGGTCTGCATCGGTTCGCGTGCGCACCAGGTAGCCGGCCTTTACCAGTTGCGTAATCGTGTCGGCAGGTCCGTCGTTGAGTTCGGTGAATGCAGCATCGTCTTCGCCAGGCACGGCATTGGTGAAACAGACCCGGCCACGCAGCGACGGATGCCCCGGCAAATAGCTCGCACCGGCGGTACGTTGGTCGAGCAAAAACACCACCTTGCCGCGCGTCTCGGCCAACGAGGGCCAGCCATGCGCACGCACCGCCGCGTTGAGCGTGCGCGCGCTGCCACGCACCTGGTCGGGGCTGACGTATTCGCCCGGTCGAAAGACCGAGCGCAGTTCTGCATCCAATGCATCCATGGCCTTTGCATCGAACGGCTCAGGCTGCACGCTGGGAAAGCCCAGCTGCACAGGCGCCTGCTTGGTTTCCAGCAGGATGAAGATCGGCACGTGCCCGGGGTGTTGCCTGGACCAGTCGCGCACCTGTTGCAGGCAGGCGATCAGCGGCTGGCACGTGCTGCGTTGGTCAACGTCCTGCACGTGCATGACCTTGAAGCCGGGTGTGTCCATCACGCCGGCGGGTGCGCTGGCCGGTGCTGGCGGCAGCCCGGCCTTGGCAATCTGCGCGGCGATCGCCGGGTGTGCGTAGCGACCACCCTGGGCATCGGCAAACACGTCCAGTTCCAGCTGCCTGACGCCATCGTCCAGCTGTTGCGTCAGCGGCGGATGGCGGTAATCCAGTGCCGCGAATAACGCGGGATTGAGCTGTTTCAGCAGCGTGGCTTCGCTGGGTGCAAACCCGGCGTGGTAGCTGTTGTGGCTGCCGACGTATTGCAGGTCGGTGAGGCGCGGCGCAGCAGCTAGCGCAAGATTGCTGGTGATCAAGGCGGCAAACAGTGCAGCGTGCGGCAGCTTGCTTCGTTCGATGCGCGACTGCTTCGCTTTGCGGTGGATGGCTGAACAACGTGCGGGAAAAACCGGAACAAAACCCATGCGGCGACGCCAGGAAACAAGGTGGTCGCCATCATCCGGGCGTAGCTTGACGCACATCTTTCCGCAGTGTTGCCGTCGTGCGTCAGTCGCTTCGAGACGTGCAGGCGAATCCAGTGAATCACTAGAGTGGCTAACACAACGTAGCGAGCAGTCATCAGGTGGGTGCAGACGGCGCGCGCAGAGCCGCAGGGTACGAGTGGTACATGCCGCACCGAGCACCGACCGCGCCCGCCTGGCGGCCGCACAGTAGTTCTGTTAGCTGCTCTAAATGATTAGTTTCATCGTGGTGTTGTTTGGCGCAGCGCATAGGCCAGCAATCGTGCCTGGAGACGCTCCCCAATCGTGCGCGGTGTGTCCAATGCCATGCGCTGCAGGCAGGCCGCGTCGTCAGCCGTGTCGCTAGCGCGCGATGTCACTGCACGCGCCAGCGTCGCCAGCATTGCGCCCTTGCTGGCGGTGGCACGTTTGAGCCATGTCAGTGCGCGTAGCAAGCGTTGTTCGACCGCGGTGAAATCGCTGCCGAGCGGATAATCGGGCAGGCTGCCGTCGCGCCGGAATGGCGCTATCGCCTGTTCAAGCGCGTCGGGCGTGTTGTGTTGTGCGCGCGCAGGTAACACGGGTGCCGTGCGCAGCTTGCGTGACTGGGCGGCTTGCGCAAGCAGCGCGTCCTGAAAGCGCGCATCGCAGATGCCGGCCATTTCCACCACGCACTCCTGATCGGTCTTGTGGCGCAGATCGGCGATGCCGTACTCGGTGATGTAGATGTCGCGCAGATGGCGGGGAATCGTGGTGTGGCCGTAATTCCAGCGCACATTGCTGGCGGCGTCTGCGCCGGCATCGCGGGTGGCGCGCAGCATCAAGGTGCTACGTGCCTGCGGCAAGGCGTGCGCCATTGCGACAAAGTTGTATTGCCCGCCGACGCCGGAGACCACACGGCCATCTTCCAGGCCGTCGGAGACCGCCGCACCGAGTGCGGTGGCCATCATGCAGGAATTGAAGAAGCGTGCATCGCGGCGCTGCAGCCGCTCCAGCGCTTCATTGCCGCCATACAGCTGATTGATCTCGCTGATGCGGCGCATGCCGATGGCATTGCGGGTGTCGGCATCCAGATCGCGCAGCCATTGATAGAAGTCCGGCGAGCCGAGATAGAACGCGCCGTGCAGGAACTCGCCTTCGTTTGCCAGGCGCGCATGATCGGCGGCATCAGCGCTGCCATCGGCGATACGCTGCATCAGCGGTAGATCGTCGTGCACCTTGCGACGGATCACGCCGCTGTCCACCAATTGCTTGAAGCCTTCGTTGAGCATTTCGCTGCAGCCATACAAGCCAATCGCAAACGGCTCAAGGCCGCCGCTGGCACGCACGCTGGGGTGCGCCTCCAGGGTTGGATCCAGCGCCTGCAGCACGCGGCGATAGGTCGCATTGTCGGTATGCCGCAGTACCAAGGCATGACTCAATGCGTCGGCCAGCGTGCCGATGCCGATCTGCAAGGTGCCGCCATCGCGCACCAGCGTGCTTGCATACAGGCCGATGGCGTAATCGACGGTCGTCACCGGTTGCCGCGGCAGGCCGAACAAACGCGGCGAAGGGCCGGGCAGGTCGATGATCAGATCGAAGAACGCTGCATCCACCGCGGCAGCGCCACCCATCCACGGCAGCTGCGGGTCCACTTCGGCCACCAGCAGCGGGCGTGACAGGCTCAATGCCTGCACGGCGTCCAGCGTGTCCTGGGTGATGTCGTTGTTGCACGACAGCGACAGCCGCGTACCACCGGGTTCGCGCGCGACTTTCTGCACGATCAGATTCGGCGCGCGCTGCGCCACTGCGGCCGCGGCATGCGTGTAGTTCAAGCTGGTGTAATCGGCTTGCGCCTGCGTGGACTGCAGCAGACCGCCGGACTGCATGTAGAACTCTTCCACCTGCACATGCGCCGGTAAGGCATCGCGCAACATGGCATCGACATATGCAAGCCGCGGGAAGTCCTCGCCGAAGTGACGTGCGATAAACCCAGCCGCAAAGCGCGCCTCAAGCCCCTTGCCCGGCCTGGGTGGATTGAGCGACAGCGCGGTATACAACGCCAGCGGACGTGCGGGCGTGTTCTCGATCTGCGCGTACAAGGCATTCAACAGCCGATGCGGCTTGCCGATGCCCAGCGGTGCACCCACCCGCAACGGGCCGTCGATGCGTTGCAGGATCCGTTGCACGGCGGAAGGGAGGTCGGTGAGATGTTCGGTCATCCGTGCAGGGTAGCCGAGCCGATGCGGCGCTGCCCGCCTTGCAGTGCGTGTTCGCCAATGGTGGTGCCGCCGGAACGCCATGCAGGCATGCCGCTTGACAGGCATCCTGTTTACGCATGTAATCGCAAAAAAATTACGGGTGTAATCGCATGTCGATCAGCGATGCGGAAGCGGTGGTGATGCAGGTGCTCTGGGACCGTGCGCCGCGAACGGCGGACGAGGTGGTTGCCGCGTTGGCGCAGACCCATTGGGCCGAGCCAACCGTCAAGACCTTGCTCAACCGGTTGCTCAACAAGGGCGCCATCGCAGCGCAAAAAGAGGGGCGCAAATACCTCTACACGCCGCTGTTGCAGCGCGATCACTGGGTGCAGCAACAAAGCGAAGGGCTGCTGCAACGTCTGTTCGGTGGGCGGGTTGCGCCGCTGGTGGCGCACTTCAGCGAACGCGGAAAGCTCAGCGCCTCCGACGTTGCCGAATTGAAGCGTCTGCTCAAGGAGTTGGACGATGAGCCCTGATGCGCTGATGTGGCTGCGCGCCACGCTATACACCACGGTTGCGTTGCTGGCGTGCCTCCTGCTGCGCCGTCCGCTGCGTACCTGGCTGGGCGCCACGGCAGCCTATGCACTTTGGGCCAGCGTGCCGCTCGCGTTGCTGGCGGCAGTGCTACCTGGCCCGCCAGTGGGTGCGGTGGTAGTGCAGCTGCCGGCGCTGGCTGCCATCCCGTTCGCATCAGATACCGGCACTGGCGCGCCAGGTGTGCAGCAATGGCTGATCGCAGTGTGGCTGGCGGGCGCCGTACTGAGCGCGGTCATCATGTGGTGTGGCCAGCGGCGCTTTATGCACAGTCTCGGTGCGCTGCATGCGTTGGACAAGACGCTGTGGCTGGCTACGCATGATGTCGGTCTGCCGGCCTCGCTCGGACTTTGGCGTCCGCGGATTGTGCTGCCGATGGATTTCACCACGCGCTATAGCGCCGACGAGCGTGCGTTGATCCTGGCCCACGAGCGACTGCATCTGCGCCGTGGCGATCTACATGCCAACCTGCTGGCGACCGTGCTGCTGTGCATCGGCTGGTTCAATCCGCTCCTGCATCTGGCGTGGCGTGCATTCCGGCTGGATCAGGAGTTGGCGTGCGATGCCGCCGTGCTTGCGCGCCATCCGGACAAGCGTCGCAGCTATGCAGGGGCGATGCTCAAATGCCAACTGGGCGACAGATGGTCGCCGTTGGCGTGCCACTGGGCCGCGACGCATCCGTTGACGCAACGCATTGCCGCGCTACGTGCGCCTGCGCTGGAGGTGCGCCGTGCACGGTGGAACGTGTGCATGGTGATGTTGGTTGCAACCGTCGCCAGTCTTACCTGTTGGGTCATCCAGCCTGCGCGTCTGAGCGCGACACCGACGCCAGGCAATGCAGTGGATTTCAGCACGATGCCGCCGCCCCGCTATCCAGCCGAAGCGATCGCTGCAAACCTTGCAGGCCTTGTCGAGTTGCAGATCGATGTCAGCCCAAGCGGCGCACCCGACCACGTCGTGATCGTGCACAGCCAGCCAGCCGGAGTGTTTGATCAGGCCGTGCTAGAGGCAGCGCGTCACTGGCGCTTCAAGCCCGCCACTGCAGACGGCAAGCCGGTGGCTTCCCGGGTACGTGTGCCGGTCCGGTTCGAGCTGGATCCGCCGGAACAGGCGGGTGCATCCAGCGATGTTGGCGGCGGCCAGCGCCTTGCCTCGCAATCCAGTCGCACCGATAACTGCGTGGCATCCGCAGGATGCGCAAAACAAGGAGCACCGCAATGAAGTACGGTCTGGCATGGTGCAGCGTCGTCGCTCTGAGCCTGTGCGGATGTGCAACGCAGCGCACGGCAGAGCAGGAGCGTAGCCAGCGTGAGGATTCGGTGGATCAACGCATGCTGTCGCCGCAACCGGGTGGTGGTGGCGCTGCTGCGATAGCCTCGTACACGCTGGCGGAAACGCAGCGGTTTCGCATGCCGCGCGCCTTGCGCAGCGAGGCGCCGGTGCTGCCGGCCGATTCGCCACGTCAGACCTTGCCGGCAACCACGGTATGCGCACACGTGATTCTTGCCGAAGACGGCGCAGTGCAACGCGTGGACCCCCTGTCCGATCGCGACGAGTGCGTGGCCGGGCGACTGCCGGAGAACACCGACCTGCTGCAGGCCGTGCGCACAACCGTGCAGCACTGGCAATTCGTGCCGGCCGCACTGTGCACGTATGCACCTGGTGTGGCACAGCCTGCGGCACTGGACGACTGCACCGGCGCGACGCATGAAGAACCCGTACCTGTGACGTTGTCGTTCGCGTTTACCTTCGAAGTGCGGCAAGGCAAGGTGAGCGTGCGTACCGGCAAGGTTGCGCAATGAAGGGGCGTGATTGCGACGCTTGATTTCGGCGTGCGTGGTGACAGGTGTCGCGCAGCAGTGACGTTCAAACGGTCATCCTATAGGCGCTGGTTTGGCCAAGAGCAGCTAACAAAAAGACTGTGCTCACCACCATGCGGGCGCTTCCGGTGCTAGGTGCGGTATGTACCATGCGTACACTCCAGCTCCTCCGCGCCGTCCACACCTACCTGACGACTGCTCGCTACGTTTTATAAGCCGCTCTATGGCGCGGCAATCATCTATAACGTGCAGACGATAACTCGCGGATCACCGTGATGGGTGTCGGCTCAACACGAGTGCCGGTCGCATACAGCGGACAGCCCGCACCGCCGCCGTATCGCCCATCAACGTCTCACTCCAACACATGCACGCTGTCGGCAATGCGCTGCACTTCATCCGGGTTGTGGCTGACGTACAGCATCGGCAGACGGATCTCGTCGCGCACGCGCTGCAGGTAAGGGATCAATTCTTCGCGGCGCGCCTGGTCCAATGCGGACAACGGTTCGTCGAACAACAGGATGGCCGGTTGCGACAGCAATGCACGGCCGATGGCCACACGCTGCGCCTCACCACCAGACAGGTTGCGCGGGCGGCGATGCAGCAGCGGGCCGATGCCGAGCAAGGCCACCACGTCGTCGAATCCGAACGGCGCCGCACCGCGCGCATGCCGACCGTAGTGCAGGTTGCGCCGCACATCCAGATGCGGGAACAGCCGCGCATCCTGAAATACATAGCCAATGCTGCGTCGATGCGTCGGCACGTCCACGCCCAGCGCGTGATCGAACAGACAGCGCCCATCGATGCGGATATGCCCGTCCTGCGGACGCATTAGGCCGGCAATCGCATTGAGCACGCTGGTCTTGCCGGCACCGGAGGGGCCAACCAATGCCACCACGCGTGCGTCGTCCTGGATACGGATACGCCGCTGAAAATGGCCGCGTTGCAGCTGCAGATCGAGATCCAGCATCAATCGTCCTCGCGTCGGTACTGTCTGCGCACCAACCACTCGGACAACAACAGCGCCGCCAGCGAGATCGCCAGCGCCACGCCGGCCAGGCGCCATACGCCCGATTCCATGCCCGGCACCTGCATCAAGCCGTAGATGGCCGACGACAGCGTCTGCGTCTCGCCGGGGATATTCGACACGAAGGTGATTGTGGCGCCGAATTCGCCAAGCGCCTTGGCGAACGCCAGCACCATGCCGGCCACCAGACCCGGCCACGCCAGCGGCAGAGTGATGCTGAAAAACACCCGCCACGGGCCAGCGCCAAGGGTTGCTGCGGCCGCTTCCAGGCGGCGGTCGGTGGCTTCGATCGACAGCCGGATCGCGCGCACCATCAACGGAAATCCCATCACCGCGCAGGCCAATGCCGCACCGGTCCAGCGGAACGCAAACTGCACACCGAGGTGTTCCAGCAGCCAGCTGCCGATCGGCCCCTGTGTGCCCAGCATCACCAGCAACGCATACCCGGTGACCACCGGCGGCATCACCAGCGGCAGATGCAGCAATGCGTCCAGCAGCGCCTTGCCCGGAAAGCGGCGCCGCGCCAGCAGCCAGCCGCAGGCGATGCCCGGCGGCAGGCTGGCAATTGCGGCAACCAGCGCGACCTTCAGGCTCAGGCCGATCGCGGTGACTTCTTCAGCGGTGAACATCGACAGGCGGCGTGCCTCAATCCTTCAACGAAAAGCCGCGACGCACGAAGATCGCCTTGGCCGGCTTGCTGCTCAGCCACTGCACGAACTTGGCGGCATCGGGCGTGCTGCTGTTTTTCAGGACCGCCACCGGATACACGATGGCGTCGTGGCTGTCTGCGGGAAAGGTGGCGACCACGCGCACCTTGGGGTCGGCGCGTGCGTCCGAGCCATAGACGATGCCCAGCGGCGCTTCGCCGCGCGAGACCAGCATCAGCGCGGCGCGCACGCTCTCCGATTCGGCCAGGCGGTTGCTCAGCCCATCCCACTGGCCCAGTTTGCGCAGCGAGGCGGCGGCGTATTTGCCGGCCGGCACGCTGTTGGTCTGGCCCACTGCCAGGCGTCCATTCTCGCCAAGCGCCTTGACGATGGCGCCGGGTGTGCGTGGATCTACCCGCACCTTACTGGTGGCCGGTGCGATCAGCACCAGCGTATTGCCGAGCAGGTTGCGGCGCTGCGCCGGCACGACCAAGCCGCGCTGCTGCAGGTAGTCCATCCATTCCAGGTCGGCCGAGAAAAACACATCCGCCGGTGCGCCTTGTTCGATCTGCCGCGCCAATGCGGAACTCGCCGCATACGACACCCGCACCGGCGTGCCGGAGGCTTTTTCGTAAGCGGCGGCGGCCTCGTCCATCGACTCCTTGAGGCTGGCGGCGGCGAACACGGTGACCGGCGGCGTCTGCGCAGCGGCCAGGACGGGCAAAGCGAGCATCAACGCACACAGGGCGCGCTGCCAGAAACCGATCGTTCGCATGGGAATGTCCAACCGAGGGAAGGCACCGATCATAGCGGCTGCGCCCGACCGGCGTGGCGAACGCCAACGGGCGCTACGGAGCCACGTCCTCGCAGCGGCCTGCCTGAAGGTTTGCCTGTAATGCGGGCCGGATCAGTTTCGGCTCGGGCAGGGTAGCGTCGCGTGCCTGCCGTTGGGCGACGAATGCTTCGACATCGACGCCATCGCGCACATGGACATTGCTTCGCCGCTGCTCGCCAATGGTGGTCCGATGCGCCACTGCCCGGCCACCGGGGCCATAGTCATGGCAGACGAACACGCGGGTGTCGTCGGCAAGCGCGTACAGGCGCTGGATCGATGCGTACAGTTGCCGCGCATCGCCGCCAGGAAAATCGCAGCGCGCCGTGCCCGCGTCGGGCATGAACAACGAATCGCCGGGAAACAGCGCATCGCCGATCAGATACGCAATGCTGTCGCTGGTGTGCCCGGGTACCGCGATAACGCGCACCTCGATGCCGCCGAGCAGAAAGTGTTCGTCATCGGCAAACAGATGGTCGAACTGCGAACCATCTGGGCGAAAGTGCTGCGGCAACGCATAACGCGACGCCAGCGTCTGCTGCACCTGGCGAATTCCTTCGCCGATCCCGACCCGCGCTTGGGGCCACTGTTGCTTCAACCACTGCGCGGCCGACAGATGATCGGCATGCGCGTGGGTTTCCAGCAACCAGTGCACGTGCCAGCCGCGTTGCCGGATGGCATCGACGATGGCCTGCGCGGTGTGGGTCCTGATGGCGCCGGTGTCCGCTGCATAGTCCAGGGCCGGGTCGATCACCGCCGCCGCGCCGGACGCCGTATCGGCGACCACGTAGGTGAAGGTGCTGCTGTCGGCATGGAAGAACGCAAGAACCTCGGGCTGCATCACTGTCTCCACGTTAGGGAGTGGCCAACGCGGCGTTGAGGACGGCGGCCAGTCGGTCGCCTGCCAGCCGCAACTGCGTCTCGGCAATCGGACGATAGGTGGCGATGTAGCCGGCCGGCAACACGTGCGCTGCCGGGTACACGCCCGGCGTGACGGCAATCTTGCACGACGCCTGCGCCCAGGCCGCAGCAGGCGGCGGCAGCGCGGGAGAGACCGCCGTGGCCGCAGGCAGCGCCAGCAGGCGTTGCAGGTAGGCATCGTCGCTGAGGTGGCGATCGTTGAGCATGCCGCTATCCCACAGCGCATGCAGGTTGCTGCCCTTGCCATCGACCTGCAGCTGGAAATCGTTGCCGCCCTTGTCGTGCGCATAACCGGCGTGCATCGGCTGATGGATATCGCCGACAAAATGCACCACAAACTTCAACGCCTGACGGCGCGCGTCCAGCGGCTGGCGACGGTCGGCAAGCACGGCGGTCTGGCGGTCGAGTGCGGCGATCACGCAGTTACCATCCGGGCAATCGCGCGGCGGCGCATAGCTGCAGTCGTGTTCGGCGAGGTTGACGTAATGCCACGGCCCCGAGCGCTTGCCCAGATCCGGATCGTGTTCGCGCAATTCATCGGCCCAGCTCGCGACCCCATGCAATGTCGGGTCCGGCTCGCCGGCAAGCAATTGCGCCACTTGCGCGCGCGCCTGCGGGCTCAATTCGGTTTCGGCAACGCGCGCCACCAGACGGTGGCCCTGCGGGCCCCAGGCGAATGCGGTGACGGGCTGGATGGCCGCGGTCAGCGCCACGGCAAGCACAACAAGAGAGGGGGAGAACGTCTTCATCCCCCGATTGTACGCAACCGTCCGGGACGGTTTGATGGCTGTTGTTGCCACGTCGCCGCGCATCAACGCGACGGTGGCAGCGCGATCAGTAATAGACCAGGTACGAGATGCCATAGGTCAACGGATCGACCCGCGCCTTGCCAAGCCGCGCGCCGTTGAAATCGACATTGCTGCGCGAATCGGTCCAGCGCGCATCCACGCGCAGCCCGCTGCGGTCGTTAAAGATGAAGTCCACACCGACATGCGCGGTGGCGCCGACCGAGTCGCCAAACCGCAGCTCGCTATTGCCGAACGCTTGCTCGGTGTCTTCGCCCAGGAAGGTGGTGTAGTTGATACCCACGCCCACGAACGGCGATACCGTGCCGTAGCCATTGATGTGGTACTGCAACAACACGCTGGGCGGCACCGACCAATAGCTGCCCACCTTGCCGACGCCTTCCAGCTCGAGATCGTGCTTGCCTGCCACGGCGGCATGCACCTCGATACCGAGGTTGTTGCGGATGAAGTATTCGTAGGTGAACGACAGCGCGGGCGCGCCCTTGATCTCGGCGCGTGCGCCGCCGAAGTTGCCGCTGTCGGACTTGGGCGAGACATAGCCCGCGCCGTAGCCGGTCGTCCAGTGGCCGGCCGACTGTGCAAGCACGGGAGTGGCCGAAGCGGCCAATGCAATGGCGAGGGCGGTGCGGATGAACATGCTCATGGAATCCCCGGTAGGTCGGACAGGCGTTCGACGTGACTAACCTGTCCGCAACTCCGGCGGTGGATGCACGTCCCTGGACGTCAAGTGTGCCAGAGATGCACCGCGCTTGCTGCTGTGACTTAGAGTGGCTAACAGAACCTGGCGAGCAGTCGTCAGGTGGGTGTGGACGGCGCGCTCAGAAGCGGCGTGTACGCGTGGTACATGCCGCACCGAGCACCCGCCGCACCCGCCTGGCGGTGAGCACAGTCCTTTTGTTAGCTGCTCTTAGAACCGGTAGACGTACGCCGCGCCGTAGACCAGCGGGTCGATGTTGACCGTGCCGATGCGGGTGCCGTTGAGGCGTGCTTCGCTGTCGATGTCGATCCAGCGTGCGTTGACGCGCAGCGCGCCACGCTCACTGAGCTTGAAGTCCAGCCCGGCGTGCAGGGCCAGGCCCCACGAATCGTCCAGTTCCAGCTGGCTACCGGCCAACGCGCCGCGGGTGTCGGTGCTGAAGAACCGCGTGTAATTGATGCCGGCGCCGACGAACGGCGACACCTTGCCCTGGCTGTTGAAGTGGTACTGCAGCGACACTACCGGCGGCAGATGCTTGGTGCTACCGACGCGGCCCAGCCCACGCAGAGCGATGTCGTGCTCGAACGGCAGCGCTGCCAGTACCTCGATGCCCAGGTTGTCGGCGATGAAGTATTCCGCGGTAAAGGTCGGTTTGATGTCCTTGCCCACGTCCGCTTCGAGCGTGCCACCGACCAGGCGGCCATTGTCGGATTTAGGAGCAACCTGGTGCGCGCCGACGGCAACGGTCCAGTCGCCTTTGGATTGAGCCAGTGCGGGGACGCTGGCAAGGCTGGCGGCCAGGCCGGCGAGCAGAAGGGTAGAGCGCATACGCATAGAGATTCTCGTTGTGTGCAGGGGTTGGACGAAGTCTTGTAGGTTTGCGCGGCTGCCGCCTTGATCCTGATCAAACCAAGGCCACTACGCGCCGGGGCATCGCGATGCGGGTGGTCATGCGTGGACTGCAGCGTCGCTGCGCAATGGCAGCAGCGCTGCGCGCCGTGGCGGTCATCGCATGCAGGTCGCAGGTCGGATGTGCAATGCGCTGCGGACCGCGCCACCGTCGGCGGGGGAGGTGTGCCGACGGTGGCGCGCGGGAGGCCGCAGACAGCGGGCGGCGTACTCCGAGGCGCCCGCATTTACTTGGCCTTGGCGACCTGCGGCGCATCCACTTCCGGCATCGCCGAGCTGTGGTGGTTGATGATCAGCCACTTGCCGTCGCGCTTCTCGTAGACGAAGGTGTAGCGCGCCTGCACATCGCTCTTCTTGCCGCTCTTGTCGGTCAGCGTGAAGGTGTAGACGCCGGCATCCACCGCGCTGTCGTCATCGAGCACACGTACGGTGCGGTAATTGATCACGCCCTTGGGCTTTTTGGTCAGGAACATTTCGAAGTAGTTTTCGATCTGCTCGCGCGAGGCGCGCACTTCGTTGGAGACCGTCGGCAGCAGCACGCCGTCCGGTGCATACAGATCGGCCACCTTGTGCGGGTTGCCTGTCGCCAGCGCGGCGTTCCAGGTGTCGAACAGTGCGGCGACTTCACGTGCTTCACCGTCGACGGGCAGCGCTGCCTTTTCGGTGTAATGCATCACGCCAGCGGCCAGCGCCGGGGTGGCAGCCAGAGCCAAAGCCAGAGAGAACAGGGTGCGACGCATGGGAATCTCCGTGTAGTTGATTGGGTGCCTCAGCAGGCAGAGCCAGTATCGAAATCCACGGAGCGCCGAAATGCTGCTGTTCGGCATATGCATGAATACGCTTTTCGGCGTATTTAGTTGAATTGTAAGTATTTGGAAAATAAAGCGTATGCGTTGATTCGGTGCGTTGGGTGACGCTTGGCCCCGATGACGCGATTTGCGCCTGGGACGCTGCATGGGGGATCAGTGGACAAGGTCGGCGAGCAAGTCGTGCCATCAGGCGCAACGCAGAACGCCGTGCACCTGCGTCCGCCGAACTGGACAAGGGGCGCCGCGGACGGGTTGAAGGCAGGCAATGAATCATCCCGAACCCCCGCCCACACGCAACAGCACGGCCGTCCAGGGAGGACGCTGTTAGAATGTCATCCCCTTTCCATCCGCCGCGCTGTCGCGGCCGCAGGAGCTAGTGAACATGGCAATCAAGGTTGGCATCAACGGATTCGGTCGCATCGGACGCAACGTGCTGCGCTCTGCGGTGCAGAACTTCGCCAATGACATCGAGATCGTGGCCATCAATGACCTGCTCGAGCCCGACTACCTGGCCTACATGCTGCAGTACGACTCGGTGCACGGCCGCTTCAAGGCCGAGGTGTCGGTCGACGGCAACACCCTGATCGTCAACGGCAAGAAGATCCGCCTGACCCAGGAGCGCGACCCGGCCAACCTCAAGTGGGATGCCGTGGGCGCCGACGTGGTGATCGAATCCACCGGCCTGTTCCTGACCAAGGAAACCGCGCAGAAGCATATCGACGCAGGCGCCAAGAAGGTGATCCTCTCGGCTCCGTCCAAGGACGACACACCGATGTTCGTCTACGGCGTCAACGACAAGACCTACAAGGGCGAGGCGATCGTTTCCAACGCCTCGTGCACCACCAACTGCCTGGCGCCGTTGGCCAAGGTCATCAACGACAAGTGGGGCATCAAGCGCGGCCTGATGACCACCGTGCACGCGGCCACGGCCACGCAGAAGACCGTGGACGGCCCATCGAACAAAGACTGGCGCGGTGGTCGCGGCATTCTGGAGAACATCATTCCGTCCTCTACCGGCGCTGCCAAGGCCGTGGGCGTGGTGATCCCGGAGCTCAACAAGAAGCTCACCGGCATGAGCTTCCGCGTCCCGACCTCGGACGTCTCGGTGGTCGACCTCACGGTCGAACTGGAAAAGCCGGCCACCTACGCCGAGATCTGCGCCGAAGTGAAGGCACAGAGCGAAGGCGCGCTGAAGGGCATCCTGGGTTACACCGAAGACAAGGTCGTGGCCACCGATTTCCGCGGCGAGACCTGTACCTCGGTGTTCGACGCCGACGCCGGCATCGCGCTGGACTCGACGTTCGTCAAGCTGGTGTCCTGGTACGACAACGAGTGGGGCTATTCCAACAAGTGCCTGGAAATGGTGCGCGTTGTTGCGAAGTAAGTTCTGACGTCGTGCAAAAAACCCCGGCTAGCCCGGGGTTTTTTTATGGGCGTTTCGCTCGTTCCGGTGGCAGGGCCGGTGGGGCGTGGATGTAAAGCCGCAGGTGTCCCCCAGACGTGTTGTCCGCCCCATGGCATGCGCAAGCTGCGCGGCTGGCTTTACTGCAAGACGCAGGCGCCTGGTACGCGAGCCACCTGCTTTACCGTCCAGGTCGTCTTGGGGGCAGTGTCTTGTCGGGCGCTTATGCGCGGCGATGCCGACTTTCGTGCGTACGCCGAGTAGCATGGCGGCGCTAGAGTCGGCCGGATGCCGGCTAGGGGATAGGCGTTGGAAACGATAATCGTGCTGGTGGCCCTGGTGCTGCTCGCAGTGCCGGTGGGCGTGGTGATCGCGCTGGTGTGGATTGCCGGGCTGCGGCGGCGGGTGGATGCGCTGGAGCAGCGGCTTGCGTACTGGCAGGCGGGGAATGTGCCTGCGGATGCGGCAGCGCGTGCGGCCGAACGATCTGCTTCTGCGCCGACAGACGCTTGGACGCAGCCGGGCGACACGTCCGCATTGAACACCTCCACTTCCGACGCGGCGGTGCCTGACGCATTCGATTTGCCGAGTGCGTCGAGTCGCATTTCGCCGTCTGCGTCTGTGATGCAGACGCCGCCAACACTGCCCGCAGACGCGCCTGCAGCGTCGGTAACCAGCCCAACAGCGGAAGATGCGCCTGCGTCCAGCTGGCAAGCGCAATCGTCGCCGTCGGAGCCGCAAGGACTGCCACAGCAAGCGCAGGAATTGCCTGCGCTGCCAGCGCAACCGGACCCGATCACGCGTGCCATCGGCGCGGTGAAGCGCTGGTTCACCGAAGGCAATGTGCCGGTCAAGGTCGGCATGCTGGTGTTGCTGGCCGGCGTGGCGTCGTTGTTGAAGTACGCCAGCGATCAGGGCTGGATGCGCATGCCGGTCGAGCTGCGGTTGGCCGGCATCAGTGTGCTGGCGCTGGCCGGTCTGGTATTCGGCTGGAAGCAGCGGTTGCAGCGGCCCGGGTTTGCATTGGCGTTGCAGGGCGGTGCCATCGGCGGCTTGTTGCTGACGGTGTTTGCGGCATTCAAGTTGTACAGCTTGCTGGGCGCTGGGCTGGCGATGGGCATCAGCGTGGTGCTGATTGCCGGCATGTGCGTGCTGGCGGTGGTGCAGGACTCGCGCACGTTGGCGGTGTTGGGCGTGCTGGCCGGGTTTCTTGCGCCAATCTGGCTGTCCACCGGCAGCGGCAATCACGTCGGGTTGTTTTCGTATTACGCCGTGCTCAACGCCGGCATCGTGGCGATTGCGTGGACGCGGCCGTGGCGCGTGCTCAACCTGCTTGGATTTGCCTTTACCTTCGGCATCGGCACGCTGTGGGGCGCGCTGCAGTACACCCCTGCAAAATTCGCCAGCACCGAGCCGTTCTTGTTGCTGTTCTTCGCCATGTATGTCGCGATTCCGGTGCTGCATGCGCGGCGCGGCGACGGCAGTGCGGGCAAGCTCATCGATGGCAGCCTGTTGTTCGGCACGCCTTTGGTCGCCTTTGCGTTGCAGGCGCGTTTGCTGGAAGGTGATCGCCTGCCGTTGGCGTTGTGCGCTCTCGCCGTGGCGGCGTTGTATGCAGGTCTTGCGAGCTGGTTGCTGCGGCGTGCTTCCACACGCTTGCTGGGCCAGGCGCACGCGATGCTGGCCGTCGGCTTTGCGACGCTGGCAGTGCCGTTGGCGTTGTCGGCGCGTGCCACCGCCAGCGTGTTCGCGCTGGAAGGCGTGGGGTTGTTGTGGCTGGGCTTGCGTCAGCAGCGACGCATCCCGCAGATCAGCGGCGTGGCCTTGCAGCTGCTGGCAGCGGTGGGTGTGGCCTTCGGTGTGGATGCGTGGCGCTACGACAGCGTGGCGGTGGCCAATGCCACCTGCATGAGCAGCTTGCTGATCGCCATCGCCGGCTGGGCCAGTGCCTGGTTCCTGCGCGATGCGGGTCATCGGCGGAGCGCGCTGGTGGCGTATCTGTGGGGGCTGGGCTGGTGGACCATGTGCGGGGTACACGAAATCCTGCGCTTCGCCGGTGATCTGCGCAGCGAGCCGGATCTGCTGCTGGGCTTTGTCGCGTTCAGCGTGTGGCTGGCGGCCGAGGTGCACCGCCGTCGCTCTGCCGCAGCATTGGTGTGGACGGTCATGGCGGGTCTGGCGCTGGCCGCGCCGTTGGCGCTTTGGCAGAACCAGGCGCATGCGCAGCCCTTCGCGCATTGGGGTGCTCTGGCCTGGCTGGCGTTTGCGCTGGCAGGCACGCGGGCGTTGTGGTGCCTGCGGATGCAGCCTGGCGCAGGCGCCGTGGTCGCGCAGTTCATCTGGTGGCTGTTGTGGCCGTCGGTGGTGTCGTTGGGTGCGGCCTGGTTGGCTGATGCGTTTGCGCTTGCCAACGGCTGGCGCTGCGCCTTGCTGGCGGTGCCGTGGCTTGCCGTGGCGACCGTGGGCTTGCTGCGCTGGCCGTGGCTGACCTGGCCGCAGGGGGCGCGCTTCGATCCTGCGCGCACCGGGTTGCTGAGCTGCGTGTTCGCGGTATTGGGGATCGGTTGGCTGCTCGCATTGCTGGATCCGGTCAGCGCCGCGCCATTGCCCTGGGTGCCCTTGCTCAATCCGGCCGAACTGGCGCAGCTGGCGGTGCTTGCCTTGGTAGCGCGCTGGGCGTGGTCGACGCACGCGCCGGTGATCCTGCAAGGTCGGCGCGTCACTGCGCTCGGTGTGCTGGGCTGGGTGTTGATCACCGGCAGCACCTTGCACAGCGTGCATCACTGGGGCGATGTGCCGTGGAATGCCGGGTTGGTGGGCGCGACGGTGTCGCAGACCAGCCTGACCATCGTCTGGAGCGTGCTGGGTGTGCTGGGCTGGGTGGTCGGCTCGCGTCGCGGGCAGCGCGGACTGTGGCTGGGCGGTGCCTTGTTGATGGGTCTGGTGCTGGCCAAGCTGGTGCTGGTCGATCGCCAGCACCTTGGCAATCTGCTCGGCATCGGCTCGTTCATGGCCTACGGCCTGTTGTGTACGGTGGTGGGGTATCTGGCGCCGGCGCCGCCGCGTCCGGCGATTGAAGAGCGCGCTGTCGACGACGATGGCGCGGCAAAGGATCAGGCATGAGTACGAAACATTGGGGATGGGTGCTGCTGGTGCCGCTGATGGCGCAGGCGGCCGATGTGCGGCAGGACTATCGGCAGCAGTGGCCGCTGCAGGTGGCCGGCTCCGACGCCGGTATGTATCAGCTGACCTTGAACGAAGCGGTCTATCGCAGCGCAGTCGATGCGGAATTAGGCGATGTCACGGTGATCGACGCGCGTGGCGAAGAAATGCCCACCGCGCCGCTGCCCGTCGCCGCTGTGCCATCCGCATCGCGTCGGCAGCGGTTGCCGTTGTTCGCATTGCCCGAAGGCGCTGCGCCGGCCAACGGCGATCTGCAGTTGATCGCCGAGCGCGATGCCAGCGGGGCAGTGCGGCGGCTGGAAGGCCGCTTTGCAACCGGTGCGCCCGCAGCGCCCGGCGTCGGTGGCAGCTGGTTGATCGACGCCAGCGCATTACGCGATCGCCCGCGTGCGTTGTTGCTGGACTGGGAGGGCAGTACGCTGGTGCAGGCGCAGCTGCGTGTGGAGGGCAGCGACGATCTGCGCGACTGGCGTGTGCTCGCTTCCGATGCAACAGTCATGGCCTTGGACAACCAGGCTCAGCGGCTGCAGCAACGCCGCATTGCGCTGGACGACGGCGCAAAATACCTGCGCATCGTGCCGGTATCGGGCAGCTTGCCGCCGTTGCGCGCGGTCGATGCGGAAGTGGATGGCGCGGTTGCGCCCACCCAACTGTCCTGGCTGGACTTGCAGGGCACTGCCCAGGACACCGGCGTGACCTATGTCGTGCCAGGTCGCTTTCCGATCACGCAGCTGGATGTGGGCGGCGGTGTGGCCGAGGCGGTGGAATGGATCGTGGAAAGCCGCGATGCCGACGATGCGCCATGGTCGCGTCGCGCCGGGCCATGGTTGGCGTATCGGCTTGGCAATGGCGCCTCGCCACCGCAGCTGTTGTCCGCGCCCGTGCGCGATCGTCAGTGGCGATTGGTGGCTGCCCAGGGCCGCAGCACCGCGGTGCCGACCTTGCGCGCGGGGTATCAACCGGAGCGATTGATGTTTCTTGCGCAGGGGCAGCCGCCGTATGCGCTCGTCGCTGGCAGCGCGCGCGTGCAACGTGGCGACGCGCCATTGGCCTCGATGCTGCAGGCGCTGCGGCAGGAGCGCGGGATGCAGTGGCAGCCCGTGCAGGCCAGCATGGCCGCGCAGGCACAGCCGCTTGCCGGCGATGCGGCACTGCAGCCGGCCGCCACGCCGCGCGACTGGAAACAATGGCTGCTCTGGGCGCTGCTGGTCGGTGGCGCCTTGCTGGTCGGCGGTTTTGCGGTCAGTCTGCTGCGCAAATCCGGTACGGAGCGGCCGCTGTAACGCTTCGCTATCGCACACTCGCCAGATCTGTGCGGGCGATGCGGGTTTGCCGCTTTGCTGCGAAGGCCGGACAATGGGTATCCCCCGTCGCCGAGGCAGCCGCATTGCCCGTCGTGTTCGACCGATCACAGTTGGCGCCATCCGCATATGCGGCAGTGCCCGTCCAGCGCACTGCCTTGTTGCGGTACGGCGCGCCGATCCCGACTCCTGATTGCCCAATCCCCGCCGCCAAGGCGGTCGCATTGCGCGTCGTCTCCGATCGACTGCCGTTCGTGTCGGCCGCAGTTGCAATGGCGGCATCTTTGCAAGGCGCTGCCCCGTCAAGGCGGCGCAGTAGCGTGATTTCCTCCGCCCACAGAGCGTGCACGCACGCGTCCAACGCAGGCGCGGCGCCGTGTACCAATCCCTAATCCCGATTCCCTAATCCCCAGACTTAGCGAGCCAAGCCCATGTCCATTGTCCGTATGACCGACCTCGATCTTTCCGGCAAGCGCGTGCTGATCCGCCAGGATCTCAACGTGCCGATCGACAACGGCCAGATCACCTCCGAGCAGCGCATCACCGCTTCGGTGCCCACCCTCAAGCTGGCGCTGGAAAAAGGCGCGGCGGTGATGGTCACCTCGCACCTGGGCCGCCCGAAGGAAGGCAGCTGGAGCGAAGAAGATTCGCTGGCGCCGGTCGCCGCGCGGCTGACCACCTTGCTCGGTGTCGAAGTCACCCTGGTGCGTGACTGGGTGGATGGTGTGGAGGTCGCACCGGGCCAGGTGGTGCTGTTGGAAAATTGCCGCATGAATGTTGGCGAGGGCAAGGACGACGAGGCCCTGGCACGCAAATATGCCGCGTTGTGCGATGTGTTCGTCATGGATGCCTTTGGCACCGCGCATCGCGCGCAGGCGTCCACGCATGGCGTGATCCGCTTCGCGCCGGTGGCCGCCGGTGGCCCGCTGCTGATGGCCGAACTCGATGCGCTGGCCAAGGCGCTGGACAACCCGGCCAAGCCGCTGCTGGCGATCGTGGCCGGCAGCAAGGTTTCGACCAAGCTGGAGCTGCTCTCCAACCTGGTCAACAAGGTCGACCAGCTGATCGTCGGTGGCGGTATCGCCAACACCTTCATCGCCGCTGCCGGGCATGACGTGGGCAAATCCTTGAACGAGCCGGATCTGATTCCGACCGCCAACCAGATCGTGGCCGATGCCAAAACGCGCGGCGCCGAGATTCCGCTGCCCACCGACGTGGTCGTCGCCAAGCAGTTCCTGCCCGATGCGCAAGCCACTGTGAAGTCGCTCGACGCCGTCGAGGCGGACGATCTGATTCTCGACATCGGCCCGCAGACCGCGCAGCACTATGCCGAGATGATCGCCAATGCCGGCACGGTGGTGTGGAACGGGCCGGTCGGCGTGTTCGAATTCGAGCCCTTCAGCCAGGGCACCGAAACCCTGGCACGCGCGATCGCCGCATCCAAGGCGTTTTCCATCGCCGGTGGTGGCGACACCCTGGCGGCCGTGGACAAGTACGACATCGCCAAGGACGTCACCTACATCTCCACCGGTGGCGGCGCGTTCCTGGAATTCTTGGAAGGCAAGACCTTGCCAGCGGTGGCCGCACTCGAGGCCCGCGGCAAGTGAGTGCAGCCACGCTGTTCTTCGATCTGGACGGCACGCTGGTGGATTCGGAACCGGGCATCGTCGCCAGCATCGTGCATGCCTTCGATGCCGTGGGCCAGCCGCGTCCATCGCCTCAGACCTTGCGTGCCTGGATCGGCCCACCGTTGCGCGACAGCTTTACCGAGTGTTTTCCGCAGGATCCGGAGCTTGTGCAGCACGCGCTGGGCCTCTACCGCGAGCGCTACGACGCGGTGGGCTGGACCGAACTCAGCGTGTTCGATGGCATCGGCGAGATGGTCACCGGCCTGCAACGCGCCGGCCATCGCCTGGCCGTGGTCACCTCCAAGAACGAGCGGTACGCGCGCCGCATCGTCGAGCACCTGCCGTTTGGTGCGTGCTTCGAGAATGTGATCGGTGCCAGCGAAGATGGCGAACGCCGCTTCAAGCCGGACCTGATCGCCGAAGCACTGCGCCGCCTTGAGATCGACAAGACCGGCTGCGTGATGATCGGCGACCGTCGCATGGATATCGATGGCGCCAATCACCACGGCATCCACAGCATCGGTGTGTTGTGGGGCTTTGGCGACGAGGCCGAACTGCGCACCGCAGGTGCCGGAGCGATTGCACACACGCCGGCGCAATTGACCCAGTTGATCGACGCGTGAGCGCTGCGCATCGGCCGTTGCGCTCGCTTGGTCGATGCCTGCACGTTGCGCAACGTGATGCCGCAGAACGCTCTTCACTGCCACCGAGTTAGGGTGGCGACCGCGTCGCGTTGCCCAGTGCAACGCGTGCGTAAACGGACGTACTGTCCCGCACTGTCTGTAAGACATGCCGGAATAAGAGGGTGGCTATGCCGCAATGCCATCCTCGGTACGTGACGTGTGTGTTAAGTTTCGCGGCTTTTACAGGGAGGCCATCATGAAAGAACGTCAACGCCGCACCAAGATCCTCGCCACCCTCGGACCGGCAACGGACGCGCCCGGTGTGCTGGACGCTTTGTTCAAGGCGGGCGTCAACGTGGTGCGCCTCAACTTCAGCCACGGCGACCCGTCGGGCCAGGCCAAGCGCGCCGCCGAAGTGCGTGCCGCCGCTGCGCGCGCCGGTGCCGAAGTGGGCATCCTGGCCGACCTGCCGGGCCCGAAGATCCGTATCGAACGCTTTGCCGAAGGCAAGATCAAGCTGACTATGGGCGCGCGCTTCGACCTGGTGGCCGATGTCAATGCGCCGGCCGGCGACCAGAATCAGGTGGGCGTGAGCTACCTGGGTCTGCCGCAGGACGTGGTGGCCGGCGACGTGCTGCTGCTCGACGACGGCCTGGTGCAGTTGCAGGTCACCGACGTGCAGGGCGCGCGCATCGTCACCACCGTGCTCAACGATGGTGTGCTGTCCGACCGCAAGGGCTTGAACAAGCAGGGCGGCGGCCTGTCGCTGGGCGCGCTGACCGAGCGCGACAAGGAGCTGATCGGCATCGTCGCCAAGATCGGCGTGGACTTCATCGCGGTGTCGTTCTGCCGCAATGCGCAGGACATGCACGACGCGCGTCAGATCGCCCAGCAGCACGGCTGCGATGCGCAGCTGGTGTCCAAGATAGAGCGCACCGAAGCGATCGAAAATCTGGTCGAAATCGTCGAAGCTTCCGATGTGGTGATGGTGGCGCGCGGCGATCTGGGCGTGGAAATCGGCGATGCCGAATTGCCCGGCCTGCAGAAGAAGATCATTCGCGAGTCGCTGGCGCAGAACAAGGTGGTGATCACCGCCACGCAGATGCTGCAGTCGATGGTCGAAAGCCCGATCCCGACCCGCGCCGAAGTGCTGGACGTGGCCAACGCGGTCATCGACGGTACCGACGCGGTGATGTTGTCGGCCGAAACCGCCGCCGGCGCCTATCCGGTACGCGCGGTGGAAGCGATGGCACGCATCTGCCTGGGCGCCGAGCACCAGTTCGAATTCGACACCGACTTCGAAGCGGCGCAACGCAACCTGCAGCGCGCCGATCAGGCGATCGCCATGGCGACCATGTTCCTGTCCGAGCACATCGGCCTGGGCGGCGTGGTGGCGTTGACCGAATCCGGCGGCACGCCGCGCTTCCTGTCGCGCTTCCGCTCCAACATGCCGATCTACGCCTTCACCCGTCACGATGGCGCGCGTCGCCAGATGGCAATGATGCGCGGCGTGTTCCCGATCAGCTTCGACAGCCGCGGCCTGACCCCGCGCGAAGCCGCACGTGCGGCCATCCGCCTGCTGGTGGAAAACGAGCGCATGGGCCCGGGCGACCGCGTGGTGTTCACCAGCGGCGAGCACATGGAAATGCACGGCGCCACCAACACCCTGCGTCTGCTGGAAGTGGGCGAAGACGGCCGCGCCACCGGTCTGGGCGAGCTGTAACGCACTGCCGGCCATTCGCGGATGTCGATTGACGTCCGCGGCGGGTTGAACAGCACGCATCCTGCACAGCGGCGGCCTTCGGGTCGCCGTTGTGCTGTGTGCGGTTCGGTGCGTCGGGCGTCGTGGCGTTCGGCATGCACCGGCCGCGCGCTGTTTGGCGTCCGCACCGCTGGTGCGTTGCATGTCGCTCACCACATCACGCATTCCATCGTGCATGGCGTGATTCAACAGGCCTGGATCGTCGGCGGCATCTGCTTGGCCGCGATCGCGCTCCAGGTGACGACGATGCTGCCGGAAATGCGGTTGTCGCGGCATGTCTTCGCAGGGACGTCCCCTTGGGCCTGTCCACCTGTGGGCGTAATCGATCAACGTTGCACAACCGCGATGCCGGCACGTTCGACGCACACGATTGTGCATGCAGATCGGATGTTCTACGCGCGCTGCTGCGGTGATCGCGGCGCAAGTGCAGGGCTGCCTGCAACACAGCGGTGATGCATGCCGACGCGATGGCCGCATGCGCTTGTGCAAGCGTCGGCAACCACACACCACAGCGATGGCGCCTTGTGCAGCGCGATGCGAGCGACGCCACACATCCTGTCACGCAGGCAAGGTGTAATCGGTTGCAGGCATTCCGTGAAGGAATGTGTACGACTTTCGTCGCTATACTTTCGTTCTCCCCCGCAGCTGCCACAGGAACTACATGAGCATCGAACAGCTTGCCGAAACCGCCCAGGCCATGGTCGCCCCGGGCAAGGGCATCATCGCCATCGACGAGTCGACCAGCACAATCGCAAAGCGTTTTGCCAGCGTCGGCATCGAGAACATCGAAGAAAACCGCCGCGCTTACCGCGAACTGCTGCTGACCACGCCCAAGCTGAGCGATTACATCTCCGGCGCCATCCTGTTCGACGAGACCATCCGTCAGAAGACCAAGGACGGTGTGCCGTTCGCCAAGTACATGGCCGAGCACGGCATCATCCCGGGCATCAAGGTCGACAAGGGCGCGCAGCCGCTGGCCGGCATGCCGGGCGAACTGGTCACCGAAGGTCTGGACGGCCTGCGTGCACGTCTGGAGGAGTACTACACGCTGGGCGCGCGTTTCGCCAAGTGGCGTGCGGTCATCAACATCGGCGAAGACATTCCGTCCGGCACCTGCATCGAGGCCAACTCGCATGCGCTGGCGCGTTACGCCGCGCTGTGCCAGGAGCAGGGCCTGGTGCCGATGGTGGAGCCGGAAGTGATCATGGACGGCAGCCACGACATCGAGACCTGCTACGAAGTGACCGAAGCCACGCTGCGTTCGCTGTTCGGCGCGCTGTATGAGCAGAACGTCGTGCTCGAAGGCACCATCCTGAAGGCCTCGATGGTCATCTCCGGCAAGGGCTGCGAAGAGCAGGCCAGCGTCGAGGAAGTGGCCGAGTCCACCGTGATGTGCCTGAAGTCGACCGTGCCGGCGATCCTGCCGGGCATCGTGTTCCTGTCCGGCGGCCAGACCGACGAGCAGTCCACCGCGCACCTCAACGAAATGCACCAGCTCGGCAACCTGCCGTGGCCGCTGAGCTTCTCCTACGGCCGCGCGATGCAGCAGGCCGCACTGAAGCTGTGGGCCAAGGACATGACCGGCAACTTCGCCAAGGCGCAGCAGATCATCTATGAGCGCGCCAAGGAAAACGGCCTGGCTGCACTGGGCAAGTGGAAGGGCTGATCGAGTGATGGCGGCCGCAAGGCCGCATCGCCGGTAAGACCAGAGCGCCGGCAGCGATGCCGGCGTTTTTTATTGGGTGTCGACGTGCGGGTTGACTGCGCCCAGGTGCGGGCCAGCTCTGCGCAACGCAGCCGCAACGCACAAAACACTGCGCCTTTGCCGGGCGGGTATGGCGGGCGGGTGCCTGGATCGGCATGCACCGGTGCGGGCACCGTAGTTCCTCGGCGCTGTGCGCACTCGCCTGACGCTCGCTCCGTTTGTCAGCCGCTCCTGGTGCGATCGGGCGAGCTGAGGCCGTGCATCAGGACTGCTGCACGGTAGTGGCGCGGTTGAAAGACGACGACGGGATTCCACTGACCAAAACGCAACGAGCGCCTTGCGGCGCTCGTCAGTGCAACCTGCATTGCGTAGCGATCAGGCGGCCGCAGTGTCCTGCGTTGCCAGTGCCTGCTGATACGCCTTGTAGGTCGCCTCGTTATAGGCCACCAGCACGATGTGCTTGGGTACCTTGTGCGAGCGCTGCCAGTCACGGGTTTCAGTCACGGCAATCCGTGCGGCCTGGTACAGCGGGTAACCGTAGATGCCGCAGCTGATGGCCGGGAACGCGATCGAATGCAGCATCATCTGCTCGGCAAGTTTGAGCGACTGCCAATAACAGTTGGCCAGTTGCTCCGGCTCGTTGTGCTTGCCGTCGCGCCACACCGGGCCCACGGTATGAAACACATGGCGCGCCTTCAGATCGAAGCCTTCGGTGATGCGGATTTCGCCGGTGGGGCAGCGTACGCCCGGGCGCACCTGCGGCAGCGCTTCACAAGCGTGCAGCAGACGTGGGCCGGCAGCACGATGGATGGCGCCATCGACGCCGCCGCCACCCAGCAGTGATTCATTTGCGGCGTTGACGATGACGTCAACGTCGAGTTCGGTGATGTCGCCTTGCCAGACTTCGATTCTCATAGCGCGATAGTTATGGGATTTGAATGATGAACGCGTGATGGGGTCAGGCGCTGCGGAGCCCCACGCTAGGACCCATTCATCTCACACGCTGCGACAGCACACGACGGTGCCGGAGGCGCAGCAAAAGATCGGCCAGAATCGGGTTTTTGGACGAAACAGTCGCGGCAACGATTGGAAGAATTTATCGCTGGCGCCAGGGAGTTACTGGCGGCCCTGCCTGCCAAACCGCCGCCGCATTGCGCGACGCGGCGCGACCCGCGCGTTGCGCGTCAGAGCCAGCGGCGGACGCGCGTGCAGTACGCGGTGTAGGCGCGGCCGAATTCGGCGCGCAGGCGGCCTTCTTCGAACGGAATCAGGTAGAACTGCAGCGCCAGCCACGGCAGCGGCAGCAACAGCACGCCCCATAGATAGCCCATCTGCACGGTCAGGCCCAGATAGCTCAGGATCAGGGCCAGATACATCGGATTACGGGTGAAGCGGTACGGCCCGGTCAGGACCAGCTGCGAGGGATGGCCGCTGGGCAGGATGGTGGTGCGACGGCGCGCGAACAGCACAAAGCAATTGATGGCCAGGGCCAAGCCCAGGCAGGCGACGATGCCGCCAAGCAGTTCGATCCAGGCCAACAGGTCGGGCGGCGGCAAGGGCAGATCGAACCGCCGTTGCAGCCAGGCGCCCAGAGCCAGCGTCGCAGCGAAGTGCACGGGCGACGTGATCTTCACCAGCCACGGCGCGCGCGCGCTGCGTGTGCCGCCGTGCCCATACGATTGCTTGCTCACCACACTCTCCCTGCAGAACGGCGGACATCCTAACGTTTCCTTGACAAGGAGGGGAGTGCATCCATCGCAATGCAATGTGTGGCTGGGGGCACGCTGAGGCAGGAGGCCTGGCGACCGAGAAAGTGGGGTGCGGCGCGTCGCGATGACGCGCTCTTCCTCTTCCATGGGGTGGAACTCTGCTTGTCTGAAGCGCACGTGGGTGCGGCTTCGCTGTCGCAATGCGAGGCCATCTTGCGGTGATCGATCAGCTGTTGAAGCGCTTTTCGATTGCATACCAGCCATCAGGGTTTCGAGTTGATCACTCGATGTGCGGCGATGATGGGTGTGGTGCCTACCGCCTATGGCGATGCGAACGCCCCTCCACAGTTGCCTGACTTGCTGTGCCCGGTTCGGTTGCTGACTTTCTTCTCAAGGCGCTCGTCACGGCTGCGCTTGGCGCTGTTGCGCGAGCGCGATGGCTTCGGCAATCAGGCAGCCCGGCATGTGGTCCGCGTTGCAATCGAATCCAGCGTGCGCGATCGAAATGGTGGCCGCGCTTCGCTCACTGGTGGCCGCGGTTAAAACGAGCAGGGCTATTCCAGTCTGCCGATCGACCGCGCTTCCAATGTTTCCGGTCCCAGAACAAGAAAGGCCGCGCTAAATGCGCGGCCTTTCCGTGCCAACCAACCAACCGTCCGATCAGGGCAGGCCAGCCAGCCAATCGTCATCCGAGCCTTCATTGATGTCGGCGAACAGCGGGGTGGAGAAGTAGCGCTCGCCGGTATCGGGCAGCATCGCCAGGATGACCGCGCCGGGTGCGGCAGACTCGGCCACGCGCAGCGCCGTCGCCACGGTGGCACCACCGGAGATGCCGGTGAAGATGCCTTCTTCGGCGGCCAGGCGGCGGGCGATGGTGATCGCATCGCTGTCTTCCACGCTCAGCACTTCGTGTGCGACCTCGCGATTGAGCACCTCGGGGATGAAGTCCGGGGTCCAGCCCTGGATCTTGTGCGGCTTCCAGTCCTGGCCCTGCAACAGCGCGGCGCCGGCCGGCTCGCTGGCGGTGATGCGCACTTCCGGGCGGGCGACACGCAGCACTTCGCCCACGCCGGTGAGCGTACCGCCGGTGCCCCAGCCGGTGACGAAATGGTCCAGCCGGTGGCCGGCGAAGTCGCGCAGGATTTCGGCGGCGGTGGTGTTGCGGTGATAGGCCGGGTTGGCCGGATTGGCGAACTGGCTGGCCAGGAACCAGCCATGCTGCTCGGCCAGTTCCTTGGCCTTGCGCACCATGCCACTGCCGCGCTCGGCGGCCGGGGTCAGGATGACCTTGGCGCCGTACGCGCGCATCAGCTTGCGGCGCTCGATGGAGAAGGTTTCCACCATGGTGGCGACGAACTTGTAGCCGCGCGCGGCCGCCACCATCGCCAGTGCCACGCCGGTGTTGCCGGAGGTGGCTTCGACGATGGTATCGCCGGGCTTGAGCAGGCCGCGCTGCTCGGCGTCGAGGATGATCGCCAGCGCCAGGCGGTCCTTGACCGAGCCGCCCGGATTGAACGCCTCGACCTTGACGTACAAGGTGACATTGTCCGGGGCGAGGCGGTGGAGTTTGACCACCGGGGTGCGGCCGATGGTGTCGAGGATGTTGTCGTACAGGGCCATGGGGTCTCCGTCGAATTCAGGCTGCGTGGGCGAGTGTGGGCGTGTCGGGCGTTGCGATGGGTGAGTGTGGCAGCGGCGCGCTGAGCGGTGCAGTGCCGAACCAATGCAGTGTCGGCGCGAGCGCGGTCACTTCGCCCAGGATCAGCAGAGCGGGCGCCTGCACCTTGAACTGCCGTGCGCTGCTGGCCAGGGTGGCGAGCGTGCCGGTGATCACCCGCTGCTGCGGGCGCGAGCCGTTTTCCACCAGGGCGAATGGCGTGGTGGGCGCGCGGCCGGCCTGCAGCAGGCGCTGCTGGATACCATCAAGGCCCGCCACGCCCATGTAGAAGGCCAGCGTCTGGCGCTCCTGGCCCAGCGCGTGCCAGTCCAGCGTGTCCAGCGAATCCTTGCAGTGCGCGGTGATCAGGCGCAGCGATTGCGCGTGATCGCGATGGGTGAGCGGGATGCCGGCATAAGCGGCGCAGGCGACCGCGGCGGTGATGCCGGGGACAACCTGAAAGCCGATGCCGTGCGCGCGCAGGAATTCCAGTTCTTCGCCGCCACGGCCGAACACGAACGGGTCGCCGCCCTTCAGTCGCACCACCCGGCGCCCGGCGCGGGCGTGTTCCAGCATCAGCGCATGGATCTGTTCCTGGCGAGTGCTATGGCCTTGCGCGGCCTTGCCGACTTCCACACGCACTGCGTCGCGGCGGGCCAGTTGCAGGATCTGCGGGCTGACCAGACGGTCGTACAGCACCACCTCGGCCTGCCGGAGTGCGCGCACCGCATGGCGCGTGAGCAGGCCGGGATCGCCGGGGCCGGCACCGACCAGGGTCACGCTGCCGGGGGAGAGCGGTGCGACACCTACCTGCGGCGCGGGGGAGGGCGCCGTAGCAGTTGCGGATGCGGCCGGCGCTGCGCTATGGGTCAACAACCGCTGGCTGCTCGCTGCGGCGCGCAGTGCATCATTGTGTTCCGGCTGCTCGCTGGCGGCGATGGTGAGCCAGATGGGGGTATCCGGCAGCGCCAGCCAGGCGGGGTCGAAGTAGCCGGGCAGCCATCGAAGCCGGCCGGCCCGCGCCCACTGCTGCAACTGTGGGGTCAGTTGCGGGGCGCCAACCAGCGGCAGCGCGCCGGCCTGCAGCAGGTTGGCGGTGGCGCGTTCGGCATCGGCGCCGCCACCGACCACCAGGACGGCACGGCCACGCAGGTCGGCAAGGAGCGGGAACGCAGAAGTCACGGACCGGGGCATCGAAAGGGAGGGCCAGACCGTAACGCCGGCTTATAGCCGTCGGAAATGACTTCATGCGCCCTAAAAATAGCGTTCGGTTATAAGCTGGGCCGCAGAACTCCTCTACAGTCCAAGTCCTTGTGGCGCCTCGCGCTTTTTTGGACATAAGCCCATGACGCTGACCCAACTTCGCTACCTGGTGGCCATCGCCGATGCCGAGCTGAACATCACGCTGGCGGCGGCGCGTGTGCACGCGACCCAGCCCGGCCTGTCCAAGCAGCTCAAGCAGCTGGAAGACGAGCTGGGCTTTTTGTTGTTCGTGCGGAAGGGACGCAGCCTGGACGCGGTGACGCCGGCCGGGGTGGAAGTGATCGAGCGGGCACGCGCGGTGCTGTCGGAAGCCAACAACATCCGCACCTACGCCGCCAACCAGCGCCGCGAAAGCCAGGGCCAGCTGACCCTGACCACCACCCACACCCAGGCGCGCTTCGTGTTGCCGCCGGCGGTGGCGCAGATCAAGCACGCCTACCCGCAGGTGAGCGTGCATCTGCAGCAGGCCGCCGAAAGTGCGGCGCTGGATCTGCTCAGCCAGGGCGATGCGGATATCGCCGTGGTCAGCACCGCCGGCGGCGAGCCCAATGCAGGCATTGCGGTGCCGCTGTACCGCTGGCGGCGGCTGGTGGTGGTGCCGCGCGGGCATGCGCTGGACACGCGGGTGGCGCCGGACATGCAGGCGCTGTCCGAGCACCCGCTGATCAGCTACGAATCGTCCACCCGGCCGGGCTCGTCGCTGCAGCGCGCGTTCGCGCAGGTCGGGCTGGAGCCGAGCATCGCGTTGACCGCGCTGGATGCGGACCTGATCAAGACCTATGTGCGCGCTGGGCTCGGTGTGGGGTTGGTGGCCGAGATGGCGGTCAACGCTCAGGACGAAGACCTGCGTTCCTGGCCGGCGCCGGCACCGATCGCCGAGTGCATCGCCTGGGCGGTGCTGCCGCGCGACCGGGTGCTGCGCGACTACGCGCTGGATCTGGTGCATGTGCTGGCGCCGCAGATCGACAAGCGCGACCTGCGCCGCGTACTGGACGGCAACCAGGCGCCGAACTGGCCGCTGCCGCCGACCTGGGAATCGCTGACCCAGACCATCACCAGTTGAGCGCTACGCGATGACCGAGCCAGTACGCCCGTCGCTCAGCAGACTCTGGTCGCCCGAACCCGATGGCGGCATGTCGTTGCAACTGTCGGCAAACATCGACGGACGCGAGCACGCCGTGCTGACGGTGCTGGCCGACCCGCAGGACGAATCGCTGTGGGTGGCGCTGCAGGCCGGTGCAACGCCGGTGCAGATTCCGCTGGCCGTGTTGCGTCAGCTACTGGAAGTGGCGGCCGAAGACGTGCATTCGGCGGCGTGGTTTGCGCAGCAGGGGGATGAGGCTGGGATTGGAGATTAGGAAGTTGGAATTCCTAACAGCGTTTTCTGCCACGTCGTCGTCGTGCGCTGGGTGTGTTGCGTGCTGTTGTTGTCGGGTCCGCTAACGCGCATTGCATGTTGCACTGCAGCGTAGAGTAGCCCGTAAATCCTCTTTGCAATCAATGCCATGCGAGCGCTGGCCGACGCGCCGTGCGTGTCGCTGTCAGTGATTCTCCCTACACGTGTCAGGGCCGTCTTAGCCGCGTTGTCGGCACCCATCAAGTTGGGCGCGGCGCTGTCGTAAACCCTTATAGCAACCATGACGCGACACTTCGGACGTCTAGGGGTGGACGGCGCAGGACCGGCGATGCAGGTATCGCTTCACCGGTGTGATCAGTGGTGTCGTCGAAAGGTTGCTAGCGCTGTCGCATCACTGTTGCGCGAGGCTGCGCACACAGCGCGGCTGGCGCACCCGGGTCCCTGGGGAGAGGCCTGGCGTGTTTGGCGGCGGATCCGGGTCGGGAGCTCGGGTCCGCCTTTTTTTTGCCGATTTTTTGCCGAAACAATCGCAGTACGCGCCGGCGGCCGAGCTGGGTTGGCCGCTTTTGGCGAGCGCCGGATACTCGAATCAACGCCTGTGAAGCGACGTGCGCCAGGTCTGCTGCACAGCTGCGCGGTCGCACATCGCCACGCAGTTGCGCGCGACTGCGTCAGGCCAACGGAATGCGAACCGAAAAACAGGTCCCGCCTTCCGAACGTGGCCGTACCTTCACCTCGCACCCTAGCGTCTCGGCGGTGCGGTGCACGATCCATAGCCCGATGCCCAGACCGTCGCTGCGTGGGTCGGCCTGGCGAAACGCCTGGAAGACCTGCTCGGGCTGCTCAAGATTCAGGCCGATGCCGCTGTCGATGATTTCCACCACCGCATAGCCGGGCCGGCGGCGGGTGCCGACCAGCACGCGTCCACGCTCGGTGTATTTGATCGCGTTGCCGACCAGATTGCCGATCAGGGTGGTCAACAACGTCGGATGGCTGCGCACGCGCAGCGAGGTCGGTACGTGGCGCAGCGACAGGCACTTGTCGATGGCCGGCTGGCGCCAGACGCCGAGCACCGAATGCAGCACGTCTTCCAGCTGCAGCGGCTGCAGATCCGGCATGGCGGACTTGCTTGCGGCGGCCAGCGTGGCCAGTTCGTCCAGGCTGCGACCGACCAGACTGATCGCGTCGCGCGCGGTCACCAAGGTCGGGATGGAATCGACGTTGGCATGCCGGCGCATCTTGTCGATGGCGTAGGCGGCGGTGCGCAGCGGGGTCTTCAGATCGTGCCCGGCAATGGCCATCAACCGGCTGCGATAGCGGTCGGATTCTTCCGCGATCAGCAGCGCACGGCGCAATTCCAGCTGCGCCATGGTCTGGCGCGCGAGCGCGCGCAGCGCCTCGACCTGTTCGTCGGTGAGCTTGCGCGGCTGCCGGTCGAGGACGCAGACGGTGCCTAACGGCAGGCCGTCCGGCGTCTTCAACAGCGCACCGGCATAGAAGTACAGCGGCGCTTCGCCGGTCACCAGCGGGTTGCGCGAAAAACGGATGTCTTCGCGCGTATCGGGCACCACCAGCACGTCGCTGTCGAGCAGCGCATGCGCGCACATCGACTTGAACAGCGGCGTCTCGCGCTCGCCCATGCCGAGTTCGCTCTTGAACCACTGGCGGTCGGCGTCCACCAGGCTGATCAGGGCGATCGGGGTCTGGCAGATGATCGACGCAAGCCGGGTGATGTCTTCGAAGGCCGCCTCGCGCGGCGTATCGAGGATGCCGTAGCTGCGCAGGGCCTGGAGGCGCAGCGCCTCGCTGGGCGGCTTGGGCGCGCAGGGAAGTGGCTCAGCCGCTGGATCGGACAGGACAGTACTCATGCGCGGGCAGGATGAATGGGATGAAGTCCAAGCATAGGGCATGGCGACGCCTCGCATGCGCGCGGTCTTATACGCACCGGTAGAACTGTGACTGCCGGCCTGGACAATGGGGCGGCAGTGATATTCAGGTGATGGGCTGCGCTTCATCGACTCGGCCGTGGCGACGGCTGATGGGGCGCGGGTCGACAGGCGTCAGCGTGCGATGCCAGTCCGCCCGGACGCCTGCGCGGGTTTGGGTGCGACATCCGGTCGCGCACCGGCCGCTCCCATCGCTCCTGCCGACATGGCGGCTTACACTGCGGCGATGCCCGCGCTTCATCGCCATCGTCTGTTGCACCTGCTCGCCTGCCTGGCAGTGGCGCTGATGCTGTTGGCGCCGTTGATCAGCCGCTGGAGCCAGGCGCGCATGCTCGAGCCGATGTGCATGAGCGGCCCGGCGCTTGGCACCAGCGCTGCAGTGCATGCGAGCCACGCGCCTGCGCAAGCGCACAGCGCAGTGCCTCGGGATCACGGCATGCCCGGCGCCCCGCAACGCGCCGGCGACCATGACGCTGCGCTGCATGGCGAAGCCTGCGACTACTGCATGTTGGCCGCGCGCCTGCTGCCCTGGCTGGCACTGCTGGTGCTGTGTCTGCTGCAGCGACGCCCGGTGCCGATGTCGCTGCCCGCCGCGGTGCGGGCATGGTCTGCCTTGCGCTGGACCGCCCTCGGAGCGCGTGGGCCACCGTTGTACGCCTGAGCCTTGCCCCGTTGCGGGCGTCCGTTCTGTTGCAGCCTGTCTGCGCCTGATGCGTTGGCGTGCCTGCGCACAATCGATGGACGACGCATTCTTTGAATGAAGCCGGCGCTCGCCCTGTGAGGTGGGGCACGGCGGCATTGCCGTGGTGTCGCGGCAAAGGGTTGGTCATGCGGTTACGGTTGTTGAAAACGATGTGGTACGCGCCGTCGTTGGCGCTGGTGTGTGGCCACCCCTGGCAGGTGCAGGCGCAAGATGCGGCATTGACGCTGGGCAAGGTACAGGTGAGCGAGCACGTGCAGCGCACGCCAAGTACCGCGCGCGTGCTGAGTTCGGTGGACGTGATCGGCGGTGCGCTGCTGCACGATCAGCACGTGGATTACAGCTGGGAACTGCTGATGCGCGCGCCCGGCGTGCAGGTGACCCAATTCCGCATGGGCACCGATGCGGGGCGGTTTTCGTTCCGTGGCTTCAACGGCGAGGGGCGGATCAACGCGGTCAAGCTGCTGATCGACGGCATCCCCAGCAACGACAACGCCGGTGGCATGCCCTATCTGGATGCGGTGTTTCCGCAGGACATCAGTGCGATCGAAATCGTGCGCGGCACCAACGATGCGCGGTATGGCTTGAACGCCATCGCCGGCAGCGTGGATGTGCTGACCCGCACCGGTGGCAACGATGGCCGGCTCAGCGTGACCGCGGGCAGTTTCGGTGCGCGCGAAGTGCAGCTGGGCAAGGGCTTCGAGCGCGGCCCGTGGAGCCAGAACTATGTGCTGGCCTGGCGCGATTCCGATGGCTATCGCGCGCACGCCGATGCGCGCAAACGCAGCGTCGCCGGCAAGTGGTTCTACACCGACCCGGATGGCGCCTTCCGTGCCGGGCTGACCACGCGTTACTACGACAATCACGCGCTGGAGGCGGGGTATCTGGACGCGGCCAGCGCGCGTGCGGCGCCGCGCAGTTCGCCGGCCTATGCGCAGGACGATCGCAGCGAGCGCCGTGTGCGTCAGACCGCATTGCATGCCGATGGCACGCTGGGCACGGATGCGCAGTGGAGCGCCAAGGCCTACCAGAACGACTACCGCAATCAACGCTGGGTCCGTTTTTCCGCCGCCGGCCTGCAGCAGGAGCGCGATACCGATGAAACCCATCGCGGCGTGCTGCTGCGCGGCAACTGGCAGCCCGACTGGGGCGTGTGGAATGCGGCGCTGGAAGCCGGTGCGGATGCGCAGTGGCAGGACAACCGGTCGCAGCGCTACCGCACCGTCGCACGCGTGCGCGGCGCGCAACTGCGCGACTGGAACTACGATCTGCACACCCAAGGTGCCTATGTGCAGGCGGTGCTGAGCCCGGTCGACCGTTTGCAACTGGTGCCGGGGTATCGCATCGATCGTGTCGATGGCACCTTGCACGACCTGCTGGCCGGTGTCTGGGCGCCGACCTACGACTACGGCACCATCAAGCAACCCAAGTTCAGTGCCAGCTACCGTGTGGGCGAACAGAGCAGCGTGTACGCCAACTGGGGACGCACCTTCCAGATCGGCAGCGGCGATGGTGCCTACCGTCGCCAGCCGGGCAATCTCGGGCCATCGATCAACGATGGCTGGGAAGCCGGTTTCAAATTCGCCCCGTCGGCACTGTTGGATGGGCGGGTGGCGTATTGGGAACAACGTGCGTCTGGCGAAGTGGCCACCATTCTCGGTGTTAATGGCATGGCCGGCATCGGCGATGTGGCCAATGTCGGCCGCACGCTGCGGCGTGGGTGGGATGCGCAATTGAACCTGCAGCCTGCCGAGCATTGGCGTGCGTGGATGTCGTATTCGCGGCAGAAGGCCAGCATCGCCACGCCCGATCCCAGTGCGCCGGCCACGCGCGGCAAGGAGATCGAGAACGTGCCGCACTGGTTGGCCACCGCCGGGCTGGAGTGGCAGGTGAGTGCAGCCGTGCAGCTCAGCGCCTGGGGCAATGCGCAGGGCGATTATTACCTGGAGCGCAGCAATACCCTGGGTCGCACCGGCGGCTATGCCTTGCTCAATCTTGGTGCGCGCTGGAACTTGGATGCGCGTCATGCGCTCAGCGTGCAATTGCGCAATGTCACCGATCGCGCCTATGTGTACGCGTGGTACGACAGCGGTAGTTCCGGCTATTCGCCAGGCGATGGCCGCGCACTGTCGGTGTCCTGGGATTGGAGTTTCTGATGCGGACACGCACAAGCACTACCAGCGTCGACGTACCGCAGCGGGATGGCCGCTGGCGGTTCTATCGGGCCGTGTGGCGCTGGCATTTCTATGCCGGGCTGCTGGTGCTGCCTTTCATCATCTGGCTGGCGCTCACCGGCGCGGCGTTTCTGTATCAGGACGCTATCGATCGCACGGTGCACCATGGGTTGAAGGTGGTGCCGGTGGGTGCGGCGCGCGCGTCTGCACAGCAACTGGTGGAGGTGGCGCAGCGCGAGGAGGGTGGGACGTTGTTCCGCTACACCACGCCCAAGCGTGCCGATGCCAGTGCCGAGATCGGCCTGGTGGACGCGCATGGCACCCGCACGGTGGTGTATGTGGACCCGTATCGCGTGCGTGTGCTGGGTCGCTTGCCCGAGCACGGCACGCTGGCCTGGACGATTCGCCGGCTGCACAGCCTGGAGTTGATCGGCCCGTTTGCACAGGGGCTGATCGAAATGGCGGCGGGGTGGGCGATCGTGCTGGTGCTCACGGGTGTGTACCTGTGGTGGCCGCGCGGGCGGCGTGGTGGTGTGCTCAACGTCCGTGGCACGCCGACGCAGCGGCTGTTCTGGCGCGACCTGCACGCGGTGACCGGTGCCGGTGTGGGTGCGATCCTGTTGTTTCTGGCGCTGAGCGGCATGCCGTGGTCGTGGCTGTGGGGCGCACAGGTCAATCGCTGGGCCAACGGGCACGACTTTGGGTATCCGGCCGGGCTGCGTGTGCAGCAGCCGATGTCGGAGCAGCGCCTGACCGACAGTGGCGAGCCTGCGTGGTCGCTGCGGCAGGCACGGTTGCCGGAATCTGCTGCGCCTGTGCCTGGTGCGCTGGATGAGCGATTGCATGACGGCCAAGCGGGTGGGCTGCACGCGGCTGCGATGCGTGCGGCCCACCCGCACCCCAACTCCCGGCCCGAGCTAGCGGCGTGGGCGCTCCAAGGCACGCGCGCCAGTGGCGCGCAAACAGTGCCTTCTCGCCCCGAGGAGAGAGGGGCTAACTTCGACCATGCTCATGCACAGCATTCGGAACATTCGGAGCACTTGCAGCATTCGGATCACTCAGAACATTCAGCTCACTCAGAGCATTCGGAACACTCACAGCATTCGGCGCACTCAGAACATTCAAGCCAGTCAGAATATTCAGTCCATGCAGCGCACGGTGGCGCCGGCAGTGTCGCTGCGCCGGGGATGGGCGCGATTGGTCTGGATGCGGCGATGGCGCGGTTCGATGCGCTCGGCATTGCGTCGGGCTATAGCGTGTCGCCGCCGCGTGGTGTGCGCGGTGTCTATACCGCGACGGTGTATCCGGCCGATCTGCAGCAGCAGCGGGTGATCCATCTGGATCAGTACAGCGGTGAGGTGCTGCTGGACATGGGCTACCGCGATTACGGGCCGGTGGCTAAGACGCTGGAATGGGGCATCAATGTGCACCTGGGGCAGCAATACGGCACCGCCAATCAGCTGATCCTGCTGCTGGCGTGCGCGTTGATCGTGCTGTTGTGCGTCAGTGCCGTGGCGATGTGGTGGAAGCGGCGGCCGGTGGGCGGCTTGGGCGTGCCGCCATTGCCTGCCGACCCACGCACCCTGCGCGGGCTGCTGGCGCTGCTAGTGCTGTGCGGATTGCTCTTTCCGCTGGTCGGGCTGTCGTTGTTGCTGATGTGGTTGTTCGATCGTTACTGGATGCAACGCGTGCAAGCGAGTGCTGTGGCGTGATGCGATGGCTGCGCGTGTCGCTATCGCTACACGTGTCGCGATTGCATCTCTCAGCCGCTGCAGCTGTAGCTACAGCTACAGCTCGCGTCGATGTCGTCTGTGTTCGCGGCGCTGGGACCAGCGCGGCCGCGCTCTTCGGCAGAGAGCACGCCTTTCTCGATCCTGAGATCCTGCTGCAACGGCGGCGCGATGCCTCGCACGTGTTACGGCCACCACAGCCCACCAGAAAGATCTCCAGGCGTTGCGCTGTCTGCCACGCTCACAGCACGCAGAAACCAAACATCTCACATCGCGACGCTCTACAAAGCGCGCGATGCGTAGCCCAACTCAGATGTCCTCGTGAATCCCGCACTCGCGCTTGAGGCCGAAAAAGCGGGTGTCTTCTTCGCGCATGCCCGGTTCCCAGCGGCGGGTGGTGTGGAAGTCGCCGATCGAGACGTAGCCCTGCTCCCACAGCGGGTGATACGGCAGATCGTGCGCCTGCAGGTATTGCCAGACATCGCGGTCGGTCCAGTCGGCGATCGGGCTGATCTTGTAGCGGTCGCCACGCTTCTGCACGATTGGCGTCTGTGCGCGTCCGCCGGATTGGCTGCGGCGCAGGCCGGTGAACCAGGTGCCGACGTCGAGCTCGTCCAGTGCGCGGCGCATCGGCTCGACCTTGCGCAGGTTGTTGTACTGGTCGATGCCGACCATGCCCTGTTCCCACAACCGGCCATGGCGCGCCTCCATCCAGGCGCGGCTGACCAGCGGGCGATACACCTTGAGATTGAGTTTGAGCCGATCGGTCAACGCGTCGGCAAAGCGATAGGTTTCCGGAAATAGATACCCGGTGTCGATCAGGATCACCGGAATGTCCGGGCGCTGCCGGGTGAGCAGATGCAGCGTCACCGCCGATTGCGCGCCGAAGCTGGACGACAGCGCGACGTCCTGCGGGCCATGCTCTAGCGCCCACGCCACGCGTTCGTCGGCACGCAGGGTTTCCAGGTGTGCGTTGAGCGCGTCCAGATCGTCCAACGCGGAAGAGGTGATCGATGCGACAGGCAGCGCGGTCATGCGAGCAATTCCAGGTCGAGGTGACGGTGCGTGGGGTAGGGCGGCAGGGCGATCAGGCCACTGCGGTGCAGGAAATCGCCAAAGCCTTCATCCGCTGCCTGGTCGCGTTCTGCGGCGTAACGGGCCAGTAGCGGCTCCAGCGCGGCGAGGATCTCTGCTTCAGTGATGTTTTCGCGATACAAGGTGTTGAGCCGCTGGCCGCGACGGTCGCCGCCCAGCATCAGGTTGTAGCGACCAGGCGCCTTGCCCACCAGTGCGATCTCCGCCAGATATGGACGCGAACATCCATTGGGGCAACCGGACAGGCGCAGCACGATGGGCGTGTCGGCCAAGCCGTGCTGCTGCAACAACGGCTGCAGCGCAGCGCTGAAATCGGGCAGATAGCGCTCGGCCTCGGCCATCGCCAGGCCGCAGGTCGGCAATGCCACGCAGGCCATCGCGCCGCGTGCCAAGGCGGTGCCGGCATGGTTGCCCGCATCCAGCGCGTACTGCGCAGCCAGCGCATCGATCTGCGCGCGCTGCTGTGCAGGGACGCCGGCGATCACCAGGTTCTGATTGGGCGTCATCCGGAACTCGCCCACGTTCAACTGCGCAATCGCGCGCAGCCCGCTCAGATGCGCGGCGGTGTCGGTGTCGGCAATGCGGCCGGCCGGTAGCGACAGGGTCAGATGCCACAGGCCGTCTTCGCCTGCGACCCAGCCATAGCGGTCGCCGTTGTGGTCGAACGCAAACTGCCGCGCAGGCTGCAACGAAAAACCGGCACGGCGTTGGATCTCGGCCACGATGGTGTCCAGGCCATGATCGTCGATGGTGTACTTGAAGCGCGCGCGCTTACGCACTGCGCGATTGCCGAAGTCGCGCTGCGTGGTGACTACAGCGGTTGCGAGTTCCAGCAATTGATCGCGGGTGATAAACCCAATGACGTTGGCCACGCGCGGCCAGGTTTCCGCATCGCCGTGGCTGGCGCCCATGCCGCCGCCGATGCTGACGTTGTAGCCGAGCAACTCGCCGTCGCGCAGGATGGCGATGAAGCCCAGATCATTGGCGAACACGTCCACGTCGTTGAGCGGCGGTGCGGCGAAACCGATCTTGAACTTGCGCGGCAGATACCGGTCGCCGTAGATCGGCTCGTCTTCGTTGCCGGAGCCGGATACGCGTTCTTCGTCCAGCCAGATTTCGTAGTACGCACGCGTGTTGGGTAGCAGATGCTCGGACACGCGCGCGGCATCGGCGTACAACGTGGCATGCGCCTGCGACAACAATGGGTTCGCCGCCACCTGCACATTGCGATTGACGTCGCCGCACGCCGCCAGCGTATCGACCAAGGTGGCGTTGATCGCCTGCATGGTCGCCTTGAGTTCGCGCTTGATCACGCCATGGAACTGGAACGCCTGACGCGTGGTGATGCGCAGCGAATGATTGGCGTACCGCGTGGCGATGCCATCCAGCGCCAGCCATTGGCTGGGCGAAATCACCCCGCCCGGCGTGCGCGTGCGGATCATGAACTGATATGCAGGCTCGAGCTTCTGTCGACGCCGCTCATCGCGAATATCGCGATCGTCCTGCTGGTAGCTGCCGTGGTACTTGATCAGCGTCTGATCGTCCTCGCGCAGCGCCCCGGTGACCGGATCGGCCAGGCTCTGCTCCAGCGACCCGCGCAGACGGCGGCTTTCGGATTTGATGTCTTCGACGGAATGAGTCATGGGAATCGGGAGTCGGAAATGGGGAATCGTAAAAAGCTGCTTGGTCTGCCAGGAAAGGTCAGTAGCGAGCTGTACCGATTCCCGATTCCCCACTCCCGATTCCCTGCACTAATAAACATCGCGCGCATACCGTCCCTCCACCTGCAGCTGAGTGAGATATGCGGCGGCGTCTTCGGCGCTGCGGGCGCCGTGGGTGGTGACGATGTCCAGCAATGCGGCGTGCACATCCTTTCCCATGCCGATGGCGCCACAGACATAGAGATGCGCGCCGCCCTGCAGCCAGGCATAGACCTCGGCGCCGCGTTCGCGCAGGCGGTGTTGCACGTAGATTTTTTCGGGATGGTCGCGCGAGAACGCCAGGTCCAGCGCGTGCAACTCGCCGCGTTGCAAGGCCTGCTGCCACTCAGCCTGATACAGGAAATCGGTATTGAAATGCTGGGCGCCGAAGAACAGCCAGTTACGACCTTTGGCGCCGGTTTCGGCGCGTTCCTGCACGAAACCGCGGAACGGCGCCACGCCGGTGCCCGGGCCGATCATCAGGATGTCGCGGTCCGCGTCGGCCGGCACGCGGAAGCGGGTGTTGGGTTCGATGTAGACCGGGGCGGTATCGCCTTCGGCAAGCGCGGCGAGAAAGCTGCTGGCCGAGCCCAGGTGCGCATGCCCGTGCGCCTGGTAGTTGAGTTCATCCACCGCCAGATGCACTTCGTCGCCCACGCGCTTGCGGCTGGAGGCGATGGAATACAGCCGCGGGGTGAGCGGGCGCAGCGTGTCCAGCAGGCTGGCGTGGTCCCAATCCGCCGGCCAGCGTCGCAGCACGTCGATCACTTGATGATCGGAGAGCAACGACGCCAGGCCGGCAGTCTGGGTGGGGGTGAGCAGCGCCTGCAGGTCGTCTGCGCGTGCGCGCTCGGCATGGGCGGTGAGGAATGGCCGCGACAGCTTGGTCAGTTCGCGCCGGGTGGTCAGCCACTCGTTCAAGGCCAGAGTCTCTTCGCCGACGGTGACCGCGGCATGACCATCCAGCTGCAAGGTCTGCAGTACCGCATCCACCAGCGCGGGCGGATTGCGATGACGGATGCCCAGGGCATCGCCGGGTTCGTAACTCAGGCCGCTGCCTTCCAGCGAAAATTCCAGATGCCGCACGCGCTTGCCGGGCTGCGCATAGACGCGAAAGCCCGGGCCCTTGAAGTCGCGTCCGCTGATGATCTGGTTGGCCAGCAACTCGGCAGCAAACGGATGCTGGTGCGACCACACCGGCGCCACCGGGTTGCTGCGTAGCGGCGTGACCGTGGCCGAGTGGGGAGCGCTCTTGAGCTGCTCGCGCGCATGCTTGAGCGCCTGCGCGCGCCACGGGTCGGCGATGCTGTCGATGTCCAGGTCGGCTTCGCCACGCGGCTGCACACGGCTGGCGCCGAGCTCGGCCAGACGGTCGTCGATGCGCCGCGCAATGCCGCAGAATTCCGCATAACTGGAATCGCCCAGGCCCAGCACCGCGTACTTGAGCTCGGGCAGCTTGGGCGCGCGGCGGCCGGCCAGGAATTCGACCAGGCCGATCGCATCGTCCGGCGGGTCGCCTTCGCCCTGGGTGCTGATCACCACGTACAACAGGCGTTCGCTGGCGAGTTCGCGGGTGGGGTAGGCATCGGCGCGCAGCAACCGCACGCTCAGCCCGGCGGCCTCGGCATCGGCGGCCAGCTGCTCGGCCTGGCGGCGCGCGTTGCCGGTCTGGCTGCCGTACACCACGGTCAAGCGCTGGCTGTCCTGCGCGGCCGCCTGCGGTTGTCCGCCCGGCAGCACCGCCAGCGAGCGCGGCGGATGACCCTGCGCCAGCCCGGCGGTGTAGCCGGACAGCCACCACAGTGAGGCGGTATCCAGGCCGTCGACCAACCGTTCCAGCAGCGCCTTGCGCTCGTCGGGCAAGGGGCTGGGCGGTAGCGCGGAACTGGCGGCGGTCATTCGGATCCAGGGGCGGGGATTGGATGAACGATGTTAGGGAAGCGTTCGCTGGTCTAGAAAGGATCACCGGTTATCGCGTTATGCCGGCCGATTATTTCAAGCAGACATCTGCCCGCCACACACTGCGCTGCCTTGGCCTACCATCGGCTGGTCTTGCCTGCCGCCGCTCCCGACATCCTGATGACCCTGCCACCGCTGTCCCATCTCGACCGGCTCGAAGCCGAAAGCATCCACATCCTGCGCGAGGTCGCCGCCGAGTTCCGGGCACCGGTGATGCTGTATTCGGTCGGCAAGGACAGCTCGGTGCTGCTGCATCTGCTGCTCAAGGCGTTTGCGCCGTCGCCCCCGCCGATCCCGCTGCTGCACGTGGACACGCGCTGGAAATTCCGCGAGATGATCGCCTTCCGCGACCGCCGCGCGGCCGAAACCGGGGTGGATCTACGCGTGCACATCAATCCCGATGGCATCGCGCAGGACATCGGCCCGATCAGCCACGGCGCCGCGGTGCACACCGACATCATGAAGACCCAGGGCCTGAAGCAGGCGCTGGAGCACGGCGCGTTCGATGCGGCAATCGGCGGGGCACGGCGCGACGAAGAAAAATCGCGCGCCAAGGAGCGGGTGTTTTCGTTCCGCAATGCACGCCATCGCTGGGACCCGAAAAACCAGCGTCCGGAACTGTGGAACCTCTACAACGCCCGTACCAAACCCGGCGAGAGCGTGCGCGTGTTTCCGTTGTCCAACTGGACCGAGCTGGATATCTGGCTGTACATCTACCGCGAAAAGATCCCGGTGGTGCCGCTGTATTTCGCCGCAGCGCGCCCGGTGGTGGAGCGCGACGGTGCGTTGATCATGGTCGATGACGAACGCTTGCCGCTGCAGCCTGGAGAAACCCCGCAGCTGCGCTCGGTGCGCTTCCGCACGCTGGGTTGCTATCCGCTGACCGGCGCGATCGACTCCACCGCCGACACCCTGGAAGCGGTGATCGCCGAAATGCTGGTCAGCACCAGCTCCGAGCGTCAGGGCCGCATGATCGATCACGCACCCGGCGCGTCGATGGAACAGAAAAAGCTTGAGGGGTATTTCTGATGGGTAGTGAATGGGGAATCGGGAATGGGGGATCGCAACAGCGGTTCGCTGCGTCTACATCGATCGAGGAGGCGGCTTGTACCATTCCCGATTCCCCACTCCCGATTCCCGGCACCATCGACACTTACCTGCAGCAGCACGAATCCAAACCGCTGCTGCGCTTCATCACCTGCGGTAGCGTGGACGATGGCAAGAGCACCTTGATTGGACGGTTGCTGTACGACAGCAAGCGCTTGTTCGACGATCAGCTGGCGGCGCTGGAAAGCGATAGCCGGCGGCATGGCACGCAGGGCGAGGGTATCGATTACGCGTTGTTGATGGATGGGCTGGCAGCCGAGCGCGAGCAGGGCATCACCATCGATGTGGCGTATCGCTATTTCGATACCGACCAACGCAAATTCATCGTCGCCGACTGCCCAGGCCACGAGCAGTACACGCGCAATATGGCCACCGGTGCGTCCAGCGCCGATGTGGCAGTGGTGCTGGTGGATGCGCGCAAGGGCTTGCTCGTGCAGACGCGCCGCCACAGCTACATCGTGTCGTTGCTGGGCATCCGCCACGTGGTGCTGGCGGTCAACAAGATGGATCTGGTGGACTACGACGCCGACGTCTTCAGCGCCATCGCCGAGAGCTATCGCGCGCTGGCGGCGCAGCTGGGCATTGCCGATGTGCAGTGCATCCCGTTGTCGGCGCTGGCTGGCGAAAACCTTTCCAGCGCCTCCACCCGCATGCCGTGGTACAGCGGTCCGCATCTGCTGCAGCATCTGGACAGTGTGCAACTGGAGCCGCCCGACGCCGATAGCGGCCTGCGCCTGCCGGTGCAGTGGGTTAACCGCCCCAACTCACAGTTCCGCGGCTATGCCGGCACCATCGCGGCGGGGCAGGTGCGCGTGGGCGATGCCGTGGTGGTGGTGCCATCGGGGCGACGTTCGCAGGTGGCTGCGGTGCTGGATGCTAACGGCGATGTGGCCAGCGCACGCGCAGGGCAGGCGGTGACGCTGACGCTACGCGATGAGATCGATATCAGCCGTGGCGACATCATCGCCGCCATCGACGACCCGCCGGAAGTGGCCGACCAGTTCGCCGCGCATCTGCTGTGGATGGACGATGCCGCGCTGCTGCCTGGCCGCCCGTACTGGCTCAAGATCGGCACCCGCACGGTCACCGTGAGCGTCAGCGAGATCAAGCACAAGGTCGATGTGAATACGCAAGAGCGCCTGGCGGCCAAGCGGCTGGAGCTCAACGAAGTGGGCTACTGCAATCTCGCCTTGGACGAACCCATCGCCTTCGCGCCGTACGCCCGCAACCGCGTGCTCGGCGGGTTCATCCTGATCGACCGGCAAAGCAATGCCACCGTGGCCGCGGGCACGCTGGAGTTTGCGTTGCGCCGCGCCGGCAACGTGCATTGGCAGCATCTGGACGTGGACCGCGGTGCTCGTGCGCGTATCAAGGGCCAGGCGCCGCGCGTGCTGTGGTTCACCGGCCTGTCGGGGGCGGGCAAATCCACCGTCGCCAACCTGGTCGACAAGCGCCTGCATGCCTTGGGATATCACACCTTCATCCTGGATGGCGACAACGTGCGCCATGGGCTCAACCGCGATCTGGGCTTTACCGACGAAGACCGCGTGGAAAATATCCGCCGCGTGGCGGAAGTGGCGCGTCTGATGGCCGATGCCGGCCTGATCGTGCTGGTCAGTTTTATTTCGCCGTTCCGCGCCGAGCGGCAACTGGCGCGCGAGCGTTTCGATACGGGCGAGTTTGTCGAAGTGTTCGTGGACGTTCCGCTGGCGGTGGCAGAGGCGCGCGACGTGAAGGGGTTGTACCGCAAGGCGCGGGCCGGGCAGATTCCTAATTTCACCGGGATCGACTCGCCATACGAGGCGCCCGAGACGCCGGAGATCCATCTTCACGCCGATGGTGAGAATGTAGAGGCGCTGGCGCGCCACGTGCTCGAGTTTCTGGGGCTGGAACGCTGAGCGCAGGCATCAGGACGTGGCACCCAGTCTCCCGCGTAGTGCGCGTGGCGGCAGACCCCATCGTGGAGTGACCGCGCGGGTTTGCGCCATCGGGCCTGCCCGGGCGCTGGTATGCAGCGTCGAGGGCCGCGCCGACCAGCGCATCATGACGACGACGGCAAGGGTCTTTGGTCATGGTGCAAAGCGCGCCCTTTCTGTCAACGCTTGGCGGTGAGGTCGGTAAACTTTCGCGGTACCCCGCCAGGATGTTCTGATGCTTGTTCTGCCCAGCGCGCGCAATTGCGCCGCGCTCTTGTTGGCCGTGTGGCTGTCCGGTTGTGCCCGTCAGGCCAGCGCGCCGGCCGCTGCCAAGCCCATCCCGGTGGTCGTGCAGCCGGTTGCGGTGCAGCCCTGGAACTCCACCGTGCAATCGATCGCCACCGTACGTGCGCGCGAATCGGTCGCGCTCACCGCAGCGGTCAGCGATGTGGTCGAGCAGGTCAATTTCGACAGCGGCGATGAGGTCAAGGCCGGGCAGTTGCTGCTGCGGCTGCGCGGCAATTCGCAGCAGGCCGCGTTGACCGCCGCGCAAGCCACCTTCGAGGAAACCGACCAGCTCTATCGTCGCCAGTTGAGCCTGGTTGGGCAGCAATTGGTCGCCAAGTCCACGGTCGACACCCAGCGCGCGCTGCGCGATGCAGCGCAGGCGCGGGTGCAGCAGATGCGCGCGGAAATCACCGATCGCGAAGTGCGCGCGCCGTTTTCCGGCGTATTGGGCATCCGCCAGATCAGCCCCGGGTCGCTGATCACCTCGAGCACCGTGATCGCCACGCTGGACGATGTGGCGCGCATGTACGTGGATTTTCAGGTGCCGGAATCTCAGTTCGGTCTGGTGCAGCTCGGCAATACCGTCAATGGCACCGCGGCGGCGTATCCAGGTGCGCGCTTCGACGGCATCGTTGCCGCGATCGACTCGCGCATCGACGAGACCACCCGCTCGGTGACCGTGCGTGCGGACTTCCCCAACGACGATCGCCGCCTGCGCCCGGGCATGCTGCTGGATGTGCGGCTACTGCAGCCGGCGCGGCAGGCGGTGGTGATCCCGGAGATTGCGGTGGTGCAGGTGGGGCGCGAGTCGTACGTGTTTCGGGTCAAACCCGACAGCAGCGTGGAGCGTGCCGACGTGCGGCTGGGCGAACGGCGCGATGGCAAGGTGGAGATTCTGGAAGGCGTCAAGGCTGGTGAGCGCATCGTGGTGGACGGCACCGGCAAGCTGCGTCCGGGCCTGAAGGTGGTCGACCAGGCCGCGCCCGCGTCGACGCGTCCGCAGGCAGCGGCACAATGAAACTCTCCGACCTGTCCATTACCCGCCCGGTGATGGCGGTGGTGATGAGCCTGTTGCTGATCGTGTTGGGGGTGATGTCGTTCACCCGCCTCACGCTGCGAGAACTGCCGGCGATCGACCCGCCCATCGTCTCGGTGGATGTGGAATACACCGGCGCCTCGGCAGCGGTGGTGGAAAGCCGCATCACCCAGGTGCTGGAAGACGCGCTGGCCGGTATCGAGGGCATTGCCACCATCGAAGCGCGCAGTCGCAATGGCTCGTCCGACATCAGTATCGAGTTCGTGCAATCGCGCAATGTGGAAGCGGCAGCCAACGACGTGCGCGATGCGGTGAGCCGCGTTTCCGACCGCATGCCCGACCAGGCGCGCCCGCCGGAAATCTCCAAGGTCGAAGCCGACGCCGACCCCATCCTGTGGCTCAACATGAGCTCCAGCACGATGGACACGCTGCAGCTGTCCGACTACGCCGAGCGCTATGTCGTTGACCGCTTCTCCAGCCTGGATGGCGTGGCGCAGGTGCGCATCGGCGGACGCCAGCGCTATGCGATGCGCATCTGGCTGGACCGCGACCAACTGGCCGCACGCGCACTCACCGTGGCCGATGTCGAAACGGCGCTGCAGAACGAAAACGTGGAGCTGCCGGCCGGCAGCATCGAATCGGCGCAGCGCGATTTCACCTTGCGTGTGGAGCGCAGCTACCTCAAGCCGGAAGACTTCGCCAAGTTGCCGTTGAGCAAGGGCGAGGGCGGCTATGTGGTGCGCTTGGGCGACGTGGCCAAGGTGGAGTTGACCTCGGCCGAACGGCGCGCCTATTTCCAGAGCAATGGCGTGCCCAACGTGGGCCTGGGCATCGTGCGCAATTCCACCGCCAACGCGCTGGATGTGGCGCGCGAAGCACGCGCGCAGGCCGAAGAAGTGCAGAAGTCGCTGCCGCAGGGCACCAACATCTTTGTCGCCTTCGACACCACCACCTTCATCGATGCGGCGGTGGAACGCGTCTATCACACGCTGGTCGAAGCGGTGGTGCTGGTGCTGGTGGTGATCTGGGTGTTTTTGGGCAGCGCACGTGCAGCGCTGATTCCGGCGGTCACCGTGCCGGTGTGTCTGATCGCGGCGTTCATTGCGCTGTACGCGTTCGATTTTTCGATCAACCTGCTCACCTTGCTGGCGCTGGTGCTGTGTATCGGCCTGGTGGTGGACGATGCCATCGTGGTGGTGGAAAACATCCAGCGCCGTATCGATCTGGGCGAGCCGCCTTTGGTGGCCGCCAGGCGCGGTACCGGCCAGGTGGCATTCGCGGTGATCGCGACCACCGCCGTATTGGTGGCGGTGTTCCTGCCGGTGGGATTTCTGGAAGGCAATACCGGGCGCTTGTTCCGCGAGTTGGCGGTGGCGTTGGCTGCGGCGGTGGCGATCTCGGCTTTCGTGGCGCTGACGCTGACGCCGATGATGTCGTCCAAGCTGCTGCGATCGCACAGCGTGGCCAAACCCAATCGGTTCCATCATTGGTTCAACGGGCGCATGCAGGCGGTGTCCGGCGCGTACGGGCGCTCGCTGGAGCGGCATGTGCACCGCACCTGGATCTTCGCGCTGCTCATGCTGCTGGCCTTGGGCGCGAGCGCCTGGTTGATGAGCCGCATTCCATCCGAGCTGGCGCCGGCGGAAGATCGCGGCAATTTCCAGATCATGATCGACGGGCCCGAAGGCGCCGGCTTCGATTACACCGTGGGGCAGATGCATCAGGTCGAAGACATCCTGCGCCCGTACGTCGGCCCGGACAAACCCATCGTGCGTGCCAACCCGCGCGTGCCCGGCGGCTTTGGCAGCAGCGAAGAAATGCACACCGGCCGCGTCAGCGTGTTCTTGCAGGACTGGGAAAAACGCACACGCCCCACCACCGAGGTGGCCGATGAGCTGCAGCAAAAGCTCAGCGTGCTCAGTGGTGTGCGCGCACGCACACAGGTCAGTGGCGGCCTGGTGCGCAGCCGCGGCCAACCCTTCCAACTGGTGCTCGGTGGCCCGGACTATGCCGAGATCGCGCAGTGGCGCGACCGCATCCTGCAGCGCATGGAAGCCAATCCCGGCCTGGTCGGCCCGGACTCGGATTACAAGGAAACCCGCCCGCAGATGCGCGTCAACATCGATCGCCTGCGCGCAGCCGATTTGGGCGTGCCGGTGACCGCCATCGGTGGCGCGCTGGAGGCGATGATGGGCTCGCGCCGCGTCACCACTTTCGTCGACAACGGCGAGGAATACGACGTGATGTTGCAGGCCGGGCGCGAAGGTCGCATGTCGCCGGAAGATCTCACCGCCATCCGCGTGCGCTCTACCCGTGGCGAGCTGATTCCGCTGTCCAACCTGGTGAGCTTGAGCGAAGTGGCCGAAGCCGGCACCTTGAACCGCTTCAATCGCCTGCGCGCGATCACCATCACCGCCGGTCTGGCGCCGGGCTACCCGTTGGGCGATGCCATCGCCTGGGCGCAGCAGGCCGCGCAGGAAGAACTGCCGGAATATGCGCAGCTGGACTGGAAGGGCGAATCGCGCGAATACCAGCAATCCGGCAGCGCGGTGTTGCTGACTTTCGGCATGGCCCTGCTGGTGGTGTATCTGGTGCTGGCTGCGCAGTTCGAAAGTTTCGCGCATCCGCTGGTGATCATGCTCACCGTGCCGCTGGCGGTGCTGGGTGCATTGGTCGGTTTGTGGCTCACCGGCGGCACGCTCAACCTGTTCAGTCAGATCGGCATCGTGATGCTGGTGGGCCTGGCGGCGAAGAACGGCATTTTGATCGTGGAGTTCGCCAATCAGTTGCGCGACGAAGGCCGCAGCGTGCATCAGGCCATCGTCGAATCGGCCTCGGTGCGGTTGCGTCCAATCCTGATGACTTCGATCGCCACTGTGGTTGGCGCGATTCCGCTGGTGGTGGCCGGCGGGCCCGGCTCGGCCAGCCGCGCCACTATCGGCGTGGTAGTGATCTTCGGTGTGTCGCTGTCCACGCTGCTGTCGCTGTACGTGGTGCCGGCGTTCTACAGCCTGATCGCCCCGTACACCAAGTCGCCGGAAGCGGTCGCACGCGAGCTGGAAACCCTGGAGGCAACCACGCCATCGGTGGGCGGGCACGCGTAAGCGCGGCCGTCAAAACGACTACGCTCGCCGCCTGGCGGGCGTGGTCGGTGCCCGGCGCGGCATGTGTGACTAATGCACTCTGGGTTTGAGCGTGCCGTCCACGCCTACCTGACGACTGCGCGCCAGGCGTTTTAGCCGCTCTAAGCGCTGCTCGACACGCGTGCGCGGTCGCAGCATTGCGCCTGCGCGAGTGATCGGCATCCCGCAGTTCCGCTGGTTGGCGATGTTGGCTGCAGGACCCGGATGCTGGGCGCCGCTACGTTGTGCGCGTGTGCGGATGGCTGCACGCGGCACATGCGTGCCAGTCACCCTGTGGCGCAACTGTGCGTGATGTGCCACTGCCTTGATCGCAGCCGCCAGCGTCGGCATCGACAGCCTTCGCTGCGTCGGTGCAGTGACTAAGGTCACATGACAGTCATCCCCGGCTGTGGTCGACTTCGGCGGTTACCCTGACCGGAATTGCCCATGCGTCGTCTTGCCTGCCTGCTTGCTCCTTCCCTCCTTGCGCTGTGCTGCGGTAACGCACTTGCGCAGACGTCCGGCGAGCCGGTACCCAATGGACGGTTGCCGACCTGGGCGGTGCCCGAGCGCTACAGCCTGGCGATCAAGGTCGACCCCGAGCAGGCGCAGTTCAGTGGCCGCACCACCATCCGCGTGCAGCTCAAGCAGGCATCCGACCATCTGTGGCTGCACGGCAAGGAGCTGAAGGTCAGCAAGGCCACGGTCAAGCCGGCCAAGGGCAAGGCGCTCACCGCGCGCTATGTGGATGCCGATGCGCAGACCGGTGTGGTTCGCCTGGAGTTCGGGCGCACGCTCAAGCCGCAGACGCTCACCGTGGATATCACCTACAGCGCGCCGCTCAACCAGCAGCTGCAGGGCCTGTATCAGGTGAAGTACCAGGGCAAAGCGTATGCGATGACGCAGATGGAGCCGATCAGTGCGCGCTACGCGTTCCCGGGCTTCGATGAGCCGGCGTTCAAGACCCCGTTCGACCTCAGCCTGACCGTGCCCAGCGACGATCAGGCACTGGCCAACACCATCGCCACCTCCACCAAGCCGGCGGGCAAGGGCTGGAAGACGGTGACCTTTGCGCCGACCGTGCCGTTGCCGACCTACCTGGTCGCCTACGCCGCCGGCCCGTGGGATGTGGTGGACGTGCCGCCAATGCCGGCCACTCCGCAGCGCCCCAACGCCACGCCGCTGCGCGGCATCGCCGCCCAGGGTCAGGGCCCGCGTATCACTCCGGCGCTGGACCAGACCCCGGCGATCATCGCCGCGCTGGAGGACTACTACGCCTTCGGTTATCCGTTCGACAAACTCGATCTGGTCGCCGCACCGGATTTCAGCGCCGGCGCGATGGAAAACCCCGGGTTTGTCACCTTCCGCGACTGGTTGCTGTTGCTGGACAAGGATTCGCCGGCCGAGAACGTGCAGCGCTCCTTCAACACCAACGCGCACGAGTTGGCGCATCAGTGGACCGGCGACACCGTGACCATGGAATGGTGGGACGACCTGTGGCTCAACGAAGCCTTCGCCACCTGGATGCAGCAGAAAATCACCATGCAGCTGCACCCGGAATATCACGCCAACCTGGATCGCATCGGCGGCGCGCAATACGCGATGAATAACGACAGCCTGGTCAGCGCACGCAAGATCCGCCAGCCGATCACCGGTAACGGCGATATCGAAACCGCTTTCGATGGCATCACCTATCAGAAGGGTGCGGCGGTGCTGGCGATGTTCGAAGCCTTCGTTGGCGAGGACGTGTTCCGCGAAGGCATGCGCGCCTACATCGCCAAGCATCAGTTCGGCAGCGCCACCGCCGACGATCTGGTCGATGCGATCGCCGAAGCCGCCGGCAAGGGCGAAGACTTCAAGGCGGCATTCCGCAGTTTCTTGAATCAGCCGGGTGTGCCGTACCTGCAGACCCAGGTGGCGCGCGAAGGCGGCAAGACCGTGGTCAAGCTGCAGCAGCAGCGGTATTTGCCGCTGGGTTCGACCGGCTCCACCGCGCAGCAGTGGGGCGTGCCGGTATGCGTGAAGTACGGCAAGGGCAAGAACCAGGTCGGTACCGCCTGCCAGCTGCTGGAAGACGCCAGCGGCAGCATCGTGCTGGACGGCGCCGGCAAGAACACCTGGGTGTTCCCGAACGCGCATGGCGCCGGCTATTACCGTTTCAGCCTGCCGAAGAAGCAGCTGGCCGCACTCGGCAAGCAGGTTGCTCAACTCGACGATAACGAGCAGTTGGCCTACGCCGATGCCATCGATGCGGCCTACCGCCACGGCGATGCCGACAGCGATGCGGTGTTGATGGCGCTCAAGCAACTGGCACCGTCCGCATCGGCCGATGTTTCGACCGCGCTGGTGGATCGCTTCGGGTGGATCTGGCGCTACCAGGCCAGCACCGAGGCGCAGCGCGGCGCGCTGCGCAAGGCCGCCGAACAGGCGTATCTGCCGCGCCTGCGCCAGCTGGGTTACGTGCGGCGTAGCGGCGAATCGGTCGACGACACCGCGCTGCGGTCGTCGCTGGTCGGGCTGTTTGGGTTACGTCTGCAGAACGCGGAAGTGCGCAAGGCGTTGCTTGCCCAGGGCGATGCGGTGCTGGCCGGTGGCAACGGGGCGCTGGACTTTTCTGCGGCCAACCCGGATCTGCTCGGCACCGTGCTGGCGGTCACCGCGCAGGAACACGGCGCCCCCGCGGTGCAGACCCTGATCGCGGCATTGCGCACGCACGCCGACCCCGCACAGCGCAACGCCATGATCGCTGCACTGGGCGCGGTGCAGGACCCGGCGTTGCTCAAGCAGGTGCGCGATTTTGCGTTGACCGATGCCATCAAGGTCGGCGAGATGAAGAGCATGCTGACGCGTGGGAACAGCTACGAGGGTCCGCATGCGTCAATGTGGCCGTGGTTCACCGCCAACTTCGACCGCATCGTGCAGCGCAGCGGGTCGTTCGACGGCGGCGGTCTGCCGGCGCTCGGCGCATCCGGTGGCTGCAGCGTGGAAGAGGCCGACCGCCTGGATGCCTTCTTCCAGCCGCGCCTGGCCAAACTCAGCGGCGCCGATCGCGGCCTGGCGCAGACCGGCGAAACCATCCGCTTGTGCGCCGCGCTCAAGCAGGCGCAGACCGCCAAGCGCTGAGCGCCAGAAGCGGCCAACAACGCGACTGCGCGGCCGCCAGGCGGCTGCGGTCGCTGCTCGGAACCGGCATGTGCCCTGCGCACACGCCGGTTCTGAACCCACCGTCCACCGCTATCCGATGACCGCTCGCGACGTGCATCCGGTCTCGGCCAAGCTCGCGAACACCACTGGCGTCGTTGCACAGGGCGTGCGGCGTGCAGCGCCGATGCCCCACGATGGTGCGCACGATTCGCACATGCGCCGCCGGCACGTTGTCGCGCGCTGACGGCGCAACTCGCATGCACGTCGCATCGAGCGGCGCTTTCGGCCAGAATCGACCCACTCCCCACGGCGCTGGGGTTCACGATCCAGCACTCGGGGAGATTGCGTGGAAGCACTCATCAATGGCATCAACGGCATCGTCTGGAGCAAGGCACTGATTTTCATGTGCCTGGGCGCAGGCGTTTACTTCACCATCCGCACCCGTTTCATGCAGGTACGCGGGTTCGTGGAAATGATTCGCCTCACCGTGGGCGGGCAGAAGTCCGATGCCGGGGTGTCCTCGTTCCAGGCATTGGCGATGTCGATGGCCGGGCGCATCGGCATCGGCAACATCGCTGGCGTCGCCACCGCCATCGCCTTCGGTGGGCCGGGCGCGATCTTCTGGATGTGGGTGATGGGCTTTCTCGGCGCGTCCACGTCGTACGTGGAATCGACGCTGGCGCAGATCTACAAGATCAAGGATGCCGATGGCCGCTATCGCGGCGGCCCGGCGTACTACATCGAAAAGGCGATGGGTCTGAAGTGGTACGCGCTCACCTTCGCGGTGGCCACCATCATCGCCACCGGCTTTCTGATGCCGGGCGTCCAGGCCAACGCGATTGCAGACAGCGCCATCAACGCCTGCCGGGGCACCAGCCTGTGCGGTGCGATGGACGGGCAGTGGATGGGCCTGCCGATGCGCGATGCGGCCAAGCTGGGCATCGGCATCCTGGTGGCATGCATGCTGGCGGTGATCATCTTCGGCGGCGTCAAGCGCATCGCCAACTTCGCCGAAATCGTGGTGCCGTTCATGGCGATGGGCTACATCCTGATGGCGCTGGTCATCATGGTGCTTAACGCCGAGCGCGTGCCGGACATGTTCGTCACCATCTTCAGCAGTGCGTTCGGCAGCCATGCCGCGTTCGGCGCCTTGCTGGGGCTGGCGGTGGAATGGGGCGTCAAGCGCGGCATCTATGCCAACGAAGCCGGGCAGGGCACCGGGCCGCATGCTGCGGCAGCGGCAGAGGTGTCGCATCCGGCCAAGCAGGGCTACGTGCAGGCGTTTGCGATCTACTTCGACACCATGATGGTGTGCACCGCCACCGCGTTCCTGATCCTCACCACCGGCAAGTACAACGTGTACGCGCCCGACGGTGCCAAGCCGGGCCTGTACGCCGGCCTGATTGGGGTGGAAGAAGGCCCAGGTTATGCGCAGGCGGCAGTGGAATCGGTGCTGCCGGGCTGGGGCGCGGGCTTTGTGGCGGTGGCGCTGTTCTTCTTCGCCTTCACCACCATCATGGCCTATTACTACATGGCCGAAACCAACCTGAGCTACATAAATGGCAGCCGCCGCCGGCCGCTCACCGTGCTGCTGCTGCGCCTGGGCATCATGGGCATGGTGATCTTCGGCGCGTTCCACAATGCGCAGCTGGCCTGGGCGCTGGGCGACATCGGCGTCGGCGTCATGGCCTGGCTCAACATCATCGCCATCCTGATCCTGCACAAGCCGGCCATGCTGGCCTTGAAGGATTACGAACGGCAAAAACGCCAGGGGCTGGATCCGGTCTTCGATCCGGTGTCGCTCGGCATCAAGAACGCGGATTTCTGGACACAACGATGAAACAGCATGATGGACGTGGCTCACGGCCGCCACGCGACAACACCGGCAGCGGCGCTGCGCCGCTCAACCCTTGGGGCCGTGCGGCGCCACGTGCGCCGGCACCGGCTGCGCCTGCGGCACGCACCGCCGCCGCCGCACCAGCCGCCGCCAACGCCAACACCGCGCGCGAGCTGCGTCTGTACGGCATCAATGCCATCCAGGCGGTGTTCGACGCGCGTCCGCAGGCGCTGCGCAAGCTCTACCTGACCGAGGCGCGCATTCCGCAGTTCAAGGCCTTGCTGGCCTGGTGCGTCACCCAGCGCATCGGTTACCGCGTGGTGGAGGAGGCCGACCTCACCAAGCTGGCGGCCAGTACGCATCACGAAGGCATCGTGGCCGAGGTGTTGCGGGTATCGCCGCAGCCCTTGCAGGAGTGGCTGGCGGCATTGCCGCATGGCCCGGTGCTGGCGCTGTGGCTGGATGGCGTGGGCAACCCGCATAACTTCGGTGCGATCTTGCGCTCGTCGGCACATTTCGGCGTTGCCGGTTTGCTGCTGTCGGCCGGCTCCACGCTGGGCCTGTCCGGCGCCGCCGCGCGCGTTGCCGAAGGCGGTGCCGAAGCCGTGCCGCTGGTGCAATTGCCCGAGACCGCTGTGGCGATGACGCAGCTGCGCCAGGCCGGCTTCGCGATCGCGGCCACGCTGGTCGACGGTGGGCACGATGTCTTCGCCGCCGCGTTGCCGCAGCGTCTGGTGTATGTGATGGGTGCGGAAAGCGCAGGCATGGATCGCCAGTTCGCACGCGAGTGCGATCTGCAGTTATCCATCCGTGGCAGCGGCAAGGTCGAAAGCCTCAATGTGGCGTCGGCCACCGCCGTGTTTCAGGCGGCCTGGCGCGCCCGCGTCGACACCGGAGCGCTGTGATGCGTCCATCGGCCTGGTTGCTTGCTGCCCTCTGCACACTGAGCGGCAGCGCGTTTGCTGCCGCGTCTACGCTTCCTGCGACGCCGCCGGAAGCGCGCACCGATCACGGTGTAGTGCGTGGGCAATGGCAGGCCGACGGCAGTGCGGTGTTTCGTGGCATCCCCTTCGCGGCGCCGCCGCTGGGCGCATTGCGCTGGCGCCCGCCGCAACCGGTTGCCGCATGGACGCAGGTGCGTGACGCCACCCAGGCGGCCACACCGTGCGTGCAGCCCGCGCTGGGCTGGAACGATGCGATGGCCAGGCGCGGCAGCGAAGACTGCCTCTACGTCGAAGTGCAGACACCCACGCTGAAGCCGGCAACCCCGTTGCCGGTGTTTGTGTGGATCCATGGCGGCGCCAATGTCGCCGGCGGTGCAGATGGGCATCTGCCCACCAATCTTGTCGCGCAGAACATGCTGGTGGTGACGCTGCAGTACCGGCTGGGCGCGTTGGGCTTCCTGTCGCTGCCGGAACTGCGCGATGGCGACAACCAAGCGGCCGGAAACTACGCGTTGCTCGACCAGATCGCCGCGCTGCGCTGGGTGCGCGACAACATCGCGCAGTTCGGCGGCGACCCTGCGCGGGTCACCATCGCCGGGCAGTCGGCCGGTGGCCAGGATGTGGGCTTGCTGATGCTCAGCCCACTCGCGCGCGGGCTGTTTTCTGCGGCGATCGAACAAAGCGGCACCGCTGGTTTCGGGCTGCCGGCGCGCAGCCTGGAAGACAATCGCGCGTTGGGCGTTGCCATCGCCAAACGTGCAGGTATCGACGATGCCGCGACGCGCCTGAGCCAATTGCGCGCGTTGCCGGTAGAGCGGTTGCTCAAGGCCGGGCAGGACGTGGATGTGCCAGCGTTGGATGACGATGGCTACATCTGGTTGCAAGCCGTTGTCGATGGCCGCGTGCTGCCGCGTGCCCCGGCCGAGCTGCTGGCCAGTGGCGCACAGGCCAAGGTGCCGCTGTTGATCGGCTACGTGGTGCAGGAGCTCACCTACGGCGGCGACCAGGGCGCACAGGCGCGTCTGCGTCGCGATTATCCCGACCGTGCCGAGGCGGTGTTGCAGGCGCAGCGTAAGCATGCGGCGCAACGTACCGAGCGCCAGGGCAATGCCGCGATGCAGCTGTCCACCGATCTCACTTTTCGCTGCCCGGCGGTGACTGTAGCGCAGCGCCAGGCCGCGCTCGGCGTGCCGGTGTGGCATTACGTGTTCGACACCGCAGCGCCGGGTGGGCAGGTGACTCACAGCGCCGAACTGCCGTTCCTGTTCAAGGACCTGCCCATCGGCCAGCCAGCGGTGAGCCTGCAAAAATATTGGGCGGCGTTCGTGCAGCGTGGGAATCCCAACGCCAAGGGCTTGCCTGCATGGCCGGCATTTGCGCCGAAACATGCGGCGCTGCAGTTCGATGCCAGTGGCGTGCAGCAGATCAAGGATGCGCGCCCGGCCGTGTGCGCAGGCGTGGATTTGCCGTAAACAGGCGTCCATTGCCATGGCGAGTGGCGTGGTGAGTCCTTGCTGGCTGTGTGTCGCTTGCAAGGACCTCCAGACAGCATGGGCGTGCCTGCCGTGATGAGCACTCTGCATTGGGCAGGCCGATAAACCACCACCACTTGGCCGCGCGCTGAAGTGGTGCTGGCAGTTCTGACGTTTCAGCATGCACCGCACAACTGCGCAACTGCATGCGGGCTCGTGTCGTGGCCAACAAGCGAACGCGCGCGCTGCAGCAGTGCGCGCGTTCGCAGCGACTCAGCGGGCGCAGCCAGGCCCGCCGAAGTAGATGCCGCCGTTCTGCATCTCCGGCGACAGGCTGGTGCGGGAGACGCCGGCTCCCAACGCATACGGATAGCTGTAGCCGGCAATCGCCAACGTGTAGCACGACGGCTGCTCCACACTCATCGATGACAACCGTTGTGCAGGCCAGGTGGCCATGGCCGCATCGCGATAAAAGTGGTTGGCCTGGAACGCGGCCTGCCGGTAGCCGGCCGATGCGAACCGCCCGCTGCCCATTGGTGTGCTGGGGCGACCATCCCAGGTGGAAATTTCGCCACCGGCCGAGATGAAGATATTGGCGCTGCCTTCGGCAATGTCGCCGGCATACAGCTCGGCCTTGTAGTAGCCGATCCATTCGCCATTCAAGCCGAACCACCAATAGCCGTCGGCATTGCGTTGGAATTCCACATGCAACATGGCCTGCTTGCCGCCCGCGGTGCTGAAGCCGCCGGCGGGCGCTGCGCCGAGCACATTCGCCGTGCTGGTCTGCACGAAGTCGGCGCAATCCAGGTTATGGCAGCCGGTGTTGATATAGCCGTCCTGCGTGGAATAGATAAACAGGATCGGCGTGTTGCCCCAGCCTGCGCCAGGTTGGGTTTGCCAACCGGCTTCCAGGGTCTGGATCTGCCGCTGCGCCGTGTACCCAGCCAGCCAGATCTGGCTGATCGACTGCGCATCGTTGGCGCGCACGGCCGGCACCCAGGTGTTGAGATCGGCACCGGCGCCGGTCACTGGCGAGCCGGCGGTGTCCAGGTAAATGGTGGAGTAGTAATGCACCACCGACGCGGCATCCTCCGCGGCGGGTAGCAGAGTGGGGCGGTCGGGTGTCTTCGCCTGCGGTGTGGTGCCGCGCAAGAACGCCCGCAGCGTTGTGTGTTGGCTCATGTCAGCCAGACCGATGCGCTGCAACGGCACACTGCCAGCATCGCAGCGTTGCGCCGCATCGAGTGGAGCGCTGCTGCTGACGCCGGCCGCAATGCTGGGCGGCATGGCAAGCGCGCCGCCATCGCGCAACGCGGGCTGCTGCGCGAGCGGGATGCAGTCGAACACCTTGCCGCGCTGATGCACGCTGCGCAGCACGGTCAGGCCGTTGTAGCGATTGAACAGATAACGCTGCATCTGCGCGAAGGCCGCTGGGTCGCGCACCTTGGCGGTGGCCTCGCGCGTGGCGTAGCTACGCTGTGCCTGCGCATCCAAAAATTGCTTGAATTCTTGCGTGACTGACGGAAATGCACGCGATACCGCAGCAGTGCTGTGCTGCATGCCGGCACGCTGCTCGGGCGCAACACGTGCGGTGGCAGGTGTGCGCAGCAGTGGCGGCATCAGCGCATCGATACGTTGATCATCTGCAGCCGAGATGGAGGGCGATAGCAATGTGCCTGCAAGGCTCGCGGGCGCAGCGGTGCAAATGGCAAGCGCAACAACGGCGCGGCCGATCGACATCGGTCGCTTGGAACGAAACGTCATGGGAGTATTTCCTGGCGCCGGAATGAAACGGCCCCGCATGCGGCGAACCATGCAGGCCGCGCCATCACGTCACAGGGCGAGCCGGGAAATAGCCGGCAACGCACACCTGCGGTGAAGGTGCGCGCATCCTAAAACGTATGCTTTGCGAAAGTATTCGAAGATATTGATTGCGTGACGCCAGGCACACGGCAAGCGCAATGCGCTAAGCGGATGTCCGGTACACACGTGTGCTTGGCGATGTGCGGCGCAGTGCCGCTGCGCAACAGTGCCCACCGTCACGGTCACGGGTATGGAGCTGTGGTGTTGCAGCAATGCCCGGCTGCTATCGATCTGTCATCCCACAGGTCGAGCGCACCAGCGGGAATCGTCGCTGCACAGCGTCGTCGTATCCTCACTCACCCCCTCTCAAGATGAGAGAGGGGGTGGTGTTGCATCGCGCCCCGAGCGCTGCGCTTATTTCCTCTGCAGCCGTACCGCTGCGCCGCCGCTTGCAGCCAGTTCCAGTTGCAGGCTGTCGTCACGGGTGAGCTTGCGGGTCTCGATGCGGACCTCGGTCGGCGCCTGGCCGTCGGCGTAGATCGTTGCGGTCCAGCTGCCCTTGCCCAGGAACGACATCGGCAAGCGCAATGTGCGTGCGTGCTCGTTGGTCATCGCGCCCACGTACCAGTCCTTGCCGCTGCGTCGTGCCAGCGCGATGTGCTCGCCAATCGCACCTTCCAGTGCGCGTGTTTCGTCCCAGCTTGCCGGGACATCGCGCAGAAATTGCGCTGCGGGCACGTTGTCGTATTGCTCGGGGCTATCTGCCACCACTGCGAACGGGCTCTCATACACCACATACATCGCCAGCTGCTGCGCACGTGTGGTCATCACTTGCGGTGCGATGTGCTGCATCTTGAACTCGGCCGGGCGCACATTGCGAAAGCCGCCCGGCGTGTAGTCCATCGGCCCGAGCAACATGCGCGTAAACGGCAGCGTGAGGTTATGCGTGGCGGTGATGCGCGTGGTCCACTTGTTGTATTCGGCGCCGAGCACGCCTTCTTGCGTCAGATAATTGGGGTAGGTGCGGGTCAGGCCGGTCGGGTGATACGCACCATGCAGGTCCACCAGCAGTTTGTGTTCGGCGGCCTTGCCCAGCAGGCGGTGATAGAAGTCCACCATCTGCTGGTCGTCGCGGTCCATGAAGTCGACCTTGATGCCCTTGATGCCGAGTTGCTGGTACCACGCCAGTGCTTCGTCCATGTGCGCATCGAGTGCACGCCAGTGCGCCCATAACCACAACCCCACATCGCGCTTGCGTGCATAGGTCACCAGACCCTGCAGGTCGAGTTGCTCTACGGGGCGACGGATATCGGCATCGCTGTTGTATTGCCCGTCGCCGGTGCTGCCGTAATACCAGCCGTCGTCGATCAACATGTATTGCAGCTTCAACTGCTGCGCGTGATCGATGTAACGCTGGATCGTGGCGGTATTCATGCCAGGGTGTTCCACCCCGCCGGCAAGGTTGCCCGACCACCAATCCCACGCCGATTTACCCGCACGCACCCATCGCGCATCGAAGGCCGGTGGCGGGTTGAGCGCAGAAATCAGGTTGGATTCGATCAGGCTCGCCGGGCTGTCGCCCAGCATGATCACGCGCCACGGTGTTGCGAAATCGCGTCCCTTCGCGTCGAACGTGACCGCCAGCTTCGGTTCGTCCAGACGCGGCGACAACTTTGCCGACACGCCCAATCCACCATCGGCGCGGCCGGTGAGATACAGGCCTGCGTAGTCGCGCAGATTCGCCTCGCCGATCGCCAGCGTGGTGCCGCGTGCATCGGTCTGGCACACCAGCGGTAACTCAAGCAGATTGTGCGGGCGTAATTTGGACGCGGCGATGGCGTCGTACTCGCCCTCGTGGCTGGTTCCGAACCGGCCCAGGTTCAAGGTCCAGCATGGGTAGTCCCGTGGAAACGCAAAGCTGGTGAGTTCGTCGCGGATGCGTACCTCGCCGGCATCGGGCAACACATAGCGCAGCGCCACGCCATCGTTGTACGCGCGCAATTCCACGGTGAGGTGGCGTTGTTGTTGATCGGTCAACTGCACGCGCAATTGACGATAGTGATCGCGCACCTGTTGGGTCTTGCCAACCGGTAACGTGAACTTGCTGTCGTGCGTGTCGGTGCTGCTGCCCTGCACGGTCATGTTGCGGCCGAGTTTGCCGGCCTTGCCAAGATCCAGTCCAAGCGGTGCGTCGTCGAGCACCAACGTGTTGCGGTACAGCACGCGATAGCTGGGGACGCCGCCGTCGCGTAGCGTGAATTCCACTTCGGTACGTGCATCGGGCGATTGCACACGCAGGCTCTGCGCGGTTGCTGGCGTTGCGATCACACACAGCAATGCGCATGCCGCCGGTAGTGCGGACTGGATCAGGTTTCGCATAAGTCCCTCCTCCTGGGAACGCCAACCCTAACGCAGAAAGTGTTGTCGTCGATATCGCCTTGGGGTAACGTTACCTCGCACCATGGTCGCTGAAACAGGGGCGGCAGCCACGGGCGGCATCACCGGATACAACTGCGCTACGTCGATTGGATGTATGCCGGTTGCACAGATGTGGTGTGCACCGTTGTGTGGCAGTAGAGCTTGGGAGAGGCCTCTAATGCTGATGGTTCGCAAGGCGTTCCGCCGTGGAGCGCTGTGGCTGTTGTGTGGGTGCATTGGTTGGACCGCAGTGGAGGCTGCCCCTGCCGAGATGGCCCCGCCAGGTCCTTACGATGTCCGCGTGCTTGCGGGCGGGATGGGGTTGGCAAAGAAGTTTGCCGCCGATACGCCATTGCTCGCCGCTAACGCGGACTGGAGTATGTCGGGCTGGGTGCGCCCATCGCGTGCAACGACCGGCGCAGCGTTGATTGCCGGCATTGGCGATCCGCATGGTGCGGGCCGTTACTTTGCGATGGACAACGGCACGCTCGGCTTTGTGCAGGGCGCCGACACCGTGCTGCGCAGCAAGCAGGCGCTGCCTTCCGGCACGTGGACGCAGGTGACTGCGGTGGCACAAGGTGGCCGTTTGACGCTGTATGCCAATGGGCGAAAGGTCGCCAGTGGTGCAGTGCGTCAAGCGGCGGCTGCGCCGATGCTGATGTTTGGTCCACGCGAGCAACCTGCGGCGTACACGCAACACTTCGGTGGTGAGATTGCCGACTTCGTCGCGCGATCTGGCGCGTTGGAGACAGCGGCCATTGCGCAGCTTGCAGCGCACGCGCCCGACCTGGCGCTGCAACGGTTTGAAGATGCATCGCCGGCATGGCCGGTGCAGGTCAAGCAGATGGCCGGCCAGTTGGCGCCGCAGTCCGCATCCACCTTGCCGCGCAGCACCGCTGCGTTTTCTGCACCGGTTGCCAAGCCGGCGCCGGCCGCGCCTGCATTGCAGCCGCTGGACGATGCAGCCTGGCGCGTCGGTGCGTGGCAGTTGGCCGCTGCGCCGGAACTTGGCCAGGCCACGGGTGCGATGCTGTCACGTAGCGATGCGGACGCCGGCAAAGCGGCCTGGCGTGTGGCGACGGTGCCGGGCACGGTGCTCACCACGTTGGTCGATCGCGGCGTGTATCCGGACCCGGATATCGGCCTCAATAACATGGCCATTCCCGAATCGCTGAGCCGGCACGACTGGTGGTACCGCAGCAGTTTCGATCTGCCTGCAGCCGCGCAAGGCAAGCGTCTGGAGTTGCTGTTCAACGGCATCAACTATGCTGGCGAAATCTGGGTCAACGGCACCCAGGTCGGACGCACCCGCGGTGCATTTGCACGCGGTCGCTTCGATGTCAGCAAGCAGCTCAGAGCCGGCCGCAATGTCATTGCGGTGCGTGTCTCGCCGCCGCCGCATCCGGGCATTGCGCATGAGCAATCGATGACTGCGGGCGTTGGCGAAAACGGCGGTATGCAGGCGCTGGACGGTCCCACGTTCATTGCCAGTGAGGGCTGGGACTGGATTCCTGCGGTGCGCGATCGCAACGCTGGTCTGTGGCAGGACGTGCAGCTGCACGCCAGCGGGCCGGTGAGCATCGGCGACACCCAGGTGGTGACGGCGCGCCTGGCGCCGGATCATCGTCGTGCCGAACTCGAAGTCACTGTGCCGCTGCGCAACGAGAGCGGTGCTGCCGTGCAAGGCAATGTGCAGCTGGTCATCGGCGATGTGCGTATCCAACGTCAGGTCAACGTGCCCGCTGGCGGCAGCACGCTCAAGTTCACTGCGGCCGACACGCCGCAGCTGGTCATCGCCAATCCGCGCTTGTGGTGGCCTAACGGTTATGGCGAGCCGGCGCTGTATTCGCTGCAGGTTGGCGTCGATGTGGCCGGTGCGCGATCGGACGCACAGCAACTGCGCTTCGGCATTCGCGAGGTGACCTACGAACTGTCCCTGTTCGACCAAGACGGCGCGCTGCGCCGGGTGCTGGTCGATCTCAACCAGGCACGCCAACGTGGCGAGCGCATCGTCGATGTACGGCATGAGGCGATCCGCGCGGTACCGGGCGGCAAGGCGCAATCGTTGTATCCGGGCGCACTGGCTTCGCCGGCAGTGCAGCAACTGCAAGACACCACGCTGGCGCCGCATCTGGTGCTGCGCATCAACGGTGTGCGTATTGCAGTCAAGGGCGGCAACTGGGGTATGGACGACTGGCGCAAGCGCGTCTCGCGCGAGCGGCTGGAGCCGTACTTCCGCCTGCAACGCGACGCGCATTTCAACGTGGTGCGCAATTGGGTGGGGCAGAACACCGAAGCCAGCTTCTTCGATCTGGCCGACGAATACGGCATGTTGGTGCTCAACGACTTCTGGCAGTCCACCCAGAACTACAACATGGAGCCGGCCGATGCGGCATTGTTCCTGGACAACGCTGCTGAGGTGATCAAACGCTTCCGCAATCATCCGTCCATCGTGTTGTGGTTCGGGCGCAACGAGGGCGTGCCTGCGCCCATCCTCAACGAAGGCTTGGACAAACTGGTTGCCGACCTCGATGGCACGCGTTGGTATACCGGCAGCTCCAACGAAGTGAATCTGCAGGGCAGCGGGCCGTACAACTATCGCGAGCCGGTGGCCTACTTCACTGCGTTGGCGCAGGGCTTTTCGGTGGAAGTGGGCACACCGTCGTTCTCCACGCTGGAATCGTTCAAGGCGTCGGTACCGTCAGTCGGCGACCAGTGGCCGATCGGCGATGCCTGGGCGTATCACGACTGGCATCAGTCCGGGAATGGCGACACCGCCAGTTTCATGCGGTCGCTCACCGACAAGCTGGGCGCACCGACCAGCCTGGAGGATTTCGAACGCAAGGCTCAGCTGCTCAACTACGACACCCATCGCGCCATCTTCGAAGGCTTCAACGCGCAGCTGTGGACCAAGAACAGCGGGCGCCTGTTGTGGATGAGTCACCCGGCGTGGCCCAGCAACATGTGGCAAATCTATAGCCATGATTACGACACCCACGCCGCGTACTACGGCGTGCGCAACGCCGCGGAAACCTTGCATGTGCAGATGAATCTGCCTGGTCACGAGGTAGTGGTGGTCAACAACGCGGCCGAGCCGGTGCGCGGCTTGCGTGTGCGTGCAGAGGTCTACGGCAGCGACGGCAAACTGCTGCAGCAGCGCGAACAGGCGCTGGATGCGGCCGCAGTTGCGGTCTCTGCGCCGGTGCTGCAATTGGCATCGTTGCTCAAGGACACCAATGGCCTGGGGTTTGTGCGCCTGCAATTGCTCGACCGTGACGCGGTGGTGCGCTCGCGCAACTTCTATTGGGTGGCGCGCGATGCTGCCGCCATGCGCGGGCTAGATGCGCTGGCCAAGGTGCCGCTGCAGCTGACCACGCAAGTACGCGACGCGGCCGAGCCGGTGTTGCGCGCCAGCGTGCGCAATGCATCGCAACAGGTGGCACTCAACACCAAGTTGACCCTGGTGGATGCGCAAGGCCAACGCATCCTACCGGCGTACTACAGCGACAACTACCTGAGCCTGGTGCCGGGCGAGCAGCGCGAGGTGGAAATCCGTGGCCCGTCTGCGGACACCTTGCGCAACGCCACGCTGCAAATGCGTGGCTGGAATGTCGAACCATCAACCGGCGCTGCCAACGGGCTTCCGTAGCAGCGCCAGCACGTTGCCACGCCGTGCACGTGCGCGGCGTCTGCACTGACGCACCGATCGGCGCGTCATCCAACACTGCAGTGCCCCCCGGCATTGCCATTCGAAACGCTCGTGGATTGTCGTCATCCCTGGGAGGGGACCATGAACAAGCTGCATCGCAGTACGCGTCACACCCCGCTGGCCGCCGCGCTGGCGGCTGCACTCACTTTGGTCGCGGCAACTGCCGCAGCGCAGGAAGCCGGCAGCACCGCCGGCGTCACCGAGTTGGACAAGGTCATGGTCAAGGGCGTGCGCGGCGCGCAGGCCGAGGCCATCGAGAACAAGCGCACCGCCGCGCAGATCATCGACTCGATCTCGGCCGAAGATATCGGCAAGCTGCCTGACGTCACCATCACCGATTCGCTGCAGCGTGTGCCCGGCGTGCAGATCCGTCGCTCGGCCGGCGAGGGTTCGCAGCTCAACATCCGCGGCATGCCGCAGGTGCAGACCACCATGAACGGCGAGCTGTATCTGAGCGCCGGTGGCGGCGACCAGTTCGGCCAACCGAATATCGGCCGCGCGCAACCGGATTTTGTCGACATCCCGCCGACGTTGTTCAGCGGCGTGGACGTGATCAAGTCGCCCACTGCCGCCGATCTGGATGGCGGCATCAGCGGCACGGTGTCGCTCAAGACACGCCGCCCGTTCGATCTGCCCGAAGGCTGGACCTTCAGCGGACAGGCCGAAGGGTCCTACGGCGATCGCGTGCAGGAACTCAACGAGTTGTACTCGGGGTTGGCCAGCTTCCGCACCGAGCGCTGGGGTGCGTTGCTGGCGGTGTCGTACTCGGATGCCACGCTGGAAAACAAGCACCCCAGCGTGTATTCCAACGGCGCACAGAAATCGACCGAGCAGAACGTAGGCTTCGACTTCAACGGCGACGGCCGCATCGGCAGCAATACCGATCCGTCCAACCTGCCGCGCGATTATTTCTACAACTGGGTCGCCACCGAACTGGATAACCGCAGCACCGACCGCCAGCGCACCGGCGTCAACGGCTCGTTCCAGTTCAACATCAACGATTCCTGGACGGTGCTGGCCGATGCGGCCTACACCAAGCTCGAAGACCACGACACGTCGGTGGCCGCGCAGCTGCACACCGGCTGGGCCACCAATCAGTTGCAGCCGGGATCGGTGGTCGATTCCAATGGCGTGCTCGAGTACGGCCAGTTCCGCTACAACCGCTTCCAGGCGCACTCGATGGCGGGCGTCGCCGATTCGGATTCGCTCAACACCAACCTGGAGCTGCGCTTCGATGACGGTGGCCCGTTCCGTGCGTCGTTCCGCTGGGTGCATGGCGATGCGCAGCGTACTTACGACGAAGCGCGCGCCGATGCGGTGGTGACACGTGGCGATCAGATCACGCGTGCCGGCGGCGTCACCCAATGGGCGAACGCGAACGGCTTGCCGGTGGTCGATGCTTCGGTGGATTTCCGCGGCAGCTACCCGGCGGTCAACCTGGGCACCGATGTGTCCAACCCGGACAACTGGCAGCTGATTTCCACCTGGGCGCAAGGCAACAAGATCGAAGCCACGATGGATGCATTCCGCGCCGATGGCACCTTCGAGTTCGACGAAGGCGTGGTGCGCGGCTTCCAGTTCGGCATTCGCTACGGCGAGCGTGAGGTCAAGCTGGACACCTATCGCTACCTGTCGCCGGTGTCGACTACCTGTGCAGACCCCAACCGTTCGCTGTACTACTTCAAGGACCCGCTGATCGTCGACACCTGCAGCGGCGTGTCCGAAGCACGCCTGCTGCCGTTCAATTCGATCCCCGGCTACTGGGCGTACTTCAACGACTTCGATCCGCTCAAGGTCACCGGCCTGGGCAGCCAAGGCTTGCCGGCGATCAACCCACAGGTCATGAAGGACCCGGTGGCCTATCTCAATAGCCTGTATCCGGGCAACGTGGCCTATCAGCAGGCTGCCGATTCGTACAAGGTCACCGAAAAAAGCACCGCGGCGTATTTCCTGGCGAATCTGGAGGGCGGCACCGGCAGTGCGGTGCCATGGACGGCCAATATCGGCGCACGCATCGTGCAGACCAAACTCGCCATCGATCAGTATCTGAGCAGCGGCAATGTGTTTATCGGCAATGTCGAATGGAACGGCGTCAGCCCGGCGATCGGTACCAATCGTCTGAATCGTCAGTACACCGACGTGTTGCCCACCGCCAACCTGTCGCTGGATATCACCGATGCGCAGAAGCTGCGCTTTGCCTACAACAAGGCGGTGGCGCGTCAGGACCTGCCCGACCTTGGCCGCGGCCTGGTGAGCTTCTACGCCGTCAATGGCACGCCACCGCGTAACCCGTCGCTGCCCTCCGATGCGGTGCTGTTCCTCAATGGCCGTTCGGGTAATCCGGACCTGGATCCGTATCGCGCCACCAACTACAACGCGTCGTGGGAATGGTATTTCTCCGATGCGTCATTGCTCAGCGTGGGCGCGTTCCTGATCGACGTGAAGTCGTTCCCCACCACGGTGACCAACATCGAACTGTTGCCCGACGCCGATGGCGTGGCGCGGCTTGGCGGCCCGGTGGAGCGCATCGTCAATGGCGGTGGCGGCAAGATCAAGGGCTTCGAAATCGGCTATCAACAGGCTTTCGATTTTCTGCCGGGTTGGTTGAGCGGTTTCGGTACCAACATCAACTACACCTTCTCCGATGCAGATACCGACAACACCGATATCGAAGGCAATACGCTTCCGATCGGCGACAACTCCAAGCATCAGGCCAACGCGGTGCTGTGGTATCAGAAGGACAAGTTGCAGGCGCGGGTGGCCTACAACTGGCGCAGCAAGCGGTTCAGTCAGGTCAACAGCGGGGCGTGGGGCGACGAGCTGGCGATCTGGAACGACGATGTCGGCTATCTGGATGCATCCCTCAGCTACGACGTCAACGATCATCTGACGCTGTATGCCCAGGCCACCAATCTCACCGGCGAAAGCGAGCGGCGTTACGCGCAGTGGACCAACCACTACTACGATCAAAACATCTTCGAGCGTCGTTACTACGCAGGTCTGCGTCTGCGCTTTTGATGTGATGTCCTGATGTGATGTCTCGATGTGCGACACGGCGCACCCCCGCCTCGTGTCGCACATGATCTTCTGTTGTCCCTCTCCAAGCGGTCATTTCGCTTTCTTCCCGTCACCGGCGTGCCGGTGCTGCAAGACGCCCGACGGCAACGTCGAGCACCCTCCCATTCGGCTGCATCGTCGGGAAGCGATGCGGCCTTTTTTTTTGTGCGTGATGGCACATACATTTGTGTAGTAATGCCTGCAGTCGAAATATGAGTGCGGGCATTATCTGGATCTGTGCCCAAACGCAATGTTTGGCGATTGCGTCTGTCAGATATGCAGCGTAGTTTCCGCATGGCGAACTCACCACCCCGTTCGCAGGCACAGCATCCCATGCTGATCGCTCATTCGCTCCCTGGAGATACTCCGCAAATCACGGAGGCAACTGTCGCAACGAGAATATCGATGCGAGCGCGTTAGCTTCCAACGAATCCGAGGTCTTAGGTAATGTCTCGGGACACAAGCGAGCCATTGGCTTGAGTGTCTTTGTGTGGACATTACCGACGTCATGCCATGCAAATGCTCTTCGGCGGGACGCCGACGGAGCGTGTTTGAGTGGCTCCAGACATCTCTGATGGGTGCCCTGAAGAGGAAAAAAGCAGGCCAAAAAAGGCAGTGCTTCATTGATTTTCGAATAAACACCATCCGATAAAAATAAGGTGAATCTCATGAAATCCAGTCAGGGCATCCGTCATAACCTCACGCGCTCGATGGCGTTATCGCTGTTGGCATTAAATCCGTTATTTGTCGCCAGCGTCTGCGCGCAGGTGCATGTCGACAACCCCTTCGTCGGCGCGAGCGGTTATGTGAATCCCGATTACGCCAAGAAAGTCGATGCATCGATTGCGAAGGTGAAAGGCGCACCGCTGAAAGCCAAGATGGGCGTGGTGAAGGCCGTTCCCACCGCAGTCTGGCTGGATCGCATTGCCGCGATTGCCGGCGGATCGCAGAATGCCGGGCGGCTTGGCTTGAGGGGGCATCTGGATGCCGCATTGGCACAGAAAAAAGCCAACACGCCGATTACTGCCAGCTTTGTCATCTACGATTTGCCAGGCCGCGATTGTCACGCATTGGCGTCCAACGGCGAATTGCCGCTGACCCCGGCGGCGCTGGAACGCTACAAGAAAGAATATATCGACGTCATTGCAGCGATCTTTGCGGATCCGAAATACAAGGATATCCGCATCGTCAATGTGATCGAGCCCGATAGCCTGCCCAATCTGGTCACCAACTTGAATGACATGCGTTGCGCGCTGGCCAATTCCACGGGAATTTACGAAGAGGGCATCAAGTACGCACTCAACAAGCTGCACGCCGTTCCCAATACCTACAACTACCTGGATATCGGTCACTCGGGTTGGTTGGGCTGGGATAGCAATCGCGGCCCATCGATTTCGCTATATACCCGTGTGGTCCAGGGAACGAGCGCCGGGCTGGCAAGCGTCGACGGCTTTGTCACCAATACCGCCAATACCACGCCATTGAACGAACCCAATTTACCCAATCCGGATTTGAGCGTGAATGGGCAGCCGATCAAGTCGTCGAAATACTACGAATGGAATCCGTATTTCGACGAGGCCGATTTTACCCAGGCTCTGTACAACGGTTTTGTCGGCGCGGGTTGGCCCAGCACGATCGGTTTTATCGTCGATACCGGCCGGAATGGCTGGGGCGGTCCGAATCGTCCTGCCAGCGCGTCCGGCAGCGACATCAATACGTACGTCAATACCGGTCGCATCGATCGTCGCCTCCATCGCGGCAACTGGTGCAATCAAAGCGGAGCAGGGATCGGGGTGCTCCCCGTCGCAGCGCCTGGGCCGCATCTGGATGCGTATGCGTGGGTCAAGCCGCCGGGTGAGTCCGATGGGTCCAGTACCCTCATTTCGAATAACGAGGGCAAGGGCTTCGATCGGATGTGCGACCCAACCTACACCACGGCCGATGGCGTGTTGACCGGCTCACTCGCCGGCGCGCCGATCTCCGGCGCGTGGTTCCATAACCAGTTCGTCGAGCTGGTGAACAATGCCTACCCGGTGATCGCAACCGCCAGCACCGCGGTGGCTACCTTTGCACCGATCGCGGCGCCGAGCGCAACGCGCGGCCTCACCGCCACCGTCGGCGACAGCCGGGTCAAGCTGAGCTGGTCGCCGGTGCTGGGAGCAACCAGCTACACGGTGCTGCGTCGCGCAGGTGCCACGGGTGCGTTCACCACGGTCGGTTCCAATGTTGCAGCGGCCTCGTATGTCGATCAGTCCGTCGCCAATGGCGCGGACTACGACTACGTGGTCACCGCAAACAGCGCGGCCGGGACCAGTGCGCCATCGGCTGTGGTGCGTGCCAAGCCGACCAGGTGATGTGCGCGGTGGACACCGGTACGCCGGTGTCCACCCGTCATGGACGGCACGCGTGGCCGCGATGACACCATCGCTGTGGTGACCTGTTGATGTGTTGAACCCATGGCGGCCATCTGGCCGCCATGGTCGTTTGTGCGAAATGCGAAGTCATGTACGTCAAAGCGTGCAGTGCGGCAATGCGTTGCTGCAGGGTGAGGAATCTGTGCGCGCACGCAATGTTCTTCCCTGATCTCGGGGCGTAGCTTGGTGTGGCGAGCGTCACCATGGTCGCTCGCGTCACGCTTGACCGATTGTGCGAACGCCCATCAGGGCAAACCACTCCCCAAACAGGATGTCGCTCATGAAGATGCTGTTCTCGCTCAAAAACCTGTTGGCTTCCAAGAAAAGTCTGAAGTCCTACGCTTGGTACATCTGGTACTGAGCGCACTGACAAGCGCGGTAAAAGCCACCGTGTTCTCAGTGTGATGTTGGTCATGCTCGCCCGCGCGAGGTAAGCGTTTTGCCGGACGCGGGCGTCAACGATAGCAAGGCGATCGTCATGTCTTCAGTCAGTAACGCAGGTTTGGACAGGACGACCGTGTTCGCGCCGCGGTTGCTGGCGCTGCTGCGTGAGCACATGGGCAAGGAGGTATTTCGGCTGGATGGGGATACCGTCGGTGTTGCCGGGCCGCTGTTGACGCATCGGTTGCTGGCTGCACGTCTGGCAACCGAAGGTGAGCGGCCGACCTTCAAGCCGCTGCAAGGGCAATCGATCGCACGCACGCATGCTTCCAAACTGATGCAGGCCATCGGGCGCGATGTACGCGAGGCATTGAAGCGCCCCATCGACGTAGACGTGGATCTGTCCGGCCCATGGCCGCATGTAGGGCACGTGTATCTGCGCGATCTGCTGCTGGGTGGCGACCCGCTGCGCCTGCGTCTGTTGATGGACCGCAGCCTGGAGCTGACACCCAAGTTGACCTGGGCGCTTATCGCGGCAAGCGCAATCAGGCCGCTCACACTGCAGGCCAACGCGTCGGCGCTTGCGACAGTGACTGCTGCCGCAGACGGCTACGATGCGCGCCGCTTCGCCATGGGCTTGTATCGACGAACCGCCGCGCCGGTGTGCTTCACTATTTCCACGTTGGTCGCCAACGCACTGTGGCTGGGATCGCCCTTCGATCCTGCCAGTTCAAGCCGAAACATCATCTACGAATCGCTGCGTCTGTTGCCGCCCTCCTGGAACATCTTGCGCAACGCATCGCCGGAATATCCGCTGCTCGATCCCCGCATCGGTGTGCAAGACGATGTGTTGGTATTGCCACTCCTAAGCCACCGCGATCCTGCGCTGTGGGATGCACCCGATGAGTTTCGTCCGGAGCGCTGGGATCAGCTGGATCCCGATCAGCTGCCCGGCTATCTCCCGTTTGGGCACGCGTCGGAGCGCTGTTGGGGCAGGCACATGGTGATGCCGCTGGCCGAGCAGTTGTTGGACAGCGTGCGCCGTCAGGGACTGGCTGTCAGCCCACGGCAGCGCCAGGCGCAGGTGCCGTTGGCGGGGCTGCTCGGTGTGTCTGAGGTCGATGTCGTGCGTTGCTAGCGTTATGCAGCTCGCTTGCATGCGTGCATGCCGCAGCGAGCCATTGCAGTGGCACGGGTCAGACACCCGAAAGGTGCTGCCGATAGCGCGCACAGGCACACGCCACGCTCGCAGCATCCAGCGTCAGCCCAACCGCTCCACATTCGCGCGTCAGCGTGTCATTCCCGCGGCGGCCCAGCCGTCGAGCCGCGCTTGACCAGGGTGTACTTCATCACTTGATGCACGCCCTGCGCGGCATCGCCCTTGCGCCGCTGACGAATCGCATCTGCAAGCAAGGACACTGCTGCGCGTCCCATCGCGGTCACCGGTTGATGCACGGTGGTAAGTTCTGGCCAGATGGTAGTTGCCACCGGCGTGTCGTCGAAACCGGCCACCGAAACATCTTCGGGCACACGCAGGCCCAGTCCGTGCGCGACCGCAACCGCGGCAGCCGCCATGTCGTCGTTGCTGCAGAAAATCGCCGTCGGTGGTTTGGGGTGTGCCAGCAGGCTGCGCGCGGCGAGCAATCCCGAGTGATAGGTAAACAATCCGTCGGCGATCAGGGTCTCTGTAATCTCCAATCCTGCAGCCTGCAAACTGTCGAGATAGCCGTTCGCGCGCAGCGCGCTCGGTGTGTGTTTGGGGTCGCCCTTGATCAGCGCGATGCGGCGGTGCCCGAGTTCGATCAGATGCGCGACGATGGCGCGCGCGGCCTGATAGTCATCGATGCGCACCGAGCTGATTTGCGCCATCGGCGCGCCGCTGGCCACCGCCACCACCGGGATGCCGCGTGCATCCAGTTCGCTGATGGTCTGGCGCGAATCGCACAACGGTGGCGGCAGGATCACGCCGTCAACGCCGGCCGCGAGCAAACGCTCGGTGGCTGCGCGCTGGCTACGGATGGCGCCGCATTTTTCCACCAGCACCTGGCTGCCGTTGAGACTGCTTTGCTCCAGCAGCCCGAGCATGAATTGATTGAGATACGCAGCGCTGGGGTTGCTGTACAGCACGCCGATACGCAATAGCCCGCTGGTGCGCAGCGAGCGGCCGGCAAGATTGGGGCGGTAGCCCAATGCCTGCACCGAGGCTTCCACGCGCACCCGCATGTCCTGCCCGACATGCGGGTGCCGGTTGATGACGCGCGAGGCAGTCATCGGCGAGACGCCGGCATGTTTGGCGACATCCAGCAACGTCGCCGCGGTGTTCGCACTAAGTTGCCGCTTGACCGCCATCGTGTGTGCTCGTCCTGGAGTAAGAGCAGCTAACAAAAGGACTGCGCGGCTACCAGACGGGCGCGGCCGGTGCTCGGTGCGGCATGTACCACTCGTACACACCGGTTCCTCCGCGCTGCCCACACCCACCTGACGACCGCTCGCTACGTTTTGCTAGCCGCTCTAAAAAACGCGTTCGCAGCGCTGCGTTGCCAGATTACTCGTTGGGCGGTTGCACAACTTTCGCGCGGCTGCCGAAATCGCCATCGGCTTCGGCCGCCAGATACGCAAATACGGTGTAGGCGGCGACATTCTGCGCGAGCGCTTTCGGGTCGATCTTGTCCAGCGTGTCGTCGGCGGTGTGGTGCAGGTCGAAGTAGTCGGTACCGTCCTGCGCCAGCCATGCCCACGCGCCACCTTTGGCAGAGATCGGGCCGACGTCCGGGCCGGGACCGCCCTTGCTAGGCTCATACGCGATGCCGAGCGGAGCCAGCACCTCGGCAATCTGCTTGGTTGCTGCGCGCGACGCTTCCGGCGCAGCCGAGCCGGTGTTGAATGCATAGATGCGCCCGGCACCGAAGTCGCTCTCCGCGCCGATCTGATGCAGCGCCATGTCCTTGGCATTCTTGCCGTGCGCGGCCGCATAGGCCTTGCCGCCGTAAAGCCCTTGTTCTTCGTTGGCGAAGGCCACCACGCGGATGCTGCGCTTGGGTGCCTGCTTGAGCTGCCCGATCAAATGCCCGGCGGCCATGGTGATGGCCACGCCGGCGCCATCGTCGATCGCACCGGTGCCCAGATCCCACGAATCCAGATGCCCTCCGATCACCACCACTTCCTTGGGCTTGCTGCGCCCGGTGATCTCGCCGATCACGTTGTACGAGGTCGCGGTACCGTCCCAGCCGCAATCCAGCGCCAGCCGGATACGGGTGGTGCCCAACGCGGCAAGACGTGCCAGCTGGTTGGCATCGGGCACCGACAAGGCGGCGGCGGGCACCGGCGTCAGGCCGTCGTCGAACCGGGTGATGCCGGTATGCGGCACGCGATGCGAATCGGTGCCGGCCGAGCGCATCACAAAGCCGATCGCGCCCTTGCGAATCGCCTCGGACGGGCCCTTGCTGCGCACCGCGCCGCCATTGCCGTAGTCCTTGCCATCGCGCGCCTTGACCATCTGGTAATCGACAAACGCGATCTTGCCGGTCAGCGATCCTGCAGGCGCTGCCTGCAGCGCGGCCAGGGTGTCGAAGCGCACTACCTCACCTTCGACGCTGCCACCCGGGCTGCCGCCCAATGCGGTGATGGTCAACGGTTGCGCGTGTGCACCCAGCACCGCAGCGTGTTCGCTACGACGTTCCCACTTGGGAAAGGTCACCGGCTCGGTCCACACCTTGTCGAAACCCAGCGACTGGAATTTGGCTTTGGCCCACGCCACCGCGCGCGGATCGGCGTCGCCACCGGCAATGCGTGGACCCACTTCGGTGGTGAGCGATTCCACCACTGCAAAGCCGGTGGTGTCGGCCAGGGCCTGCTCGCGCAACTGCGCAGCGGTGCGCAGCGCGCTGTCGGCAAGGGTGGTTTGTGCGGCAAGCGCGGGGGAACAGGCGAACAGGGCGGAGATGGCAACAGCGAGGCGACGCATGCAGGGCGGCTCCAACGACAAGGGGGACCCCGAGCTTATCAGCGGCAGGTCCCCCGTCGGCGTGCGAAAAGTCATCCTTGTGCGCGAAGCGCACGGTGGATGTGTCCGCTTACAACGTGCTCGGCGGCTTGAGCGTGTCGTTTTTCAGCGAGTCGCGAATCTCGCGCAGCAACAGCACTTCTTCGCTCGGGCCTTTGGGAGCGTCCGGCTTGCGCTGGGTGAGGCGATTGATCAGCTTGACCACCAGAAAGATCGCGAAGGCAATGATCACGAACTGCACGACGGTGTTGATGAAGTCGCCATAGCCGATCGCCACGGCTGGAATGTCCTTGCCGGTGGCATCGACGCCGGCGGGTTTGAGCACCCACGCCAACCGCGAAAAATCCACATTGCCGATGGCCCAGCCGATCGGCGGCATGATGATTTTTTCCACCAGCGCGGTGACGATCTTGCCGAACGCCGCGCCGATGACCACACCGACCGCAAGATCGACGACGTTGCCGCGCATCGCGAATTGCTTGAATTCGCTGACCATTCCCATAACGCACTCCAGAGGCGGACGCGGACCGACTGCCGCTGTGCCGATCCTAGCCCGGCCGATGTCAGCCCGCGATGATGCCGTGGCGTTCGGCCACATTTTCCAGGCGCGCACTGAACTGATCGCCCGGCAGCAACGGACCCACGCCGGCCGGTGTACCCATGAAGATCAGATCGCCTGCGCGCAGTGCATACAGCTTGGATAGCTCATGCAGAATTTCCGGCACGTTCCAGATCATTTGATCCAGCAACGATTGCTGACGTACCTGTCCGTTGACTTCCAGCGACAGGTTCAACGCATCCAGTGCGCCCACTTCGCCGGCGTGCACCAACTCGCTGATCGGTGCGGAATGATCGAAGCCCTTGGCGGTGTCCCACGGCAGGCCCTTGGCCTTGGCCGCGGCCTGCAGATCGCGACGGGTCAGATCCAGGCCCACGCCATAGCCATAGATCAGGCCTTCGGCTTGATCCACGGGCAACTCACCAGCTGGTGCATCGCTCCCCAGCGCCACCACCAGCTCCACTTCGTGGTGCAGCTCCTTGGTGCCGGGCGGGTAGGGGATCTGGTCGCCGTGACCAACCACGATGGCATCGGCAGGCTTCATGAAAAAGGTCGGCTGGCCACGCTCGGCCTTGGACGCTGGCGCGGTGGCTCCCATCTCGCGCGCGTGATCGGCAAAGTTACGGCCTACGCAGTAGATGCGGTGCACCGGAAAGTTGCCGCCACCCACCACCGGAATGCGCGGAACATCGGCAGCGGGAATCACATCGTCAGTCATGCACGCATCCTCGGAACGGGACGCGTGAGTCTAGCTGCTTGGCCGTGTACGACGGAACCTTCAGTGCTGAAGTGAGCGGCAAAGCACCCGTTCGCAGCTCAATATCTTCGGCTGATCGGCAACCCAAAACGCACATCGGCATGCCCGCAGACATGCCGATTCAATGTGTTGACGATGTGGAGCCCGCTACTAGGAGCGTCGGGTGTGCCGCACACGCGCAACGCGCTCAGTGCGACATCGGCAGCGCGGGCTTGCGCACCACGCGGTATTCGGCCTCGACCACGCGCGTTTGCTGCGGTGTGCGTCGGTTCGACTTGCTCAACAGTTTCCAGGCGACGCCGCCCAGAATCATTGCCGCGCCGACGAACACACTGAAGAAGATCAGCACCGCAAGGATCACCAGGCCGGCGAGACCCGCCGCAACGCGCACCAATGGGTGGCGCGGCTTGCGTGGCGCAAACAGGTGATGGAGGTTGCCGAATTGGAAGATACGTGCAGGCATGGCGGTGGGCTGCCGGGCAGGAAACAAGCGCGCAGTATCGTTGCGGTTTCATGTCATTGAGTGAAAAGTTCGTTAATTCGATCAGCGTTTTGTTAAATCCATCACGTTGTATGTGCTGGCCGGGGTCTGCGGTCGTGCCCGGATCGCCGTCGCTACCTGGTCAGCTCGCAGATGGCGCGGTCATCGACACGGCGTTGCGCCTCGCACAGCGGCAGTGCGGGCGCATGCCACAATCGGCGATCGTTCTTGCACAGTCGTTGCCCATGCCATCGTCCTCACCGACCACGCTCGCCAGCTTGGCGCAGATTCCCGATGCCGGATTTCTGGAAGTGGAAGCCGCGTGGGAAGACGGCCCGGAGTCGCTGGTGCTGTATCGCGAAGGTGCGAAGGTGCGTGCGTGGTTGAACGTCTGCCCGCATGCCGGACGCAGGCTGGATTGGGCGCCGGGTCAGTTCCTCAAGACCAAGGACGGCCATCTGGTCTGCGCTGCGCACGGCGCCGCGTTCGAGCTCGTCGCGGGCGAATGCATCAGCGGCCCCTGTCGTGGTCAATCGCTCGTCGCCGTGCCGGTACGCATCGACGGCGAGCACGTGCTGCTCGGATAACCGCCGACAACGCGGTCGCACCGCAGCCCGATAGCGGGCGCGGCCGGTGCCTGCTGCGATGCAGAGTGACGACGTGCCATTGCAGGCAGGTTGGTGTGTGCACAGCGTGGCAGTCGATGCCGGCACACGCGGTTAGATCGTTAACCCGCAACGCGCCGCCCCTCAGCGCGCCGCCCACCAGAACATCAGATTGATCATCGACACCATCACCACGATGTAGATCAGCGACAGCGGTGCGCCTACACGCCACAACTCGCGCGGTTGATAGTTGGCCGGGCCGGCCACCATCGAGATCACCGGGTTAGAGGCAGTCATCAGATTGTTGGATGCCGACAACGCCACGATCAGTGCGAACGCAGTGGGGTTGCCGTTGGCCGCCAGCGCCAGATTGACCGCGATCGGCACCATCACGATGGTCGCGCCGACGTGGCTGATCACCAACGAAAATGCCGTGGTCAACAACGCCAGGCTGATTTCCAGCGCCCACACCGGCACACCTTCGGGCAGACGGTCGATGGTGTGACCGGCCACCCAGGCCGCGGTGCCGCTGCTGTCCATCGCCCAGCCGAGCGGAATCAAGCCGGCCATCATGAAGATGGTCTTCCAGTTGATCGACGCATAGGCCTCGTCCATGCGCAGCACGCCGCTGACCAGCATGCAGGCCACACCGGTCATCAGCGTCAGTGCCACCGGCAAGCGCGAAGTCAGCGCGATCAGGATGGTGAAGGCGAAGATCGCCATCGCGATCTTGAACTTGTGCGGACGTTGCTCGCCCTTGGGAAAGTCGGTGACCGGCACGAAGTCGCGGCTTTCCGCTGCCTGCGCCAGGTCCTGCCAGATGCTGTGGAACACCAGCATGTCGCCGGCACGCAGCGGCACGTTGCGCACGTCTTCGCGGATCACCTGCTTGTCGCGGTTGATCGCCAGCAGGCTGATGCCGCTCTGCTTGCGCAAGCGCAGTTCGCCGGCGCTCTTGCCGATCAGGCGCGAGTTGGGCGGAATCACCGCTTCGGAAATACCCGCAAGGCTGGGGTTGAACAGATCGCCCAGGTTGCGCAGCCGCGAGGACATGCGCAGGAAGTGATTTTGCGCAAAATCGGCAACCTCCTGGCGCTGGCCCATCGCTCCCAGCACGCTGCCGACCCAGATACGCATGTCCGCCGGCGGCGCCAGGCGGGTGTCGTTGCCAGTCTTCAGGGCCAGCAGCAGCGGCGCGTCGTGAATGGCTTCGGCTTCGCCCAGGGTCATGCCGACCAATGGGCTCTCGGCGGTCACGGTGAGCTCGAACACGTCGCCATCGATGCCGTAGGTCTTGGCGAAATAGCTTTCGGTGCGCGACGGCGTGACGCCTTCGTTGATCAGGCGTTCCTCTTCGATCAGCTTGCGATCGCCGTAGAAGCGGAAGTACAGCAATGCGGCGATCAGCAAGGCCAGGCCGATCGGCAAGGGCGCGAACATCGTCAACGGCTCGATGCTGGCCATGCCCGAGGGCAGGTTGTTGTTGGCCGAGACCAACAGATCGTTGAGCAGAATCAACGGCGAATTGCCCACCATGGTGAGCGCGCCGCCCATCACGATGGCTGCAGCGATGGGCAACAACATGCGTTGCAGGGTCAGCCCGGTGCGCGCCGCCAGCCGCGAAGCCACCGGCAGGTACAAGGCCATCACCGAGGGGTTCTGCATGAACGATGAGTTCAAGCCGGAGATGGCCAGCGTCATCATCATCAAGCGCTGCTCGCTGCCATGCGAACGCCGCAGCAGCCAGGTGGCCAACCGGTTCAAGGCGCCGGTGCGCTCGAGCCCCGCGCCAAGAATGGTGGTGGCGATGATGCTCATCACCGCATTACCGGAAAAGCCGCCGAACAATTCTTCCGGCGCCACCAGCCCAGTGACGCCCAGCACCACCAGTACGATCAAGGCCACCACATCGGCGCGGATGCGCTCGAACAGAAACATCGCCATCGTGAAACCGACCAGCCCGAGGACGAGCTTCATATCGTTGGTCAGTGTCAGCGCGGTATCCATTGGGGGCCGGGAATGGGGAGTCGGGAATAGGGAATGGAAAAAGCGGAGGCGCTGACGCTGGCAAATTACCCGGGCGCCGCTGGCGTGTGCCCTGGCGATTCCCCATTCCCTATTCCCGATTCCCGGTCGTAGAGCAGATCCCAGACGCCGTGGCCGAGTTTCTGGCCGCGGGTTTCGAAGTGGGTTTGCGGGCGCCAGGCGGGACGTTCGACGTGGCCGCGCGGACCGGCGCGGTTGACCAGACCCGGTGTGGCATCGAGGACGTCCCACATCTGTTCGGCGTAGTCGGCCCAATCGGTGGCGGCATGCAGACGGCCGCCTTCGCGTAGCTTGCGCACCAATAATTGTGCGAAGGCCGGCTGGATCAGGCGACGCTTGTTGTGGCGTTTTTTGTGCCACGGATCGGGGAAGTAGATGCGCACTTCATCCAGCGCGCCATCGGCAATCTCGTGCTCGAGCACTTCCACCGCATCGTGGTGATACAGACGCACATGTGTGCCGCCGTCATCGTGCAGCGCATTGAGCAGCCGGCCGACACCTGGCGCATGCACTTCGATACCGATGTAGTCGCGGCTGGGGTCGTGCTGCGCGGCAAAGCGCAACGCGGCGCCGTTGCCGAAGCCGATTTCCAGCACCTTGGGTGCGGAACGGCCGAACGCGGCATCCAGGTCGCGACGCTCCCCGGTGTAATCCAGCCCGAAGCGCGGCCACAACTCGTCGAAGGCGCGCTGCTGCGCGGGCGTGAAGCGGCCCTGGCGCAGCACGAAGCTACGCACCTGGCGGCGCCCTTCTTCGATGGTGAAGGGTTTGGGCGGCATCTTGGCGCCGTCGCTGGTAAACGGGTCGGTCATGAAATGTCAGTCACATCGGAAAACAAAAGCCTCTCTCCCGTCGGGGCGAGGAGGCACAGCTTGCGCGCCGTAGGCGCGCGTGCATAGGAGCGCCCGCGACGCAGGCGCGGGCCGGGGCGCGGAGCGGGGGGTGGGGTGAGGGTACGGCGTGCCGAGGGCACTCGCAGCAACGCGCGATCCAGCAATGGCAACATCCGGCACGTCACACGGCCAATCACTGCGCATCGACTGCAACATCAACGCAGCACACCCACTCATCCGATCACACCATCGACCGGGCTCGACGCCGAGGCATAGCGCTTGCGCGGAATCCGCCCGGCCAGAAACGCCTCGCGCCCGGCCTCGATCGCCTTGCGCATCGCGCTGGCCATCAGGATCGGATCGCGCGCACCGGCAATGGCGGTATTCATCAACACGCCGTCGCAGCCCAGCTCCATTGCAATCGCCGCGTCCGATGCCGTGCCCACGCCGGCATCGACAATGATCGGAACCTTGGCGTTTTCGATGATTTCCAGCAGGTTGTACTTGTTCTGGATGCCCAGGCCCGAGCCGATCGGCGCCGCCAGCGGCATCACCGCCACGCAGCCGATCTCTTCCAGGCGCTTGGCCAGGATCGGGTCGTCGGAGGTATAGACCATTACCTCGAAGCCATCGGCCACCAATTGCTCGGCGGCCTTGAGCGTTTGCACCACGTCCGGGTACAGCGTGCGCGCGTCGCCCAGCACTTCCAGCTTGGTGAGGTTGTGGCCGTCGAGCAGCTCGCGGGCGAGCCGGCAGGTGCGTACCGCGTCTTCGGCGGTGTAGCAGCCGGCGGTGTTGGGCAGCAGCGTGTAGCGATCCGGCGGCAGCACGTCGAGCAGGCTGGGCGCATTCGGGTCCTGGCCGATGTTCACGCGGCGGATCGCCACGGTCACGATTTCGGCGGCAGCGGCCTCGGTGGCCAGGCGGGTTTCGTCCAGATCCTTGAACTTGCCGGTGCCGGTAAGCAGGCGCGAACGGTAGCGTTTGCCGGCGATGACCAGCGCATCAGAGGGGGCGGGATTCGTCATCCGGCAATTATCACCGATCGGGCGCGGATGCGCCGGCCGCGCAGGGCATCAACCGCCACCCAAGGCGTGCACGATCTCCACCACATCGCCCTCGCGCAATGCATGTTCGGCATGCCGTCCGCGCGACACGATTTCGCCATTGACCTCCACTGCCACACGTCGCTGTGCCAAGCCCTCCTGGTCCAGCAGGGCCGCGAGCGGCAGGTGATCGGGAAGCGTGCGCGGGCTGCCGTTGAGTTGAATGTTCATGTCATCATTGTGGCATCGCGCGCCGTCAGGGCGCGCGTTTTTGCGTTATGCGGCGGTGCAGCGTGAGCGCAGGCGGCGAGGGTGAAACCATTGCCATTCGCCGGCGTACGTACGCAGCCCGGTCCGGTCCCATCCACTTTCAAGCAGGCACTCCCATGGCTTCAACACTTCGCCCGATCCGCTCCCTGATGGCCGTTGCCATCGCTATCGCGGCCACCCCGGCCATGGCCGAGTCGGCCTTCGACCAGACCGTCTTCTTCGGCGACAGCCTCACCGACAGCGGCTACTACAACCCGCTGCTGCCGGCCGCCTCGCGCGCAGTCACCGGCAAGTTCACTACCAACCCGGGTTGGGTGTGGGCCGAGTATGTCGGCGACCACTTCGGCACCAACGCTGCGCCCAACGGCAATGGCCAGACCGGCGACAACTACGCTGCCGGCGGCGCGCGCATCCAGGCCAGCTCGGTCAGCGCGCTCGGCGCCGCCCCGTCGGTGACCAGCCAGATCAACACCTACCTCACCGCCAACGGCGGCCGCGCCAACCCGAATGCGCTCTACACCGTGTGGGGCGGCGCCAACGATCTGCTCGCCGCCGCCGCCGCGCCGGCACAGGCGCAGGCCATCATCGGCAGTGCAGTGACCGCTCAGGTCGGCGCCGTGGCGACCTTGCAGAATGCCGGCGCGCGTTACGTCATGGTGCCGACCATTCCGGACGTCGGTATCACCCCGCGCTTCCGCGCTGGCGGCGCCGTCGCAATGGCCCAGGGCACCGCCGCTGCGACCACGTACAACACCGCGCTGTTCAACGGCCTGCAGTCGGCCGGCCTGCGTGTGATCCCGGTCGACACCTTCCACATGCTGCAGGAAATCGTCGCCGCACCGGGCACCTTCGGCTTCACCAACGTCACCAACACCGCCTGCAACCCGGCCGTGCCGCTGCCTGCGTGCAACCCGACCAGCCTGGTCGCGGCCAACGCGCAGAACACCTATGTGTTCGCCGACGGCATCCACCCGACCACCGCGGTCCATCAGATCCTGGGCCAGTACGCGATCTCGCTGCTGGAAGCGCCGCGTCTGCAGCAGGTGCTGACCCATTCGGCGCAGGCCGGCGGCCGCGCGCGTGCCGACCAGGTGGCTTGGCATCTGGACGGCAAGCCGGACGCGGATGGTCTGCGCTGGTGGGGCAGCGTGCGTGGCGACATGCAGCGCTACGATCACGCCGATCTGTACGACGGTATGGCGCCGGCCGGCCTGTTCGGCGTGGATTGGAGCGCTGGCGACATGGTGTTCGGCGGCTTTGCCGGCTTCGGCCGCATGGACGCCGACTTCGGCAACCGTAACGGCAGCTTCAAGCAGGACGACACCACCCTGGGCGGCTTCTTCGGCTGGTACACCGGCCCGGTGTGGGTCAACGCGCAGGTCAGCTACAGCTGGCTGAGCTACGACGTCGACCGCGAAGTCCAGCTTGGGCCAGCCACGCGTGTGCATAGCGGCTCGCCGGACGGCAGCAACCTGACCGCCGCCGTCAACGCCGGCTATTCGCTGGGCGAAGGCAACGTCAAGTACGGCCCGGTGGTCGGCCTGACCTGGCAGAAGCTCAAGCTCGACGGCTACACCGAAAGCAACGAGAGCTCCACCGCGCTGGGGTATGCCGACCAGGATATCGACTCGCTGGTCGGCCGCATCGGTTTCCAGGTGCGCCTGGATGGCGCGGCGGTCAAGCCGTACGTGCAGGCGACCTACGACCACGAGTTCAAGGACGGCGGCGAAGCCAGCGCCTGGCTGCAGTCGATGCCGGAAGTGGGCATGTACACCGTGCCGGGCCAGAACTTCGACCGCAACTACGCCACCGTGGTACTGGGCGCGCGTACTGGCCTGTGGGGCTTGCAGAGCAACGTGGGCCTGAGCACCACCACTGCTCAGCGCAGCGCCCGCGATGCCACCTTGTTCGTGAACTTCAGCGGCAATTTCTGAGTGCGCCGACTGGCTTGGTAGCACTGAGGTAAGAGACGAGGGCCGGGCAACCGGCCCTCGTCACGTCTGCGCATTGCGCCCGACACCTGCACCCGCCTAAACTCTCCCCACGCCAAGCGGGCGTAGCTCAATGGTAGAGCTGTAGCTTCCCAAGCTACTGACGAGGGTTCGATTCCCTTCGCCCGCTCCAGAGCTGCCGCCAAGTCTCTAAGTGGTTGACTGGGTCGGGTAATTCGGCCGATTGATGGTTCCGAGCGATGCCCCTCAAGGTATCAACCTTGCCCAAGCCTCTGATGATCTCGCGCTCGGCCGGTCCGTATGCGCGCTTCTTTATTCCTACCGATCTTCGAGCCCTGATTGGCTCGCGCTATCTTGCCCGATCGTTGGGAGATCATCGCGGGCGTAAGCGCCCCGGATAGATGACGGCCAAGCGGGTAGTCGTGCTTCCAGGCGCGATGATTAGCGCTTGAACGTGAGATTTAAAAAGTCCTGCGAAATATAGGCTTTTTAACGTCGGAGACATGGGGCGAATACTTCATCATCATCGAAGAAATTTTTGGCAATCAAAATTCTTCCTCAGATTATTTTACGAACCTGGGTAGAAACAGGCAGCAGCGTAGAGCCGTCTTTTGCCTGGAGCGTCATGCGTGGGACCTTCTTGCCCGTGCGCTTGTCGATCAGCACCGAATGACGTTCGCCTTGCTCAAACAGGTGGTGTTCACCCCACTGTCGCAGTGCCACCACGACGGGGAACAGGTTTTCTCCCTGTGCTGTTAGCACGTACTGCTGATAAGCCGTGCCGTCAGATGCATCTTGCATTTCAAGGATGCCCGCATCGACCAGCTTGCGCAGCCGATCGGACAGGATGTTGCGCGCCGCACCCAAGCTGCGCTGGAAATCGCCGAAGCGGCGAACACCATCGAAGGCATCGCGCACGATCAGTAGCGCCCATCGGTCTCCGATGAGATCAACCGAACGTGCAACCGGGCAGTGTTCGTCAACAAAGCGTTTTCGGGGTGGCATAGCGTCTCCGCGGCCGGTCAATAGTGGATCAATCAAGTTGCACTTTAAAACCGGATTGCCTAGCATTCAAGTAGTCTTGATTTGAAACTGGATTGAATGTGACTAAAAACACGGGGATTTCTTCTGCATCACCGCTACCGTCACTCGGCTGTTCAACGGTTCCGTCTGCGAACATGCCCCGCCACTTGGTTTGGCTGTTTGCTGTCGCAAGCGGACTGAGCGTGGCAAATGTCTATTACGCTCAGCCGCTGCTTGACGCGCTGGCCAGAGACTTTGGCATCAGCTATGCGGCGATTGGCGGGGTCATTACAGCCACTCAAATCGGTTGTGCGCTGGCATTGTTGCTGCTGGTGCCGCTAGGCGACTTGGTGAATCGTCGTCGCCTGATGTCGATGCAGCTCCTGGCGCTGGTGATCGCACTTGCCGTTGTGAGCATTGCGCGATCTGCGCCTGCACTGCTGGTAGGCATGCTCGTCGTAGGCTTATTGGGCACAGCGATGACGCAGGGACTGATTGCCTATGCGGCCACTGCCGCCGCGCCCCATGAGCGGGGCCGCGTGGTCGGCGCAGCGCAAGGCGGTGTGTTCATTGGCCTGTTGTTGGCGCGGGTGTTTGCCGGTGGTGTAAGCGATTTGGCAGGCTGGCGCGGTCTGTATTTCTGCGCTGCTTTGCTGATGGTTGCGATTGCACTTCCGTTGTGGCGGTCGCTGCCAGCTTTACCGTCGACGTCCCGGACGATGACGTACCCGCGTTTGATCGCTTCGATGCTGACGCTGCTGCGCCGGGAAAGGATCTTGCACGTGCGCGGCATGCTGGCGCTGTTGATGTTCGCCGCATTCAACATCTTCTGGAGCGCGCTGGTGCTGCCGTTGAGCATGCCGCCTTACCGCTTCTCTCATACGGTCATCGGTGCATTCGGTCTGGTCGGTGTGGCAGGTGCCTTGGTCGCTGCGCGCGCTGGACAATGGGCGGACCAGGGCCATGCGCAGCGCACCAGTGCAGAAGCGCTCACGGTGCTGCTGCTGGCTTGGTGGCCGCTGTCGCTGATGGAGTGGTCATTGTGGGCGCTGGTTATTGGCATCGTGCTGCTCGACATGGGCGGGCAAGCGCTACATGTCACGAACCAAAGCTTGATCTTCCGCACCAGGCCAGAGGCGCACAGTCGGTTGGTTGGCCTCTACATGCTGTTCTATGCCGTCGGTAGCGGACTGGGTGCAATCGGCGCGACGGTCACCTATGCCCGAGCAGGTTGGCAGGGTGTGTGCGTGCTAGGCGCGGCAGTCAGTCTTTTGGCGCTGCTGTTCTGGTGGGCGACAAGGCAGTGCGATACCACCATTGCGTGCGTCGAGTCCTGATCGGGGCCATTTCTTGCGCACGTTCGCGGGCATGGCGCAGCGCATTGAATCGGGAGCACGCATGTCGAAAGATGCTGGGTTCGCCGGACGATGTCTCGACGTGATCTTGGCTTGGCACGGGCTCATCAGCACTGACGAACCAAGCTAAAAGCGAAAACGTCCAAGGCGCTGACAGTTGACTACGCTTATCTAACGACCGCCCTGAAATTTGAATGTGAAACGAGCAACGGATGCTGGGACGGCCTTCCCACCAATGGGCACAGGGGTCGCGTCCACTAGCGTCAGCATGCCATCGGCCACAGAGACGGGAATACCCAACGTAAGGTCGACTTGCGTGGACCAGCCGCCGCCAAACACGGTCGCCCTGACAATCATCCGTCCAGCGTGGATGCATTGAACGTTGGCCGGGCAACGGCTGTCCTCAATGACGCGGTCGGGACGCACCCTGGGACCGTCGACGGCTGCAATCTCTCCCAGTCGCACAGGCCCTTCAATGGGGTGATTAGTACCGGCGCCCGACGCCATGCACCCAGCAAGTGAGAGGACAAGCAGTGGTGCAAACGTCAAAGCGCGAAGGGGACGACTACGTTTCATGGCGATGTTCCTGCTCACGTGGCTTGGAGGCGCAGACGCCTGCCCTGGATCGTCATCTGCGGGGTAGGGCAATAGAGTTCCAGTTAGCGCGCCGCTCGGAATCAGGAGGGGCATTGCATGCGTGGAGTGCTTGAACTCATCGTCCGCCAGGCGTGTTCAATGTTGCAAGCTGCGCGTTGACCTCAAGGGTTTGGTCGCTTTGCAGGGTGCCCAAGTTCAGGGGCACGTTGTTATCGAGTTACCAGTCACGGTGTCCGCTAGTATCGCGATGTCTCGTCCACTGAAAACATCTCATGCCGATCTCCCGTCTTACCGCTGTGTTCCTCGCCGCATCGACCGCTGCGATAGCGGGCACGACGCACGCAGAGACGTGGATCGTCCGCACCGATCTGTGGGGAAATCCCGTGTTTTCGACCCTCTCAATTGATCGAACGGGAAACCGGATCAGCGGCGACCTGGACGGCGACACGATTGACGGTGGCGCTAGCGGCGATCGGTTGACGCTGACTGCGACCGATCGCCAGCAGCGCACCTCGCGCTACGTCCTGCGCCTCAAGGGCAAGGAGCTGACCGGCACGACGGAGGGGCCGGACACCAACGATCCCGCCGCGCGCGCCACCCATGCGGTGACGGGCTGGCGTGTGCCCGATCGCGATGGCGGACCGCGCACAGTGGAGTTCAGCCCGACCGACTATTCCAACACCTGGAATGCTGATCGGAGACCGGTGCTGATCGTCTGGCCGGGCGATACGATCCACACGACGACGGTCGATTCCGGCGGAGTCGACGCGCAGGGCAAAACCAGGGCGCTGTTCGGCAATCCGCAGACCGGCCCGTTCTTCGTCGCAGGCGCACAGCCCGGCGATACGCTGGCGGTGCATATCCGCCGCCTGAAGCTCAACCGCGACTGGGCCGACAGCCTCGACTCGATCGTTGGGCGTGCGCTCGGTGCAGCGTTGGTGCCGGAAGCCGCTGCCCTCGGTAAGCCGATCAAGTGGCGGCTCGATCGCGAGACGGGGCGTGCACGTCCTGAAAACGCGACCGGCCCGCTCGCCGGCTACTCGGTGCCGGTGAAGCCGATGCTCGGCGGCATGGCGGTCGCGCCGGGCTTCGGGATGCCGGCAATCTCGACCGGGGACACCGGACGCTTCGGAGGGAATATGGACTTCAACGAAGTGGTGGAAGGCAACACCGTCTACCTGCCCGTGCAGCAACCCGGCGCGCTGCTCTATTTCGGCGACGCCCATGCGCTTCAGGGGGACGGCGAGACGACGCAATATGCGCTGGAAACGTCGATGGACGTGACTGTCACTGTTGACCTTATCAAGGGGCGCAGCGTGTCGATGCCACGGGTCGAGTCGCCAACCCAGATCATGGTGCTGGGTCAGGCAGGATCGCTCGACGAGGCGCTGAAGTCCGCTAGTACCGGCATGGTCCAGTGGCTCCAGCAGGATTACGGGCTGACACTTTCGCAGAGCGCGCAGGTGCTGGGCACGGCGATGCACTACAGCATCCCGAACCTGGCCGGTCGCAGCGTGGGAGTAGCGGCAAAGATCGACAAGGCCCTGTTGCCGGCCAAGCCATGAACCGATGGGGCAGGGTGGAGTTCCGTCTCCATTGAACACACTCAGCTGAGATGGCCGCGCTGCGCCGTTGGTTGCGCTGCACGTTGTGCGTATCAGGGCCTCGCAACGTCATCGCGCACGGGCCGCGGCGATGTCTGTGGTTCGGTTTAGTTGCGACAGCGCGGGCCGACGGCGTCGTTGCATTTCAGTACGTGCTGATGGAGACCGCCAGATATGCGCTTGGCGCTATTCCGATGTCTTGACGTGGACGCGTTGGCGATAAGGGCGCCGCCCGACGCCGATTTCAGTGCCGTTCGGGATCGGCGGTCTAGCGTTCGTAGCGCACGGATGTCCGTGTATTCCGGATGCTGTCATGTCTGTCGCACGCAATCGTTTGCCTTCGATCATCGTTGCATTGGGTGCCATCATTTGTGCGGGGCCGGTATTTGCGGCCTGCCAGCCAGGGCCGTTTGCTGTCTCGCTGCCTGCGCAGCGCCTCGACGAGCGTTTGCAGGAGCTGGCCCACGTTACCGGATGCGCGGTGGAAGTGGATCCGTCACTGTTGCAAGGCAAGCGTGCCGCTGCATTGACAGGGTCCTTGACCGCCGATCAGGCCTTCATTGAATCGGTGCGTGGCAGCGGCCTCGAAGCTGGGCCGGCCGATGACCATTGGCGGGTCAATCAGGCGCAGCAACTGTATTTTGCCGAGCGGGTGGAGACCTTGCGCAGCGCGATTGCGGATGCACGCAAGAGCAAGTCGATGACGCCCGTGCGCGCAAAAAAACTGACGGCGTACCTGTCGAAGATTGCTGCGGACGTTCCCAAGCTTGTACGCGAGCAAGGTTTTCTCAGTGCGGCAGAGCGGGCCTCTTATGCGCGCATGCTGAAGGAAGTGGAGCAGTCGTTAGAGAAGGTGTGAAAAACTTACGGCGTGGCGAGTGAAATGAAACTTTGCTGGATCCAGGCGCTAACCCTGCTGAAAATCAACTACTTCCGCTTAGTCACGGTGGCCTAGGTTGTTGGTCGAACGCGCATTGAAGAGTTGTTCAGAGGTTGCTTGGTGCGGTGATTCATCGCAACGATGAGGTGTGATGTGGCGGCTCGTGATTTGGCAGCTTTCGTCAGGCCGATTCACCGAGTTTTTGATTCAGGGATGGGTGGGACCTATTGCATGTGCATGTGCAGTCTCTGGCAGCACGGTGGCGGATCCAGCCCGATTTCAAGGTGGGTGGCGATCGGTTCGGCGCACCCTGATGGGACCTTTTCAACCCATGTCGTAGGCGTGCCGCGCTGCGGATGATCCCAGGCAGTTCTTCCCTATCGCTTCGATATGTGGTGTCAATGACATCGATTGCAGGCTTGCAATCGATACAAAAAGTGCGCCACAGCTTCGTCTTTTTCTTCCGCAGGGTCAGGAACCTCCTGATTGAGAACGCGTCCCATGACGACCATAGTGACTGCATCATTGAGCGGACACCATGAAGACTACTCACTCCCAGCTGGTTGGTGCTTTGATCAAAGGCATGCGTCGCGCCGAATCTGCGCGTGTCGCCTCGATTGCCTATCGCACCGGGGGGGCGGATCAGACGCATGTGTGTGGTACGCCGGACGATGCCAGCAAGGTGATTGAGATGTTCAAGCTCGATGCCGACCAGGTCCGCCAGATCGGACTGGTTGGGGTCGAGGAGCTGGGCGAGGCGGTCTGTCACGCGTGGTCGATCAACGCCGGGCAGCTAGACCGGGTGGTGCAGTGGTTCACCGCCCCCAGGGTGGAATTTGTCGGCAAACACTGCAGCGAGCTGATCCGGGCAGGCCGCATTGGGCCGGTGCTGACCATGGCCCGGGAGCACGCCTTGCTGCGTCATCGCTGAGCGCCAGCAGACCCGGTGTGGGCTGGGCGCTTTACGCTAGACGGCGTAGGGGCAATACTCGCTGACCCGTCCAACCTTAGTTTCGTCAATGCGCCAGGTTCCGCCCGCTTCACCCTCTGCCGCCGCCAAAGCCCAATTGCTGGAAGAGCTGCGCAAGCTTGAGCAGGAAGAGGCGCAGCTCAAATATGCCCAGACCCTGGAAGCCTTTGACCAGGTCGTCGAGGTGCTGACCCAGTTCGGCGGCCGATTCAACGCAAAGCAGAAATCCCAGATCGCCTCGCTCGCCATGACCGGCAAGTCCAAGGGGCCGCTGTCGTCCACTGGTGAGGTGGTGGCCAAATACTGGATTCCGCATTCTGGTGAGACCTGGTCCGGCCGTGGCCGCACACCGCGTGTCTTCAAGGCCTGGGAAGGCACCAGTTCCTACAAGGAATGGAAGTCCAAGCATCCGGACAAGCGTTTCCCGCTCTATCCGGGGTGAGTTTTTCGCGGATTTGGCGTGCTTGTGGCGTTCTCAATGCGAGCCGCGTCGGTTAGCTGCGTGCTTACCTACTCGATGCGTGCAGTATTGCGCTGGGGGCGACTGCCGATTCGGCCTTTCGTTTGATCGGTTGCAGTGAATGCGTGAGCTGACCGGCTCGCGATAAGCGTCGCTGTGGGCGCGAGCGGATGACGCAATCAGAATGTCAGCGGACGTTGGCCGGTAGTGAGACGGCGTGTTCGATGTATCGATCGCTAAGCGCCAATCAGCACATAGGTCATGCGCTGCAGATCGCCGTGTTGATCGCCGGAGATCTGCATGCTTCTGCGGAAATACCCGGATTCAGACAAGGCACGGCATCGCAGAGTCGACGTATGTCGCGCAGCAAGATTGCAAGCGCGCCCGCGAGTTGGTGCCAGTGCGATCACCGCTGGCATGACACGGCTGCTCGCCGACACGTCCCACCTCCTCGTTTCGCGAACGAAACACCGCAGCACACCAAAAAGCTCGCCGCCCACCATGCCGGCGGACAGCGAGCCTGATTACTGCTCAATCGTTACTGATCGCTCTTACACTCGAAGACCGACACGCTGCGCGGCGGGGCCAGGAATTCGCTGGCGCCAGCCGGCATCATGTCCACTTCCAGCGCTTCATCGGTCGACAGCACCAGCTTCCAATGCACCGGTTCATCAGCGGCAGGCAGGGTGAAGGTCACACCCTCGTGGTAGGCGTTGATGACGATCAGCAAGGTGTCGTCGTTGGCCAGCTCCTTGACGCCGGAGGTCTGCGCCTTGCCTTCCAGCAGCAGGCCAACCGAGCGTGCACCCGCATCGGTCCAATGCGCGTCTTCCATTTCGGTGCCGCCTGGATTGAGCCAGGTGAGATCGCGCAGGCCAGCCTCTTCGTTGTATTGCCCATTGAGAAAGCGTCCGCGCGACAGAATCGGGTAGCGCTTGCGCAGCGCGGTCAATGCCTTGACGAAATCGGTGAGCCGGCCATCGGTCGGGTCGTTTTCCCAATCCAGCCAGGTGATCTCGTTGTCCTGACAATAGGTGTTGTTATTGCCGCCCTGGGACTGCGCACGTTCGTCGCCGCTGAGCATCATCGGCGTGCCTTGCGACAGCAGCAGCGTCGCAAGCAGATTCTTCATTTGCCGCTCGCGAAGTTGCAGGATGTCGGCGTTGTCGGTCTCGCCTTCTTCGCCGTAATTGCAGGAGCCATCGTTGGACGATCCGTCGCGGTTGTCTTCGCCGTTGTCGATGTTGTGCTTTTCGTTGTAGCTCACCAAGTCGCGCAGGGTGAAACCGTCATGCGCGGTGATGAAGTTGACCGAAGCCCACGGACGGCGGCCGCGGCGATCGAACAGATCGGCCGAGCCGGTGAACCGGGTTGCAAACTCTGCCAGCTTGCCATCTTCGCCCTTCCAGAACTCGCGCGCGTTGTCGCGGAACTTGTCGTTCCATTCCGACCAGCCCGGCGGGAAGTGACCCACCTGATAGCCGCCCGGGCCGCAGTCCCACGGCTCGGCGATGAGTTTGACTTCCGACAGCAGCGGATCCTGATTGCACGCATCCAAGAAGCCGCCACGCTGGTCGAAACCGCTCGGCTCACGTCCCAGGATGGTTGCCAGATCGAAGCGGAAACCGTCCACGTGCATCTCGCCTGCCCAGTAGCGCAGGGAGTCGTTGACGAACTGGATCACCCGCGAATTGCTCAGATTGAGCGTGTTTCCGGTGCCGGTGTCGTTGATGTAATAGCGCTTGTCTTCGGCAAGCCGGTAATAACTGGCGTTGTCGATGCCCTTGAACGACAGAGTCGGCCCCAGCTCGCTGCCTTCGGCGGTGTGGTTGTAGACCACATCCAAAATCACTTCCAGACCCTGCTTATGCATGGCCTTGACCATGTCGCGGAACTCGTCGCGGTGGCCGCTGGATAGGTAACGCGACTTCAACGCAAAAAAGCCGATGGTGTTGTAGCCCCAGTAATTGCGCAGGCCCTTGTCCAGCAGATGCTGATCATCCAGATACGCATGTACCGGCAATAGTTCGACGGCAGTGATGCCCAGGTCCTTGATGTACTGCAGTACCTGCGGCTGGGCGAGACCTGCGAAGGTGCCGCGCACCGCCTCGGGCACCTGCGGGTTGCGCATGGTGTAGCCGCGCACGTGGGTTTCGTAGATGACTGTCTCGTTCCACGGCTTGAGCAGCCGCGCATCGTCGCCCCAGTCGTAGGTGTCTTCGACCACCACGCACTTGGGCATGAACGGCGCACTGTCGCGCTCGTCGAAGCTCAGGTCGCCATCCGGATGACCGACGGTGTAGCCATACAGTTCGTCGGCCCAGATCAGATCGCCTTCGAGCTCGCGGGCATACGGGTCCAGCAGCAGCTTGTTGTGATTGAAGCGGTGGCCTTCGGTCGGCGCGTAGGGGCCGTGCACACGGTAACCATAGCGCTGGCCCGGCTTCGCATCGGGCAGATAGCCGTGCCAGATTTCGTTGGTGTATTCGGGAAGGTCGACGCGGGTTTCGTTGCCCTGTTCGTCGAACAGGCACAGTTCCACCCGCGTGGCATGCGCGGAAAACAGCGCGAAATTGATGCCTTTGCCATCGAAGACGGCGCCGCGGGGAAACGGGCGTCCCTGGCGGATGCGGGAGGGGTTGGCATAGGCCGCGCTTGCTGGACGTCGCATGTAGAGTCTCGGGTGCGCCGGCATGCCGGCATTGAGGGGACGCAAGCATTGCGGTTGTTGCTGTGCAAAACGCGTTACGGCGACACGGGTATGGCGTGATGGCGCGCCGCCGAGGCTTCGCACCCTGCAGCGCGCTGTGATCTGGCACAGCGGCGGCGTTCGCTTTTGGCGACCGTGGCCCCTATCGATCATGGACGAGCACTGCGATGCCGCGTCAGCTATGACAATGTGCAGTGGTGGATGCAGCGCGGTTTCCCGCTGCTTGAGCGCTGCGCGTGCGCCCTGCTAGCATCGATCCGGTTGCAGCTGCGCATCCTTGCGTCGTTGCAACACGTGCCGAGGCGCTATCGCGTCTCCATCCTCGGGGCCGTCGCACACCAGTTCAACCGTTGCGAGCAGCGCACAACGCGCCCGCGCGGTCGGCCGGCAGAACGTACGGGCTTGGGCCACCTCGTCATCAGACTCCGATCATGTCCAGGCCGCGCCGTGTCCCTGCTGCGATGAAAATCGCGATTCTTTCGCGTAACAGCAAGCTGTATTCGACCCGACGGCTTATCGAGGCTGGTCGCAAGCGTGGCCACACCGTACGTATCCTCGACCCGCTGCGGTGCTACATGCGCATTGCCGCCGATGGCTTCAGCCTGCACTACAAGGGCAAGCCGATCACCGGCTTCGATGCGGTGATTCCACGCATCGGCGCCTCGGTCACCCGCTATGCCACCGCCGTGCTGCGCCAACTCGAATTCATGGGCACCTATACGCCCAATCCCTCGGACGCCATCCTGCGTTCGCGCGACAAACTGCGTGCGCATCAACTGCTGGCGGCGCAGGGCATCGACATGCCCGTCACCGTGTTCGGCGACAACCCCGACGACACCCAGGACCTGCTCTCCATGCTCGGCCCGCCACCGCATGTGGTGAAGTTGAACGAGGGGGCGCAAGGCGCCGGGGTGATCCTGACCGAGAAGGCCAGCGCGTCGCGCGGCGTGGTCGAGGCACTGCGCGGGCTGTATGCCAATTTCATCGTGCAGGAGTTCATTGGCGAAGCCGAAGGCGCAGACCTGCGCTGCTTCGTGGTCGGCGACCGCGTCGTCGCAGCGATGCGCCGCCAGGCGGCCGAAGGTGATTTCCGTTCCAACCTGCATCTTGGCGGCACCGCTGCGGTGGCCCAGGCCACCGAGCAGGAGCAGCAGGTGGCGGTCCGTTCGGCACGCGCGCTGGGCCTGGCAGTGGCCGGCGTCGACCTCATCCGCTCCAAGCGCGGGCCGCTGGTCCTGGAGGTCAATTCGACCCCTGGCCTCGAGGGTGTGGAAGGCGTTTGCGGCGTGGATGTGGCCGCCAGCATCATCCAGCATCTCGAGGAATCGGCCCGTTGATCGGAGATCAACTGTTTTTAGCGAAAAATTAACGGAACTCTAATCCTTTGCTCGCTAGCCTCTGTCGACCGTAGCTCCGCTCTCGGCAGTGACGGTGATCGGGATGAACTTTTGGCCCAAGTGCGGTGTCGCACTTGGGCCTTTTTATGGATGGCTTGCCGCTTTTGAGGTTCGCGTCTACATTTGTTAAATGTTAAATCGGGTCAGACATAAGGAAGCGTCCGCATGGCAAGGCAATTAGGCGTTCTGGTGTTGCTTCTCGCCATCTGTGCTTGCAGTTCTGCATCGGCAGCAGTGATCGATGCTGAAAAGCCTTTCAAGCCACAGGCCACGCAAGTGCGCTCTGATCTTGAAGAGGGCGACAAGTACTCCGAGATCAGTCAGGAAGAGCGCGCTAAGGTGTTTGCGGCACTTGATCGGATGGACAGGGCGCTCGACGCGCAGCCTGACGTCCGAGCATTGCAGCCAGACCAACAGGCGGCGGTGCGTAACGATCAAGAGCTTGTCACCAGAATTTTGACCCGGGCGGGCGAAGATAGCCGGCTGATCTGTCGGCGCGAGCGCGCAACTGGTTCGCAGATGAGTACGAAGCAGTGCATGACAGCCGCCGAGCGCCGCCGTCAGACGACTGTGAGTCAAGACCAAATTTCTCGGCGCCAGCGCTAAAAATAGCTTACCAACGAGGTTCCAGTGCGAATTCTAGTAATTGAAGACAACAGCGATATCGCCGCCAATCTGGGCGACTATCTTGAAGACCGTGGCCACACCGTGGACTTCGCAGCCGATGGTGTGACCGGGCTGCATTTGGCAGTGGTGCACGAGTTCGACGCCATCGTGCTCGACCTCAACCTGCCCGGCATGGACGGCATCGAGGTGTGTCGCAAGCTGCGCAACGAAGCGCGCAAGCAGACGCCGGTGCTGATGCTGACCGCCCGCGACTCGCTGGACAACAAGCTGGCCGGCTTCGACTCCGGTGCCGACGACTACCTGATCAAGCCGTTCGCGCTGCAGGAAGTGGAAGTGCGCCTCAACGCGCTGTCGCGTCGCGGCAAGGGTGTGCATACCCGCGTGTTGGAAACCGGCGATCTGGAATACAACCTGGACACGCTGGAAGTGCGTCGCCGCGGCAAGCTGCTGCAGCTTAATCCGACCGCGCTGAAGATCCTGCAGGCGTTGATGGAAGCCTCCCCGGCGGTGGTGACGCGGCAAGAGCTGGAAACCCGTGTCTGGGGCGAAGAACTGCCCGATTCAGACTCGCTGCGCGTGCATATCCATGGCCTGCGTGCAGTGGTCGACAAGCCGTTCGACGTGCCGATGATCCAGACCCGTCACGGCATCGGTTATCGCATCGCTTCGCCTGATGCCTGAAAGTAACAGCAGCGTGCGGCCCGCCCGTAGGCGTGGCCGCTACCGGCGGCGCCTGCGCAGCCGCATCATTCTGTCGTTCGTGTTGTTGGGCTTTTGCCTGACAACACTGTTCGCCTTCGCCACCAACTGGGCACGCGCGCGCGTGGAAAACCAGTTGGTCGAAGACGTGATGAATCGCAACATCGACGCTTTTGCGCAGCGGTTCTATTCCGACCCGCTGCGCAATCCCGATCTGCCCGTGCAGCAGATGCGCGGGCGTGTGGTCAAAAGCGACAAGTTCGAAGCGCTTCGCCTTGAGCAGCCGGAGTGGTACCAGTTTCCGGATGGCATCCACACCATCTCCGGCGTGGACGAAAGTGGCAACGCGTACTCGTACAAACTCGCGGTGCGCAAGACGCCCAGCGAGTGGTTCTTCCTCGCTTACGACATGACGCAGACGCTGCGTGGTGAAATTCAACTCAAGCGCACCTTGATGTTGTCGGTGCTCGTCTTCAGCGGGTTTTCGTTGGTGATCGGCTGGTGGTCGGCTTCCAAGGTCATGCGCCCGGTGTCGGATCTGGCGGCCCGCCTGCGCGCCTACCGTGGCGGCACCAGCGAGCCCAAACCGTTGGCAGCGCATTTTCCGGACGATGAGGTCGGCCAGCTCGCCGAAGCATTGGACGACTACTCGGCGCGCCTGACCGAGGTCGTGCAGCGCGACCGCGAATTCAACGCCGACGTCAGCCATGAGCTACGCACCCCGCTGGCAGTGATCCGGGGTGCCACCGAACTACTGCTGACCAAGCCCAATCTGGATGAAAAGGTGCTGCAGCGGCTGCAGCGCATCCAGCGCGCCGAACTGCAGTGCAGCGATCTGATCGGCTCGCTGCTGCTGCTCTCGCGCAACGAACGCGGGCAGGGCAGCAGCAATGTGGCCAAGGTCGCCGAACAACTGATTGATTCGCATCGCGCCCAGCTCGGCGGCAAACCGCTGGAGCTACTGCTGGAAGGCGAGCGCGACCTGGTCATCGACGCGCCAGAATCCGCCCTGTCGGTGGCGCTGGGCAACCTCATCGGCAATGCCGTCAAGTACACCCAGGACGGCCAGGTGCGCGTGCGTGTGCGCGGCGACTGCGTGGAAGTCATCGACTCCGGCCCCGGCCTGAGCGAAGAAGACGCAGCCAAACTCTTCCAGCGCGGCTACCGCGGCACTCACGCCGGCCACTCGCAAGGCGGCGGCATCGGCCTGTCGATCGTCAGCCGCCTGTGCGACCTGTACGGCTGGCGCGTGAGCGTTCGCCCAGGCCAGGAGCGCGGCGTCATCGCAACGCTGGCGTTCCATCGCTAACCACGCACACGCTTGCGTAGGAGCGCACCCGGGCGCGAGGGCGTTACATGGATGGCCCGACGACACAATAGATAATATCTTCCCTTGCGCGACCCGCAACGCATTGCCCGGCAGTTCAGACCAGTCCACAGGCACTCAACGTTGCAGGTCGGTCAGGTCCGATGGCATCAGCTGGCGGTAGTGCAGCACCGTCAGGATATCCACCTGCGTTGGCGTAACGCGGTAGATCAAGTCGGTAAGGGCGTTCCAGCAACTCCCGCACTTCAGCGGGTGCAGCGCTCTGCCCATCGCGGGCGAATGACCCGGCTTCAATGCGCGCCGCGCCAGGGCCACTGTCACCGCTTTCGCCATGGATGGTGCATGCTCTTTCAGATAGGTCTGGATTTCCAGCAGCCTGACGTGGGCGCTTGGTGTCCAATACACCCTCACGCAGACAATTCAAGCTGTCGAAGCACATCCTCAGCAGCAATCAACTGCCCGCCATCTGCCTCTTCGATCCCCTTTTCAATAGCCCGGTGCAGTGCGGCTTGGTAGATCAGGTCCTCCCAGCGTGCATCTTCCGGCAACGCATCCACCAGTTGGTGAGCTTACTGTTTGAAAAGAGCGGACACGGCAGGCACCTCACGAAGAGTCGGTTAGATTCTAGTCCCCAGCTGCGGCAGAGCCAGAACCGCTGGGGATGATCGCCGTATGCGGAGCGCAGTCGCTCATGGCGTGTGAGCGCGTACAACCGTCACCACCAACTCACCCTCGCGTGCGGTGATCTGCAGTTTGCAGCCAACCGCAAACCCCAATTGCTCCAGCCACAGCCCGCGCAAGCGCACGCTGGGAATGCGCTGGCTATGCGGCCGGCCGGGTTCGGCCTCGTAGAACGCATAGCCCACCGTGCAGCGCGTGGGTGTGCGCGCCTTGCGGGGTTGGCGCGGCGGCAGATCGTCCACGCGGCGCTTGGGGCGATGGTCGAAGTCGAGGTTGTCCAAATCGAACGTGGGCGAGGGCACCAGCCGCACGGGCTGCGCGTCCTTTACCGGCGTGGCTGCTCGCTTGGCGGTAGCGGCGCGCTTGGCGTTCGGTTTAGTCCGCTTGGCGGTTGAATACGGCGCCCGGCTCATCGCCTCACCTCCGCCAGCACCATGGAGTGAAGATGCTTACCCATTTGCACTATCGATACATTTGCCATGACAACGCCTCCTTCCAAGAACAGGCACCGTCGCCGGCTGGCGACGGGATGTCGGGAGGTTAGAAACCGTGCATAGTCGGCGGGCGTATTCCTCCCGAAGGAGTGTTGTATTAGCCGCCCTCCCGACGCAGGCATCGCGTCGGCTTGCGCCTGCAAGCAGGAACAAAAAAACCACCAGTTTGACAGAGGTGGGTACCGCTACTAGAGGAGTTTCTACGCTCCTTGAGGTGAAGGGGGCTACTAGTTGATTGGAAAGTCAACTGTCTTTATACGAGGTGTTCCACACTATCAATAGCTTCACAGGCTCGTGCCATTTCTCGGAGAATTTATCGCTCGGGATATCTGGCGCGCGGAATAAGTAGTTACGTCTCATCGGGCAATGTTAATGGCAGGGGTGGGACTTTAATTATATTTATATTATTTATTGTGGTGCTTTCTACTGGGACTTTGAGATGAATTGATTTTATTTCACTTTTTTTAGCCGAAAGGCTGAGATTTCTGAGTTTGCCCTTGCACTCGTCTCCCTGTGAGTTAATTCCACTAAATGTACGAAATCTGAAGTGAATTAAAAATTCTCCTTTGGAATTCGCTTTGGAAATTGCAGGGCCTGCAGGTTCACCGTTTTCAGTCCATGCAACGCCGACTAAAGCATCGGCAGCCATACTTCCATCTTCATTAATGATTGATCCCGTAACAGCATAGTATTTATCAAGGCATTTTGCTAATCCGGGGGTTGCAAAAAGCGCCATTAAAATGCATGTGGCCATTCTAATAATAAATAAAATTTCTGCTGGTTTTTTTATTGTGGTTTTCATTTACTTATTTTTGTACTTTGCAAAGTTTCCGCCGCAGCCAAAGCACTTTTGTTCTATATATTCTGATCGCGTTTCATTTGCGCCACGTCCTCCGGACCAGTTTCGCCCCAGATGATTTGCCTCGTGGGCGAGCGTGGCTGCAAGTTCACAGGTGCTATTAAAGGCGAGTGGGCCGATTTGAATTGTGCTGTCTTGGAATTGCGGTGCATAGCCTAGGCCTGCCATGAGGCCTGGATTATAAACTACAGTCATAGTATTTAGTTTTTCAAGGATGTGCTCACGGTCCGAGCTGTTCATGAAGTAATCTTCCAATCCCTCATAGCACTGGCCCATATCGCACCTGCGTATTTTTTCACGGGCATCAGCTAGGGCGAGCAAAACTTGAGTCTGTCGTGGAACGCTGAAGCCAACAAGGTGCGCTAGCCCCGTGGGGTCGACATTAACGTGAGGGGATGAGCCGACGTATGAATATGTGGAAGGGCCGGCCTCAAGTCCAATCGGATCACTCTGCCCATATCGCCCAGTCGCCGCCTCATAGTCCCGGAAGTAATTCTGACTCAACCCACTCGCCGCATCAAACCGCTGCCCCGGGAAGCGCATATCCAACACCAGCGCCGCACCATCGCCATCAGGATCCTGATTCGGCGCGGTGTTGCCGAAGGCTTCGCCCTTCAAGCTCCATGTCCATACCGCCACATCGCGGGTGGGGTCGATGACCACGCGCGGGCTGCCCAGGTGATCGGGTTCGATGTAGTGCAGTTTGTTCGCGTTGGCGAGTAGGCCGACCGGTAGGTCGTCCAGCCAGATCGCTTGCTGCTTGGGCGCGCCGTTGCTGTCATAGTCGCCCAGCCAGTGGCCGGCTTCATCGTAGAGCGTGTAGGTGTTGGCGGTGCCGAGGAAGCGGCGCACCTGCTCGCCACGGCCGTTGTAGCGGTAGTTCATGGTCACCGCGCCAGCGCGGCGGGCCTGGGTCATGCGGCCGGTGGTGTCGTAGGTGTATTGGCGCGCGGTGCCGCCGATGGCGGTGGTGTTGCCGGTGGCATCGTAACTGCGGGCCACACCAGCGACGGCGCTGAGGCGGTGGCTGTCGGTCGGGTAGGTGTAGGCCTGGGTGGCCGCGCCGACCTTTGCGCTGAGACGGTTGCCGGTAGCGTCGTAGCTGTAGCCGTCGATCAGGGTGCCGGTGCTACCGTCCTTGAGGCCGGTCAGGCGGCCCAGCGTGTCGTAGCCCAAGCCGATCTCCGGGGTCGGATTGCCGGCAGGCGTCAACGCGGTGAGGTTGCCGGCCGGGTCGAAGCCGAAGCCCACTTCCAGCCCGCCGGGGCGAGTGTCCTGGATCGCCTGCGGGCGGTAGTCCAGGTCGTACTGGCGGGCGAGGGTGCGGCCATTGCCATAGGTCCAGCCGGCGGTGGGGCCGAACGGGTAGTAGCTGGCGTTGCCCAGCACCACCTGGCGGCTATCGCCTGCCGGGGTGACGCCCACTTCCGTGGTCTGGCCTTGCGCGTTGCGCACGTAATCGACCACTGCGCCATCCGGGTAGGTCATGCGTCGCAGCTGGCCGCCGACGGTGTAGTCGTAGCGCAACACCAGCGCCTTGCCGTTGCTGGTCTGCACCTTGCGCACCAGATCGCCGAAGCGGTTGTAGCAGTACTGGGTGATGGCGCCACCGTCCTGCATTTTGGTGAGGCGACCGATGGAGAAGGTCTCCCCACTGGTGCAGGCCGCCTGCGTTACATCAAAGGTATAGGCGACATTGAGGCTGGTGGTGGGGTAGGTGACCTTGGTCAGGCGATTGAGCGCGTCGTAGCTGTAAGCGGTGGTGGTGCCGCGCGCGTCGGTCTGGGTGGCGCGGTTGCCGGCGCTGTCGTAGCTGTAGCTGGTGACGCCGGTGTCCGGGCTGGTGAGCTTCACCAGATCGCCAAAGCCGTTGTACTCGTACTTGGTGTCCAGGCCCTTGGGGTCGGTGACCTTGGTGAGGTTGTCCAACGCGTCGTAGTCGAATGTGGTGTCGGCCTTGATGCCGGCCACATCCTGCAGCGTGCGCGACAGCCGGTTGAGCGGGTCGTACTCGCTCTGCGTGGCGGTTGCCAACGCATCGGTGACCTTGGTGGCGTTACCGTTGGCGTCGTACTCGAAGTCGGTCGGATCGCTGGCCGCGGTAGCCTGGGTCTTGAGCTGGCCAAGCTGGTTGTATACGCGCGAGAGCGTGCGCTTCAACGTGCCTGCCGCATCTTTGGTGTCTTCCTTGATGCGATTGCCGGCATTGTCCAGCGTGTAATGCACGGTGTTGCCTGCATTGTCGGTAATGTCGGTCAGCCGATGCGCCGCATCGTAGGTGAAGGCAGTGAACGCGCCATCGGGCTGGGTGACCTGCTTGACCAGGCCGGTGGGCCAGTAGTCGATGCGGGTAATGCGGTCATCGGCCTCGCTGGACGCATCGCTTCCGCGCACCTTGCTGGCGGTCAGCCAACCGCGCGGGTGGTAGCTGTAGTCGGTGACGATGCCATTGGCGTCCTTGATGGACAGCGGCCGGCCGGCGCCGTCGTAGGCGAGGTGCTCGGTAGTTTGGCCGAGGGCGTTGGTGACTTTCCAAAGATCGCCTTTGCGGTAGGGACATGTCGCAGAAGAGGATGCGCAACGTGCCTCATCGCTCGCGTAGTAAGCGTAATCGACGCTGCGCGGCGCGGTCTGTTCGCCTGTGACGAAAGAAAGCACTAGACCTACCTGTGGACAGCGCCCTGCATCCACGTCCGTCTGCTCACAATAAGAGGAGAACGAAACTCGTTCGCTGCCACCGGTGGAATCGACACGGCGTAACGCAGTGACTTGACCTCTGGCGTTATATGTCGACGTGCTTTGTCTGACACTATTGCCGAGGAGATCGCGCGTCGTACTTTCCAGGACACGGCCAAACGATGGCTCACGGATATACGTCGTTGTCCGCTGTCCTGGGCTGCCCTTGGCTTCGGTCATCACCAGATCCCTGCCACACTCGTCTTGATCGTGGTCGGTGATGTTTCCCGCACCGTCGCGATGCTCGTTCAGATGTCCATTTTCATCGTAACTCCATGCTTCGCTAGACAAAGTGCAGCTAGGACAGGATCTGGAGCTGTTTGTCGCAGTCCTGATGCCGCTATAGGTTGTGAAAGAGCGGTAGTTTAATGCGCCAGAAGGCTCGACAATTTTTACGTTTACGCTATCCATATAGCTGACGTCGTAACGGTCACTATTGACGCCATGCATCGATGTTATCGCCCGGCCATCGGTGTCATAACGATACGTCGCATAACGCTTGGATGTCTCATCGATGATGCCGGTGAGCGCGTTAGCCAAAGAGGCGCCAGAGGTTTGTGCCGGTTCGCCATAGAGATAGGTGGCAGTATCGCCGCCAGGATACAGAACTGACGTCAGGTGATTTTCCGAATCGTATGTAAACGTATGAATCCCGCCATCGGATCCGACTAATCCGGACAGTCTTCCAAGTGTGTCGTAGTGCAGTTGAATCGAGCGCCCTTGCCAGGAGGCAATCTGGCTTGGACGCCGTGCAGAGGCGGTTGCATAGGTCAAATGAGTTGTGAGGCCATCAAGTTGCTCGATGCGTAACAGGCGGCCAGTTAGATCGTATGCTTCGGTGGCGCCGTCCTTCCGTTCTTTGAAGTGCCACTCGACGGTAGTGCCAGTCGCATCGCGGGCTTCGGCCAAGGAGCTTGTCTGCCCGCTGTCAGGTAACCACTTTCCGCTTGGTTGCCAAAAGAACGTAATTGATCTGCCGTCAGGGCGCTTTGCGTATGTAATCTTGCCGCTGGAGTTGTCGCTCGGAAAGACAATTCTGGACGAATAGCTGTGTGTCCATCCTATGCCAAGCCCAGCATCCGAGCCGGTTGTGGAGCTATTGTAGTAGCGGACAAAGCCAAGCCCAAATGGGCCATTGATGTCGACGACCTGTTGGAACTTATTGCCTGTCGCAACATTGATCGGATTGCCTACATGTGTACCTTTTGCTTGGCATTGGCCAGGTCCAAGGTTCAGTTCTGGCTCGAACGGAGCAGCTGGCCACTCGAATCCGCCATAGCCAACACTCCAGCCGTAAGGACAGTTATCACAGCTCTTGAGAAAAATGGCACCTGTATAACCATTTGCGCTTGGGGTGATACGCTCGCAGCGATATTGGGTTGCTTTGAATGGAACGACTCTTGCGTCTTAATTAATTTTTGCATTGGCAAGGCACGCCACATAGGCCGCTGACTGTGTCGGATAATCCTGTGCCTGTGCGATGCTGGTTGGCAGGCCAAAGAATGCTGTTGCGGCTAGAATTATAACTAAAAAATAACGCTTCAATTTATTCCCCGAATAATATCTGCGAGACAGCGAGGTTGGAGTTGAATCCGACCACTTTGTTTCTGCATTTTTTGCAAATTTGAGATGAGATCCCGTAGCTCCGGCTATCCCTTTTTTTCCGTGGCTAGTTGGCTGTACTTCTTGTCCAATCTGCGCGCTTCATGCGTCAACTGCCTAAGTTGGTTGCCATTGTTATTTACTACATCGTCAGCCAGGGCTAGCCTTTGTTCACGGGAAGCCTGCGCTGCCAGCATCTGACTGGCGAGTGCGGGCGTGCTGCCATCGCGTTGCGTAAGCCGGGTGTGCTGTAGTTCAACCGATGCATCAACGACCAGGACGCGATCCAGCCAGGGGTACGTGACAAGGCCGCCCACTTCGGTCAGCAGGGGAATTGCGACGATCGTATAAGGGGCCGAAGCTTCCTGTGCGGCGCGCTGCAGTTCTGCACGAATGGCAGGATGGGTGATTGCCTCCAGCGCCTTCCGTTGGGCTGGATCGGCGAAAACAATTTGGCGTAAAGCTTGGCGGTTGAGTATTCCGTCGGGCAACAAAATGCCGGGGCCGAAGCGTTCTGTGATGGCATCGAGAATCGGCCCCGGCGCAACAACCTGTCGCGCAACGACATCCGCATCGATGACTGGCACGCCCAGTTTCTCGAACTCGGCGGCGAGGGCGCTCTTGCCGGAGGCGATGCCACCGGTGAGGCCGACGATGAAGTCGCTCATCGCCGTGCCCCGGTCAACGCAGGCCTGCGAAGTGCAGGTAGCCGTCCACCAGATCGTTGCCCCAGAAGAACACCACCCAGCCGGCGATGGCCAGGTAGGGGCCGAACGGGATCGGCGTGGCGCGGTCGCGACCCTTGGCCGCCAGCCAGATCGAGCCGAGGATAGCGCCGACCAGCGAAGAGATCAGGATGATCGGCAGGATGCCTTTCAGCCCGCACCAGGCACCGAGCGCAGCTAGCAGCTTGAAATCCCCGTGACCCATGCCTTCCTTGCCGGTGAGCTGCTTGAACAGCCACCACACGGTCCACAGCGACACATAACCGACCGCCGCACCCAGCAGGGCGGGCTTGGCCGGCATATACAGGTTGTCCATCGAGCCGACCAACCCCAGCCACATCAACGGCAGGGTCAGCTGGTCCGGCAGCAGCTTGTGGCGCAGATCGATGCCGGACATCGCCACCAGGAAACAACTCAGCACGATCGCGCCGAAGCCCTGCCAGCCGAAGCCGAACCGCCAAACGCTGGCCACGCACAGGATGGAGGTGAGCAACTCGACCAGCGGGTACTGAATGGAAATCGGCTTGCCGCTGTAACGCGACTTGCCGCGCAGCATCAACCAGCTGACGAGCGGGATGTTTTCCCACCACTTGAGCTTGTCGCCGGTGACCGGATCATGGGACGGTTCCACCACGATCCCCGGCGGTGGCGGCTCGTATAGCTCCGGTAGCTCCAGGATTTCGCGCGCATCGCGCCGCCACTGCCACTCCATGCGCTTGGGCAAGCGCAGGATCACCACGTTCAGGAAGCTGCCGATCAGCAGTCCCAGTCCGGCCGCGGCGGGAAAGCCGAGACCGGGATGCTGGTCGAGAAATGCCATGCTTCTTTATACCACCGAGCCAAGCTTGAAAATTGGAAGATACATGCCGATCACCATGCCGCCAACTATGGTGCCGATGAACACCATGATTAATGGCTCAAGTAGGCTGCTCAATGCGTCCACGGCATTGTTTACTTCCTGCTCAAAATACTCTGCTACTTTAAATAGCATAGCATCAAGTGCGCCGGCTTCTTCGCCAATAGACGTCATCTGAACCACCATGTGTGGAAAAAGATTGACTTGTTTCATTGCCATGTTTACAGGGTATCCCACAGAAACATCGTCGCGCATGCGTAATACTGCTTCTTCATAAACTTTATTGCCAGTTGCGCCAGCGACAATGCTTAGCGCTTCAACTAACGGGACGCCAGCCTTGAATGTAACTGCGGTTGTTCTTGCAAAGCGTGCGATTGAGCTGTTATGCATAATCTGCCCAATAACCGGCACCTTTAAAACTAGCCTGTCCATTCCATGTCGCATGCGCGGAGAGCGTTTGTATGAGAAGATGAATCCGGCAATCGCTGCGGCGCTAACGAGTAGCATAAGCCACCAATAAGAAACCATGAAGCGTGAAGCTGCAACGATCATCTGAGTAAATGCTGGTAGTTCTGCTCCAAATCCTTTGAATACGTCTTCGAACTGAGGTACGACAAAGACAAGCAGTATGCCGCTAACAATAATTGCTACTGCCATCACCATTGCAGGATAGAATAAGGCTTTTTTTATCTTTCCTTTAAGTGCTTCAATGTTTTCCTTGTAGTTTGCAACAGTGTCTAGAACTGTTTCAAGGACGCCTGCTCCTTCGCCAGCGCGCACCAAGTTTCGATAAAGATCATCGAATTGAACAGGGTGTCTCGAGATCGCTTCATAAAGTGATGATCCGCCTTCGATATCGCTTCGGACCTGACCAACCATTTTTTTCATGCGAGGATTCTTGTGTCCTTCGCCGATGATCTCTAGCGAGCCGACGATAGGCACACCGGACTTCATCATTGTTGCCATTTGGCGGCTAAAAAACGCGATATCTTTGGACGATATCTTTTTGCCAGCGGCGCCAAAAAGCGGCTTAGGTTTTGTTTTCACAACTATCGGCGTGATTCCTTGCCGCCTCAGCTCTGCGCGCAACATGTTTGCGTTGCGCGCAGTCTGCTCCCCCTTCATCTTGATGCCACGTTTGTCTGTACCTTCCCAGACAAAAGGCACCATCTCGTTTACGTTTCGGTCAATGGGCTGTTTCTTGATGTTGCTACGAGCGACTGACATAAGCCTTCCCCACGGCCATCCCCAGGCCGGCACTTTGCAATAGTAGCTTGTTTGCTCTGTCTCGGCATGCTGCGCGGTGGTCTGTTTGGGACCTTGGCAAGGGCAAAATCTGACCCGCAGCGTCACTTCTGTCACGGACTCGCATTTGTCAAATAAGGCGCTTTCCTGGAATGGCTTTGTCTGCAACCATTGCTTCGGGGCGTGCTTCGGTAGAGTGAGTTGGCATGAATTGTGCTTGCCTTTGATGCGCGTGTGGCCAAAAGATGTGACGTTAGTTAGCAATCACTCAAAAATGAATCATTCAACTCTCTAGGGGACGTATACAATGAAGAAGCAAAATGGTTTCACTTTGATCGAACTCATGATCGTCGTAGCGATCATCGCGATCCTGGCAGCTATTGCTTTGCCGGCTTACCAGGATTACTTGGCTCGCTCGCAGGTGTCGGAAGGACTTTCGCTTGCTTCAGGCGCGAAGACCGCTGTGGCTGAAACTTTCGCTAACACTGGCGCATTCCCGGCCAACAATGCTGCCGCTGGTCTTGAAGCAGCCGCGAACATCAAGGGAAAGTATGTGACGTCTGTGACGGTGGGAGCGGGTGGGATCATCACCGCAGCGTTCAACGCTACGAATGCAAAGCTGAGTGGCAAGAATCTTGTCCTAACCCCGACTGACAACAACGGTTCGATCAGCTGGGGCTGCACCGCCGGTACCACGATTGATCAGAAGTACCTGCCTACTTCTTGCCGCACTGCGGCCCCGTAACATCGGGTTGTTTTGAAAGGCCCCGGCTCGTCCGGGGCTTTTTTACTTCTGCTTGAGTGTAAAGCTCAAAGGGGGCAAAGTGAGGGTTCGCGGATTCACTTTGATTGAACTGATGATTGTGGTCGCCATCATCGCCATTCTTGCTGCAATTGCATTGCCTGCATATCAGGATTATCTAATAAGAGCCCAGGTGGCGGAAGGTTTAAGTCTCGCCTCAGGTGCCAAGGTGGCGGTGGAGGAGTTTCACTGGGCTCAAAGCGTTTCGCCGACGTCGAACTCTCAGGCTGGGTTAGGGAATGCTGACACCATCAAGGGCAAATATGTGTCGTCCGTCACTGTCGGTGCTGGTGGTGTCATAACAGTAGCGTTTGCTAATCAGAGCGCCAGCCAATCCATTCGCAGCTCACAGTTGCAGCTGATACCTGACTGGTCTGGCGCAGGCTCAACAGTGTGGCGGTGTGATGGGTCCGGCACTACACTTCAGGCAAAGTATTTGCCTCAAGCCTGCAGATGAGGGGCTTGATCGCGCCGCGGTTGGATTTATAAGTGCTGTACTGATGTTGAGGTGAACGATGAGCATCCCATTGACTGCAAATCTTGTAGGAATTACCGGAATTGCTCGTAGGCTGGTGCAGGATGGCGCCCTAGAGGAGGGCGCTGCTCGAAGCGCGATGGACCAGGCTGCTCTTGCGAAGGTCCCATTGCCTCAATGGTTCTCGGAGAAAAGGCTCGTTTCTGCCTCGCAGTTGGCGGCCGCAAATGCGGTCGAGTTCGGCATGCCCTTGATGGACGTGTCTGTTTTCGATGCCAACCAGAACGCGGTCAAGCTGGTCAGCGAGGAGTTGCTCCAGAAGTACCAGGTGCTGCCGCTGTTCAAGCGCGGCAACCGGTTGTTCGTGGGGGTGAGCAACCCGACCCAGACCCGGGCGCTGGACGATATCAAGTTTCACACTAATCTGGTGGTCGAGCCGATTCTGGTCGATGAGGACCAGATCCGCCGGACGCTTGAGCAGTGGCAGGCCAGTAATGCGTCGCTAGGTTCATCGCTCGGCAATGACGATGACGACATCGGTGACCTGGATGTGTCGTCCGGGGACGAGGACATGGGCGCCGGCGGGGATTCCGGGGTCGATGCCAAGGGTGACGACACGCCGGTGGTGAAGTTCGTCAACAAGGTGCTGGTGGATGCGATCAGGCGGGGAGCCTCCGACATCCATTTCGAGCCGTATGAAGACGACTATCGGGTGCGTTTGCGCATCGACGGCTTGCTGAAGAACGTGGCCAAGGCACCGGTGAAGTTGAGTCAGCGCATTGCGGCGCGCCTGAAGGTGATGTCGCAGCTGGATATCGCGGAAAAGCGGGTGCCGCAGGACGGGCGAATCAAGCTCAACCTGTCCAAGACCAAGCAGATCGACTTCCGCGTGAGTACCCTGCCGACGCTGTTCGGCGAAAAGGTGGTATTGCGTATCCTGGACGCCAGTGCAGCCAAGCTGGGTATCGAGAAGCTGGGCTACGAGGCGGACCAGCAGAAGCTGTTCCTGGATGCGATCCACAAGCCCTATGGCATGGTGCTGGTGACCGGGCCGACCGGTTCGGGCAAGACGGTGTCGTTGTATACGGCGCTAGGCATTCTCAACGACGAGACACGCAATATTTCCACGGCCGAGGATCCGGTCGAAATCCGCTTGCCCGGCGTGAATCAGGTACAGCAGAACGTCAAGCGCGGCATGACGTTTGCGGCGGCGCTGCGATCGTTCCTGCGCCAGGATCCGGACATCATCATGGTCGGCGAAATTCGCGACCTTGAGACCGCCGAGATCGCGATCAAGGCGGCGCAGACCGGCCATATGGTGCTGTCGACGCTGCATACCAACGATGCGCCGCAGACCATCGCGCGTCTGATGAATATGGGCATTGCGCCGTACAACATCACCTCGTCGGTCACGCTGGTCATCGCGCAGCGTTTGGCGCGGCGGCTGTGCAACAACTGCAAGCGTAAGTCGACGCTGCCGGAGCATGCGCTGCTGGCGGAAGGCTTCACGCCCGAGCAGATCGCGAACATCGAGCTGTATGAGGCGGTGGGCTGCGATGAGTGTACCGAGGGGTACAAGGGTCGTACCGGTATCTATCAGGTCATGCCGATGACCGACGAGATCGGCGCGATCGTGCTGGAAGGCGGCAATGCGATGCAGATTGCCGAGGCCGCACAGAGGGTTGGCATCCGCGATCTGCGCCAGTCGGCGTTGATGAAGGCTTCGCATGGGGTAACCAGCCTGGCCGAGATCAATCGGGTGACGAAGGACTGAGTGAGCGGGGATTCGGGAGTCGTGATTGGGGATTCGCAAGAGCCCCAATCTTTGGCTAGTTGAGTCCCAGATCTGCGACGTCGACCTGCTTCATTCGATGTTGAAGGCTTGACATGGAGTGACCGGCCTGGATGAGATCAATCGGATGACGAAGGATTGAGTGGGCGCGGAATTGGGTATCGGGATTGGGGATTTGCAAAGAGCGCCGACCGCAGCGCTTCGTCCGCTTGATGGTTGGTTAAATGCCAGCTTTGGATTGCTATCGGGGTTGCGCTGCTGGGTATGAGGACGGCCGCGCATTGGGATGATCGCCCCGTCCGAGATCATCCGCATGGGCAAGGAGCGGAAATTAAATTGGGGAATCGGAATAGCCTGGGAAACACACTTTCCAGTTTTTTGTGTTTTAGCCATCGCTAGCAGCGACTACCGCGCTTGCGACGCTTCAGTCACCGCGACCTCGCCGGCAAGCATGATCGAAGCCGGCTGCCCGCTTTTACGAATCCCGCTGCCGAATCCCCAATCCCGGCCTTTCAGCTACTCCATCCCCAACTTCTTCAGCTTATAGCGCAGCGCCCGAAACGTGATGCCCAGCTGCGCGGCAGTCTTGGTCTTGTTCCAGCGGTTTTCTTCCAGTGCCTTCTGGATCGCGGCGCGCTCGAGCTGCTCGATGTAGGAGGGCAGGGCGGAGGAAGCGGGGTCGATATCGACCACGGCTTCGCGCGGTTCGACCGCTGCGCTGCCCGGCGTCGCGGCTAGACGGTGGCCGCCGTGAGCGGGTAGGCGCAGGTCGGTGGCACTGATCTGGTCGTCTTCGGCCAGGGCCAGGGCGCGCTCAAGGATGTTTTCCAGCTCGCGCACGTTGCCCGGAAAACCGTACGTGTCCAGCGCGTCCAGGGCAGACTGGGTCAGCAGCGGAATCGGCCGGCCGTGGCTGCGCGCCAGACGCGCAATGATGGCCGCGGCCAGTTGCGGCAGGTCGCCGCTGCGCTCCCGCAGCGGCGGCACGCGCAGTTCGATCACGTTGATGCGGTAATACAAGTCATGGCGGAAGCGGCCGTCGGAGACCAGGTCGCCGAGGTCCTTGTGCGTGGCCGAGAGGATGCGCACGTCCACCAGCGTTTCGCCGGCGGCGCCGACCGGGCGCACCGATTTTTCCTGGATCGCGCGCAGCAACTTGACCTGCATCTGCAGCGGCAGCTCAGCCACTTCGTCCAGGAACAGCGTGCCACCGTGCGCGGCCTGGAACAGGCCGGGTTTGTCGGCATGCGCGCCGGTGAAGCTGCCCTTCTTGTGGCCGAAGAACTCGCTTTCCATCAGTTCGGCGGGAATGGCGCCGCAGTTCACCGGAACGAAGGGGCCGGCGGCGCGGGCGCCTTGCTCGTGGATGGTGCGTGCCACCAGCTCCTTGCCCACGCCGGATTCGCCGACGATATACACCGGCGCCTGGCTACGCGCGACCTTGCCGATGGTGGCGCGCAGGCTCTCCATCGCGGTCGAATCGCCAAGCAGGCGGCTGGCCTGTTCGGGCGGCGGCGGGGGCGGTGCAGGGCGGTCGCGGTTGTTCAATTCCAGCGCGTGCTTGACCAGGCCGCGCAGCACACTGATGTCCACCGGCTTGCTGACGAAGTCGAAGGCGCCTGCCTTCAAGGCCTCCACCGCCAGATCCATGCTGCCGAACGCGGTAATCATGGCGACCGGGGTTTGTGGATAGTGCTTTGCGATTTCGGTGACCAGTTCGATGCCGTTGCCGTCGGGCAGCCGCATGTCGGTCAGGCACAGGTCGTAGGGGTTGCTGGCCAGCAGCTCGCGGGCCTCGGCCAGGTTTGCGGCGGTGCTGATGCGCAGGCCCATGCGGCCCAGGGTGAGAACAAGCAACTCGCGGATATCACGCTCGTCATCGACAACCAGGGCACTTTTGGGTTCGCTCATGGTGCGCACGATAGCCCAGCGTGATGACAATCGACAATTGCCTGCAACGATGGCGTGGCAGGGTGGCTCAACGGATCGGGCGGGACGCGGGCCAGAGGTGTCGGACGGCCATCAAGGCCTCGGCGCGCTTCCCGGGCACATGCGATCTGATTCACACGCGGCCCTTTGTTCGAGTGGCAGCTGCTTTTTCAGCCGTTTTCAAGCGTTTGATCATCGGCATGCTGTTCTCGAAAGCATCGCCCATAGACCAGATGCAGTGTGGACGTCGCCGCACATCGGACGCATGCCCACGCGCAATAAAGCAGCGGCGAACCAGCGCTGCCCACACACGCAATCGCGAAACGCCCGAATCGGCAAACTCACTTAGAGCAGCTCACAAAACATAGCGAGCACGTCAGGTGGGGCGCGGAAGGCGCGGGGGAAACGGCGCGTACGAGTAGTGATACATGCCGACTTCGAGCACCGGCCGCGTCTGCCTGGCGGGTGCGCAGTCCTTCTGTTAGTTGCTCTTACCCTGCAAGTTATTAGGCCCCTGCAAGGCAATCCGGAAACACGCCCCCCCACCGGGAACCGGTACATAGTCCAGTTGCGCCTGGTTGGCGCGGCACAGCTCCTGGGCGATGTACAGGCCGAGCCCGGTGCCGTGTTCGGAGGTGGTGTAGAACGGGCGGAACAGTTGCGCGGCCACCGTCTCCGGGATGCCGGGGCCACGATCGACGACATCGATCACCGCCATGCGCTCCTGCCGCTCCACGCGCAGCTTTACCCGAGCCGGTTCGTCCATGACGCGGCCGTACTTGAGCGCGTTATGGACCAGGGCGGTGAGAATTTGATACAGGTGCTTGGGGTCGACCAGGGCATGTACCGAGCTGCCCTGGATGCTGGCCTCCAGGATGTCGGTTTCCATCGACAGGGTCTGCCGATATTCGACCACGAAGCGGCGCACGAATGCGGCCAGATCCAGGTTTTCCGGGCTGGCGCGTTCGCGACGGGCCAGTCCGAGCACGCTTTCGACGATGCCGTTGGTGCGCTGGCACTGCTGATGGATGATCTGCAGCAGGCGGCGGTCGGCATCGCCGATGTCGGGGGATTCTTCCAGCAATTGCGAGGCGTAGCTGATCGCGGCCAGCGGGTTGCGGATCTCGTGGGCCAGGCTGGCCGAAAACCGCCCCATCGCCGACAAGGTCAGCGATTCGGCGCGGCGCGAGACCACCGTGGCATCGTCCAGAAACACCAGCACCAGGTCGCTGTCGGCGAGCAGGCGCACAAAGCGCGGCTGCACTTCCGGACGGTCGGCACCGAGTTGCAGCGGCGCTTCTTCCTGTCGCCAGCCGCTGCGCCAGCGCTGCAGCCTGCGTGCCAGCTCCGGGGTGAGCGCGGCCAGCGACAGATCCGCCGGCGCATTGCGTTGGTCGCCATCGCCAAGCAGTGCCAGTGCCGCTTCGTTGGCCAGGGTGATGCGGTTATGCGTGTCGACCACCAGCACGCCGGTGCGCATGCGCCGGATGATCAGCTCGTTGATCTCGTACAGATTGGCGACCTGCGCGCCGCGTTCTTCGGCCAGCACCTGGTTGCTGCGCGCGCGCGCGGCGATCTGCTGGCAGATGTAGGCCACCGCCACGTAACTGGTGGCAAACATCGCCAGCTCGGCCAGCGGGCGGGTGGCGCCGCCTTCGAGCAGCGTCCATAGATATTCGAGCACGATGGCGATGCTGGCGAGCACCGCCACGCTCATGCCGTAGCGCAGCCGTAGCAGAATCGAGGCGGCGGCGACATTGAATAGCAGCATCATCGCGATGCCGGCGCTGGCGCCGGGCAGGGCGTGGGTGGCCAGGGTGGCGGCGAGGATGTCGGCCACCACCGCGCACAACACGGTGGCGGTCAGCCGGCGTTCGCTGCGGCCCCAGAACAACAGCGGGATGGCCATGCACAGGTAGCCGATCGCCACTCCGGCAGCCAGACGCGGGTAGCGCGGCTCGGGAATGGCGTCGGACAAGGGACTGAACACCAATGCGGCGATCAGCCCGGCCACCAGCACCCGGTACAACGAAAAGAAGTACAGCTCGCGCTGCGGCGCGGACTGCACCCGGGCGATGAGCGATGCAATGGAGGTCAAGCCGATTCCCCGCCGTAACAAGCCGCGAGTATAGGCAGGTGCGGTCCTGGGCACAGCGCGTGCGCACATTGTCGGGCGGCGCGCAAGCGCGGCGATCGGACGGGCAATGCCTGCGAATTTTGCGCCGCACGGCGTGGTCGGCCACAATAGGCGGCCCGTTCGCGTCTTTCGACGTGCCGCCCCGGCGGTCTGCGTTACACGCAGCGGTCGTTTCCTTTTCCCACGGTGACGCATGAATTTCCACGAATACCAGTCAAAACAGCTGCTTGCCGAGTACGGCATCCCCGTTCCGGCCGGCAAGGTCGCAGCGACCCCGGACGAAGCGGTTGAAGTCGCCAATTCCCTGGGCAAGGGCCCCTGGATGGTGAAAGCGCAGATCCACGCGGGCGGCCGCGGCAAGGCTGGCGGCGTCAAGTTCTGCAAGACCACCGACGATGTGAAGGCCGCAGCGGCCAAGATGCTCGGCACCAAGATGTCGACCTACCAGACCGCCGGCGTCGAGCTTCCGATCAACCTGGTGCTGGTGACCACCGCCGGCGAGATCGTCAAGGAGCTGTATCTGTCGATCCTGGTCGACCGCGGCACCAAGACCGTCACCTACATCGCCTCGTCCGAAGGCGGCGTGGAGATCGAGCAGGTCGCTGCCGAAACGCCGGAGCTGATCCACTCGCTCAATGTCGATTTCGTCGAAGGTGTGCAGGGCTACCACGGTCGCGATTTCGGCTTCAAGCTCGGCCTCAACGCCAAGCAGGCCGGCCAGTTCGCCAGCATCATGGTGAACCTGTACCGCCTGTTCAACGAAAAGGACCTGGCGCTGGTTGAAATCAACCCGCTGGCGATCCTGGACGACGGCAACCTGTACGCGCTGGACGGCAAGTTCGACAGCGACGACAACGCCGCATTCCGTCAGAAGCAGCTGATCGCCATGCGCGACAAGACGCAGGAAGACGAGACCGAAGTGACCGCTTCGGAGCTGGACATCAACTACGTCACCATGGACGGCAACATCGGTTGCATGGTCAATGGCGCAGGCCTGGCCATGGCCACCATGGACGTCATCAAGCTCAATGGCGGCGAGCCGGCGAACTTCCTGGACGTGGGCGGCGGTGCGAACAAGCAGCGCGTCATCGAGGCGTTCAAGCTGATCCTGTCCTCGGCCAAGGTCGAAGGCATCTTCGTCAACATCTTCGGCGGCATCGTCCGCTGCGACATGATTGCCGAAGGCATCATCGCTGCGGTCAAGGAAGTGGGCGTCAAGGTTCCGGTCGTGGTGCGCCTGGAAGGCACCAACGTGGAAGAAGGCAAGCAGCTGCTGCGCGACAGTGGCATGGCCATCATCCCGGCCGACAACATCAACGACGGTGCCAAGAAGGTCGTTGAAGCTGTCAAGAACGCCGCCTGATTCACGACACCGAAGGAACTATCCATGTCCGTTTTGATTAACAAGAACACCAAGGTGATCGTGCAGGGCTTCACCGGCCAGCAGGGCACTTTCCACGCCACTCAGATGATCGAGTACGGCACCCAGGTCGTCGGCGGCGTGACCCCCGGCAAGGGCGGCACCACGCATATCGATCTGCCGGTGTTCAACACCGTGGCCGACGCCGTGCAGAACACCGGCGCCGATGCGTCGGTGATCTACGTGCCGCCGCCGTATGCGGCCGACGCGATCCTGGAAGCGGCTGCGGCCGGCATCAAGGTCATCGTCTGCATCACCGAAGGCATCCCGGTGCTGGACATGCTGCGCGTCAAGAACGTGCTGACCCGCTCGCATCCGGGCACCGTGCTGATCGGGCCGAACTGCCCCGGCGTGATCACCCCGGGCGAGTGCAAGATCGGCATCATGCCGGGCCACATCCACAAGCCGGGCAAGATCGGCATCGTGTCGCGTTCGGGCACCCTGACCTATGAAGCGGTCAAGCAGACCACCGAAGTGGGCCTGGGCCAGAGCACCTGTATCGGTATCGGCGGCGACCCGATCAACGGCCTGAACTTCGTCGACTGCCTCAAGCTGTTCAACGAAGACCCGCAGACCGAAGGCATCATCATGGTCGGCGAGATCGGCGGCGACGCCGAAGAAGCCGGTGCCGAGTACATCAAGCAGTTCGTGAAGAAGCCGGTGGTCGGCTTCATCGCCGGTGCGTCGGCTCCGGCCGGCAAGCGCATGGGCCACGCCGGTGCGATCGCATCGGGCGGCAAGGGCACCGCCGAAGGCAAGTTCGCGGCGATGGAAGCCGCTGGCGTCAAGACCGTCCGTTCGCCGGGCGATCTGGGTGCGGCGATTGCTGCGCTGGTGAAGTAAGTACTCGCTGAGAGCTAGTCGGCGAGTTGAGAGAGGCCACCTTCGGGTGGCCTTTTTTTGGCTCTGTAGGGCTTCCCTCATCCGCCCTTCGGGCACCTTCTCCCGCATGCGGGAGAAGGGAGTGACGCAGGCAGTTGCGTGGCTGATAGATGGTGGGAGCGGGAGCGGGAGCGGGAGCGGGAGCGGGAGCGGGAGCGGGAGCAGGGGCAGGAGCAGGAGCAGGAGCAGAAGCAGGAGCAGAAGCAGGAGCAGAAGCAGGAGCAGGAGCAGGAGCAGGAGCAGGAGCAGAAGCAGGAGCAGGAGCAGAAGCAGGAGCAGGAGCAGAAGCAGAAGCAGAAGCAGAAGCAGAAGCAGAAGCAGAAGCAGAAGCAGAAGCAGAAGCAGAAGCAGAAGCAG